>URDM01000001.1 GCA_900546575.1 uncultured Prevotella sp.
GACTCCTTTTGCCTTCCAAAACGAGTCCTTTTACCATGCAAAAGGGGTCCTTTTGCTCTTCAAAACGAGTCCTTTTGCAAGCCAAAAGGACTCGTTTTGTTTTATGGCCACATTTATCCTACTATCAAGCATTGCCTTTTCAGTGGTACTAACGCATAAATTGCGTGTTAAATTTTATTAAAGCCCCCCCTAATTTGGAACTTATTTACTAAATATTTAATTTTGCATTCTGAAGTTTTGGATTAAACCTGTAAACCATCTTACTAAATCAACAATATAATAAGAACTATCTACTAAGATAAATAAAACCATCTGTTAGTTGATGCATGTTTAATAAAACCAACAAGCATCACCCAACAAGATTTATTCTTAAACTATATAAACTTTATGAAAACTAATCTCAACCAAATCATGGAGAAGATGACGGGACGACGTAACGTTGTAGCGTTGTCGCTGCTTGCGTCCGTGTCAATGGCAGGTTACGCTTCAGGTAAGGCTACAGCCGCACCTTTAGCATCGCCAAGCCTCAACACGAGCAGCATGGCACAAGATGCCAAAGGTGTAGTCAAGGGAACTGTTGTCGACAAAAGCGGCGAACCGCTCATCGGCGTAAGCGTTAAGGCTGTAGGCACTAAAGAGGTGACCGTGACCGACATTGACGGCAACTTCCAGATCAAGGCTAACCCTGGCCAGGAGCTCGAGCTGTCTTATATGGGCTATGCTCCGCTCAAGGTTAAGGCTAAGGCGGTAATGAGCCTCACAATGCAGGAGGACACTCAGGTGCTGGGCGACGTAGTTGTGACCGCCCTCGGCATCAAGCGTTCGGAGAAAGCGCTTTCGTACAACGTACAGAAGATGGGTGGCGAGAACCTCAACGAGGTGAAGAACGCCAACTTCATGAACTCGCTCTCGGGTAAAGTAGCAGGCGTTAACATCAACGCTTCTTCTGCCGGTATGGGTGGTGCTACACGTGTAGTGATGCGCGGACCGAAGTCAATCAACCAGTCAAACCAGGCTCTCTACGTTATTGACGGTGTGCCTGTCAGCAACCGCAATTCAGGCGAGACAGGATCAATCTACTCAAGCCAGCCTGCTGGCGAAGGCATCAGCGACCTCAACCCTGAGGACATCGAGTCTATCTCAGTGCTCTCTGGTCCGGCAGCCGCAGCCCTTTACGGTTCGGCAGCAGCCCAGGGTGTCATCATGATCACCACAAAGCGTGGCAAGGAGGGCAAGGTGAGCGTACAGATCTCGCACAGCTCACAGTTCTCACGTCCGTTTGTAAGCCCTAAATTCCAGAACTCTTACCTCAACCGTCCGGGCGAAGTGAAGTCGTGGGGCGAAAAGGCAGAGTCGCAGTTTGGCTCTTACGACCCGATGGACTTCTTCAACACCGGTTCAAACATACAGAACAACGTAGCTGTAACTGCCGGAAGCGACAAGAACCAGACTTATATCTCACTCGGAACGACCAACGCCGACGGTATCATCACAAACAGTGCCTACGACCGCTACAACGTAACATTCCGCAACACTACCTCAATGTTGAACGACAAGTTGCAGCTCGACTTCTCATTCAACTACATCAAGGAGAAGGACCAGAACCTCATGGCTCAGGGTCAGTACTTCAACCCGCTCGTAGGCTTGTACCTCTTCCCACGCGGCGAGAGCTTCGACGCTATCCGTACATTCGAGGTTTGGGACGCTTCACGCGGCATCTACGTTCAGAACTGGAACTTCGGCGACGACTACAAGATGCAGAACCCTTACTGGGTGGCTAAGCGAATGAACCGTACCAACAACCGCAACCGCTACATGGTAAGCGGCAGCGCCAAGTACAAGATTTTCGACTGGCTCGACGTAACCGGACGTATGCGTTGGGACGACACCAACACATTCGCCCAGGACAAGCGTTATGCTTCGACCATTAATATCTTCTCTCACTCTGACTACGGCTTCTATGCCTACAACAATGCGTTCGACCGCAACCTCTACGGCGACCTTATGGTCAACGTGAACAAGACCCTCGGCAACTATTCTATTGGTGCCAACGTGGGTACTTCGATGTCGCGCACACACTATCGCCAGCAGGGTTATCAGGGTGGATTGAAGGCTCCGTCCAACATCTTCACTCCCAATGCCATCGACTACGGACAGGTGACCAACGACAACCGTCCTGTCTACGCCGAAAACAAGCACAACATCAACTCTGTATTCGCCAACGTTGAGTTGGGATGGCGCTCAATGCTCTACCTTACACTCACCGGACGTAACGACTGGGATTCAGCTTTGTCAGGCACTCCGCACGAATCGTTCTTCTATCCTTCGGTAGGTATGTCGGCAGTTATCTCTGAAATGATGAAGATGCCGGAGTGGATCAACTATCTCAAGGTACGCGGTTCATGGGCATCAGTAGGTACAGCCATTCCTACAAACCTCTCTTCAGGCGCACGCTACGAGTACGACCCGAAATCAGGCAAGTACAACACCGTAACATACAAGTTCCCTGACACATTCTATCCGGAGCGCACCAACTCATGGGAGGCAGGTCTTACAGCACGCTTCCTTAACAATGCTCTCACATTCGACGTTACTCTCTACCAGTCGAACACAAAGAAGCAACTCGTAACAGCACCTTATCAGGTTGAGGGCTACAGCTCGGCTTACGTTCAGACAGGTAACATCCGCAACCGTGGTATCGAGCTTTCACTCGGCTACAACAAGACTTGGGGCGACTTCACATGGAACCCGACATTCACATTCTCAGCCAACGAGAACAAGGTTATCAAGCTCTTCGGCAGCGATGTTGAAAACAGCAAGAACCTCATCTCAAAAGGCGGACTCGAAGGTTTGAGCACCATCCTGCGCGAGGGCGGCTCAATGGGCGACATGTACACATACGTCGACTTCGAGCGCGACGCTGAAGGCAACATACTTATCAGCGACGGCAAGATCAAGAGAAAGACACTCTCTAACCCTAAATTCCTCGGTTCAGTACTGCCTAAGGCAAACCTCGGATTCTCTAACGAGTTCGCATGGAAGGGCATCAACTTCGGATTCCTCATCACAGCTCGTCTTGGCGGTATCGTAATGTCGCAGACTCAGGCCATCCTTGACAACTACGGTGTGTCAAAGGCTTCGGCTATCGCACGCGACAACGGCGGTATTCCAGTAAACCTGGGCAAGATCAGCGCAGAAAACTACTACTCTGTAGTGGGCGGTTCTAACCCAATCTGGTCAGAGTACATGTACAGCGGCACCAACGTACGCGTTCAGGAGGCTCACATCAGCTACACTCTGCCACGCACATTGGTAGGCAAACTGGGCGTAACACTCGGCCTTACTGCCAGCAACCTGTTCATGATCTACAACAAGGCTCCGTTCGACCCAGAGTCGACAGCTTCTACCGGCACCTTCTATCAGGGCCTCGACTACTTCATGCAACCGAGCTTGCGCTCACTGGGATTCAGCGTGAAGGTGAACTTCTAATTCCTCACACATTATATATATAATATACTGAGTATATGAAAACCAAATTATCCAACATATCGGGCATGTTCCTTATCGGAGCGGCATGCCTTCTCGGTGCAGGCTCAATGACGTCATGTACCGACGGATTTGAGGACGCCAACCGTCCGGGCAACAAAATAGACAACGAGCAGCTCAACCGCGACAACTTCGCCAGCGGTTCGTTCCTCGTTCAGCTCCAGAACAATGTATTCCCCGAGCAGGAAAATGCCTATCAGATGAACTACGACCTCATCGGCAACTATCTTGGTCGCTACCTTACATACGCCAACCACGGTTGGAACAGCTCAAACTTCGTATGCTTCAACGCTCCTAACGGATGGGCAGGCTATCCTTTCAAAGACATGCGTCCGAAGGTAGTTTCAGCATTCAATGAGATTGCGAAGCTTACTAACGGTGAAGGTATCAACTACGCATGGGCACTTATTCTGCGCGCTCACGCTTACCAGTACTTCACCGACGTTTACGGTGCATTCCCTATCGGAAAGAGCGACGACGCACAGGCTTACAGTTCACAAAAGGAGGTTTATGAGGCCATCATCAACGACCTGAACAAGGCCATCAGCATTATTCAGCCTATGGTTGCTGCCGACCCCGACCTTACAGTCAACGCAGCCTACGACAACTGCTATCAGGGCAAGTTTGCCAAGTGGCTCAAGTTTGCCAACTCACTCAAGCTCCGCGTAGCTATCCGCATGCGCTTCGTTGAGCCTGCATTGGCAAAGCAGTATGGCGAAGAGGCTGTAGCAGCAGGCGTTATGACAAGCAACGACGACAATCTCTGCATCACCTACACACCCAACGGTCTGTACAAGACTTGTGTGGAATGGGGCGACTCACGTGCTTGCGCCGACATCGACACATACATGAACGGATATAATGACCCACGTATCGAGAAGTACTTCAAGCCTACTGCAACTTCAGCCGAAGGCGCACGCAAGGTGATTGGCTGTCTGGCTGGCACTGCCATCGGCAACAAGAGCGTTGCTGACGGATTGTACTCAGCCGTTAACATTGCCAACAATGCCAAGGGCGTATGGATGACTGCGTCAGAAATGGCATTCTGTCGCGCTGAGGGCGCACTTGCAGGATGGAACGGTATGGGCGGTTCGGTTGAAGAACTGTACAACCAGGGCGTTCGCCTCTCGTTCGATCAGTGGGGTGCAGCAGGCGTAGACTCTTACTTGGCTGACGATACCAGCATCCAGGCAGACTATGTTGACGCTGACGGCGGATACGGCAAGTCAATGGGCCACGTATCAGACATCACCATCAAGTGGGACAACGACGCTACAGCCGAGAAGAAACTCGAGCGCATTATGACTCAGAAGTGGATTGCAATGTTCCCCAACGGTCAGGAGGCATGGTGCGAAATACGCCGTACGGGCTATCCTAAGGTGTTCGACGTAGCACAGAACATCGGTTCAGCACTGAAGGTTGCCAACCGTATACCTTATCCTAACGAAGAGTCTATCAACAACCCGAACAACTACAACAATGCCTTGCAGATGAACGGCGGTGCCGACAACTACGAGACAAAGATGTGGTGGCAGAAGAAGTAAATAGAAGCTAACATCTAAAAACACTTAAAGACAATGAAAAAGATATTCATATATATGTTTGCCCTCGTTGCAACACTCAGCTTCATGGCTTCGTGCGACGACTGGACAGACACCGAAATAAAGAACCCTACCGACTTAACTCACACCAACAAGTCGGACGCTTACTACAAGCAACTGCGCGAATACAAGAAGAGCGACCATGAAATTGCATTCGGATGGTTCGGCAACTGGGTGGGCTCAGGACTGTCGCTTGAGAATACACTCGCAGGTCTGCCAGACTCGGTTGACTTCGTTTCAATCTGGGGCAACTGACACTCACTCTCGGTAGACCGCAAAGCCGACCTGAAGTATGTGCAGGAAGTGAAGGGCACACGTGCTCTGCTTTGCTTCATCGTAGCCGAAGTCGGCGACCAGCTGACTCCTGCCGGTGAGGATGCCGCTACATTCTGGGGCGAGGGCGACGAGGCTATACGCAAGTATGCCAACGCTATCTGCGATACTATCGACAAGTACAACTACGACGGATTTGACTGGGACTTCGAGCCTAACTATGGTTCACCAGGTAATATTGCCAGCAACGAAAAGGCCCACGCTGTATTCGTTGAAGAGATGTCGAAGCGCATCGGCCCGAAGTCGGGTACTGGCCGCTTGTTCGTAATTGACGGTGAGCCACAATCGCTCAACAGCAATCTGGGCCGCTACTTCGACTACTTCATCGTACAGGCTTACGGATGCCGCGGCTATTCAGACCTTGACAACCGCTTGAGCAACACTATCAGAAACTTCCAGAACGCTACAGAGGAAGCCGACAAGCTCTCGCCAGAGGAGACAGCCAAGAAGTATATTGTGACCGAGAACTTCGAGAACTGGGCTAAAGCAGGTGGTGTAAGCCACACAACACGCGACGGCCGCACGGTGCCGAGCCTCATCGGCATGGCTGAATGGAAGCCTATCATCAATGGCAAGGCTGTACAGAAAGGCGGTATGGGAACATACCACATGGAGTACGAATACAACGTGTCGGGATACAACGTATCTTATCCTTACTTGCGCAAGGGTATCCAGATTCAGAACCCGTCAGTAAAATAATGTAGTTACTATTTATAAGCTTTAAAAGTCATGAAATCAAATATCTCAAAACTCCTGCTCGGATGTACAGCCGCTTGCGCTATGCTGCTGGCTTCGTGCAACGACGCAGAATATGACGTGTTGGAGAATCAGGCTTACATTGCCCAGACCAACACCAATGGCAACACTGCCAAGAAGATAACCATCGGCAACGATGAGGTCAGTACAGAGATGAGTGTACGCGTGTCGTCGCCCGTCAAGAAAGCCTGCTCGTTCGAAATATCTACCGACCAGGCCGCTCTCGACAGCTACAACAAGCTTAACTCTACTTCTTACGAGATGTTGCCGGCTGGACAATACACTATATCAGCCAATAAGGTGACTGTAGACGAGGGCAACTCAGCTTCTACTCCGGTAAGCATCAATGTCCTGCCACTTACAAACGAACTGAAGGCGAGCGGCAAGAAGTTTGCCATCGCTCTGAAAATTGACAGCAAGGACGGTGCTAACATCTTGAAGTCGGGCAAGTCAATAGTATATGTACTCGACCAGGTTATATATCAGGCTGTGCCGACACTCAACCGTAACAACTACGCAAAGATGGAGCTTCGTCAGCAGAACGACCTCACAGCATGGACTGTTGAGATGAACATCAACATGTCTGTACTTAAGACAGAAGTAGGTCAGGGCAACAACCAGGCCATCTTTGCAGCAAGTGGCTCAGAAGGTCGAGACGGTGAGATCTACATCCGCTTCGGTGACGCTCCGATAGAGGGCAACCGTCTGCAGATAAAGACTCAAGGTTCGCAGATGAACTCTAACATGCTGTTCAACCAGCAGACATGGTATCACCTGGCATTCGTATGCACTGGCACCAAGCTTTATCTGTATGTTAACGGCGTACTTGACAACTCTATGGACCTCGGTGGTAAGGTTGTATGCGTAGACAACATGTCGCTTGCAAGCTCAGGCAGCTACTTCCTCGCCAACGCCATGTACTCAGAAGTGCGCTTGTGGCGTGTAGCTCGTTCGCAGGCTGAGATTGCCAACAACATGTACGTAATCGACCCGCACACAGAAGGTCTTGAGGCTTACTGGAAGATGAACGAGGGTCAGGGCGATGAGTTCACCGACTACACCGGCAACGGCAACAAGTGTAAGACCACATCAGGCGAACCAGTATGGACACCTAACGTGCGCATCGACGGTAAATAAGAACCAATAAAAAACTGAAGAAAAATGAAATCAATTATCAAGAACATATCATTGCCAGTTCTGATGCTCGCTGCGCTGCCCCTCTTCACGGCTTGTAGCGACGACAAGGAATTTGGCGAGACTCTCTTCCCGACAGAGCAGACGGACTATGAGAGTGCAAAGGTTTATATACAGGAGAATGTGGCTGCTCAGAAGAACAGCGCTTCGAACATCATCATCACTCCTTTAGGATACACTTTACCTACCGACCATTTTGAGTTCTACGTCAATCTCTCGAAGACAGCCGACGAGGACATCACTGTAGTTGTACAGCCAGATGCTGAAATTGCAAACCAGGACAAGGGCGACTACAAGGTTATGTCTGCGGATGCATTCCAGATGGAACGCAACATGGTAGTTATCAAGAAGGGCGAAAGAAAGTCGGAAGAGCCCGTATTGGTATCGTTGAAGGACAATGATGCAGCCAAGGCTTTCCAGGATGGCGACAAGTGCAAAATGTCTTTCACTATCAAGGAGGTAAGCGGCAACGCAAAAGCAAGCAGCAACCTCAACAAAATCAGCTGGTACTTTATCTACAAGGCTAACAACATCAAGGATGTCGGCTCTATTGAGGGCAAGACAGAGAAGTATGTAGGCGATGACGACTTTAGCATCTACAACTACCGTAGAGGCATGATGCGTACAACGACACTCACGAATGGTTATTATACAGATTACGACTATACTCGCGGTGGAACTGAGGGATGGAGAATCCAATTCAAAGAGGCTCAGACAGTATCGGCAATTGCAGTATATCCCGGATATTACTGGGACGGTTTCGACTACGGACTTTCTGATTACTTAGTATACACAAGCGACGACGAAGAGAACTGGAAGGAAGTAGGTACTGTTCATTCGCCATACAATTCCGATGAACTTAATTATACTACACCAGTTGTTGCAGAGTTCTACGCTCCTGTAACTGCAAAGTATATAAAGATCAAGCCAGTAGAAACCTACTATGGCTTCGACTCTTACAGCAACTGCTTCGTCAGCGAAATAGAGCTGTTCAAATAATCCCCATAGGGGGATGGTTAGTGATAATAGATGTAAAATGGTAGTGGCGTCCCCGCTTTTTGGGGACGCCACTTTTTTGTATTTTTCCATTCAACATTCCACCCTCAACCCTTAACACTTAACATTCAACACTTAACATTAAAAAAAAGGACTCCTTTTGCCTTCCAAAACGAGTCCTTTTACCATGCAAAAGGGGTCCTTTTGCTCTTCAAAACGAGTCCTTTTGAAAGCCAAAAGGACTCGTTTTGTTTTATAGCCACATTTTTTTGTTCATCCGGAATTTGGAGTGATTCAATTATGACTCTATTTTCATTTCAGATTGACGCTTATAAACACGCAAACGCCGTAGACCTCGGTTACGGTACGTAGTCGGTACATTTCGCTGAGAGTGTGTCAAAACAGAAGTTAGAGGAAGTTTGGGCTTTGCCCGTAGTTAATAGAAGTTAGCGGACATATGTATAAATTACTGAAAGACAAAGCATTTGTCCGTTAACTTCCATTCATCGTAGATGGATTAACTTCTTCTTAACTTCCTCTAACTCCTATTCTAACACGCCCTCCTGGGGGTAGGGCTTTTTTCTGGCTCATCCGATATTTGGAGTGATACTATAGTTTTAAAATTACAAACTGTAGGAGGCTATGGCGTCCCCGCCATAGCCTGAGCAAGCAGGCTGTGCAGATTATCAATAACAAGAATAAACAGACTAACTGCACAGGCTATGGCGGGGACGCCATAGCCTCCTACAATTAGCTTTACCAACTAAATTACAAAAAATAGTAAAAGTTCCCAAACAACCAAACGCCCTGCAAGGGCAAAAGCGTTAATAATCAATGCTTTTGCCCTTGCAGGGCGTCTTGCTTTTATCAATCCGTACACCCAAGGCGGGTGCCCTGGGCTATGTGCTTATTGGGCTTTCAGCCCGTCTTTTACCAAATTGTTAGTTTTACCGGACAGCAATAATTAGTATTAGGCTATGAAGTCTTTGTGTAGTTTGCAAAAAAGTGTTGTCTTTGCGCCAAAGTTCCCTTAGAAAAGTGTTGATACGTTTCTAAAAGTCGGTGCATACCACTCCCCTCCCTACGGTGGAGGGGCCGGGGGTAGGGCTTTTAATACGAGAACGAGCTGCCTCCTATGAACTCACGCAGGAGTGATGTCGGTGGCAGAACGCCGTGGTCGATGGGAAGGAAGTAGCTGAGGAACTTGCGCAGGCGGTATGCCTCGGCATACTCTTCGCAGTTCTCGGGCACCTGTTCGAGCAGCGGTTCGGCTTGGGTCTTGATGGCAGCAAGTTCGTATATCATGGCAGTGTTGAACATTTCGTCGGCATTTTCCTGAAACGGGAATATCCATTTGTTTTCGCCTCGGCGCACGCTGGGCCAACGGCGTATGGTGTCGCGGGCTGAACATCCACGCTGCTTGTAGTCGCGTATGATGCGGCGCAGCAAGCGGTTGTCGGTGGTGGGGATGTAGTTGTGGTCGTCGAGGAGAATGGTGGTGAGCGCCGATGCGTACACCCGATACTTATATTCTTCGGGAATCTGCGACGTAAGTTCGGGGTTGAGGGCGTGGATGCCTTCTATCACGAGCACATCGCCAGCACGCATGCGCATCTTCTTACCGCTCGGCACGCTGCGACCCTTGATGAAGTCGTACTTGGGCAGCTCCACTTCCTCGCCGTTGAACAGCTGCATGAGCTGCTTGTTGAGCAGAGGCAGGTTGAGGGCGTGCAGCGATTCGAAGTCGTAATCGCCGTTCTCGTCCTTCGGAGTCAGTTCGCGGTCGACGAAGTAGTCGTCGAGCGACACGGGCACGGGGCGTATGCCGTTGCAAAGGAGCTGGATGCTCAGTCGCTTGCACGATGTGGTCTTGCCCGAACTTGAGGGTCCGGCTATGAGCACCATCTTAACGGTCTTCTTACCAGCAATGTTCTCGGCAATGTGCGCTATCTTCTTTTCCTGCAGCGCCTCCGACACGTTGATTATCTCGGTGGCGTATCCCTCGCGCACAGCCTCGTTGAATGTGCCCACGGTAGACATTCCCAGAAGGTTCTGCCAGCGGTGGTGCTCCTGGAATATTTCAAACATCTTGTCCTGGCGTATGAGTGCGCCAAGCTCCGAAGGGTTGCTCATCGAGGGGATGCGCAGAAGCAGTCCGTCGTAGTATTTCTCCAGTCCGAAGAGCGTGAGTTGCGCCGTATTGGTGAGCATCGAACCGTAATAGTAGTCGATGAAGCCGTTTATATCATAATATAATGTATAGAGTCGGCCCGTAGTGCGCAGCAGCAGCGCCTTGTCGTGATAGCCCATTTCCTCGAAACGTGCTATAGCCTCGTCGGTAGGCACTTCGTGTCGGCGTATGGGTATGGCACGGTCGATGATGGTCTGCATCCCGTTGCGCACGGCAAGGGCGTCGGCTTCGGTGACAGGACGGCCTATGTTGAGGTCGCAATAGAAACCATTGGATACCGGAATGTCGATACGCACCGTTGTGCCGGGATACAAATCCTGCACCGCCTTGCAAAGCACGAAGAAGAGAGTGCGTGTATAGGCTCGCAATCCGGATGGCGACGATATGTCGAGATACTCTATGTCCTTGGCGTTATATACGCGATAATGCAAACCTTCAACCTTGTTATTCACCTTGGCGCATACGGGCGGATAGGGCAAAGTCAAATTTAATTGCTTGAAAATGTCAGAAAGTGTGGTTCCGGCTTCAACTTTCAGACTTTTTTTATTATTTTTGCAACGGATTTGTATCAACTGTTTCATTTCGGTTACATGTTTAATGGTTAATACTTGATGTGCAACAAAGATACTCCGTTTTCGACACAATGCGCAACACCGCCACATAAATTATATTAAAATATATGTCGATTTGGATTTTTTTTAAGATTATCGGATCATTAGCTCTGCTCATTTACGGCATGAAAGTGATGAGCGAGGCACTCCAGAAGATGGCAGGCTCGCAGCTGCGCCATATCCTTGGAGCAATGACTACCAACCGCTTTACTGGTCTGCTGACCGGTATGTTCGTAACAGCCTCGGTGCAGTCGTCGACTGCCACGACGGTGATGACAGTATCGTTCGTTAACGCCGGACTGCTCACACTGGCACAGGCCATCTCCGTTATCATGGGAGCCAACATCGGCACCACGTTCACGGCATGGATCATGACGCTTGGCTTCTCGTTCAACATGGCCAACATCGTGTTCCCGGTGTTCTTCATAGCGTTGCTGCTCATCTATCGCAAGAAGCACCGTTACATCGGCGATTTCCTCTTCGGTGTCGCATTTATGTTCTTCGCCATCTCCACTCTGGGCGCTACCGGCAAGGAAATGGACCTCAGTCATAACCAGATGGTTATCGACTTTTTCTCATCTTTCGACAAAGACAGCTATTTCACAATATTCTCGTTCCTGCTCATTGGCACGGTGCTGACTTTCTGTATGCAGTCGTCGGCAGCCCTTATGGCCATCACTATGGTGCTGTGTTCGAGTGGCGTGCTGCCTATTTATATGGGTATTGCGCTTGTGCTGGGTGAGAATATAGGCACTACCATCACTTCGAACATCGCCGCCATGGGTGCCAACACGCAGGCTCGTCGTGCAGCCTTGGCTCACCTGACGTTCAACGTGTTTGGTGTGATTTGGGTGCTCTGCATCTTCTATCCGTTCATCGACATGGTTTGCGGATTTGTGGGAGTCAACCCGCATGCCGACCACATCGACGCCACACGCCTCTCGGTAGTGCTTGCCGCTTTCCATACTACCTTCAACGTGTGCAACACAACGGTTCTGATATGGTTCATTCCGCAAATGGAGCGCTTCGTGTGCTACGTCATCAAGCCTTCGACGAAGAAGGACGAGGACGATTTCCGCCTGCGCTACATCGGTGGTACTGCCATCATGAAGACTCCGGAACTCTCGGTGCTCGAGGCACAGAAGGAGATTCAGTCGTTCGCAGAGCGCATCCAGCGCATGTTTGGTATGGTACGCGAGCTGCTTGGCGTGAAGGACGACACCAAGTTCAACAAGATTTTCTCTCGTATTGAGAAGTATGAGAGCATCTCGGACAATATGGAGATTGAGATAGCCAACTATCTCGACAACGTCAGCGACGCTCATCTATCGGACGATACAAAGGCTAAGATACGCGCCATGCTGCGCGAGATTTCGGAGATTGAGTCTATCGGCGACTCGTGCTACAACATAGCACGCACCATCAACCGCAAGCTGAAGGGCAAGGAGGACTTTACTGAGAAGCAGTATGAGCACCTGCACCAGATGTTTGAGCTTACCGACGACTCTCTGACGCAGATGAACGTGATGCTGACCGGACGTCGCGACTCGCTCGACATCAACCGTTCATTCAACGTTGAGAACGAAATCAACAACTATCGCAACCAGTTGCGCTCGCAGAACATCAACGATGTCAATGACCATAAGTACACTTATGCCATCGGTACTATGTACATGGACATCGTGAGCGAATGCGAGAAGCTCGGCGACTATGTCATCAACGTCGTTGAAGCACGCATGGGCACTCGCCAGCGCGAAGCGTAAGCAAGGCTCGCGCTGCGAGCTTTGCTCGGTTGAAATGTTGCCCGGTTGTGATGTTGTGATTACTTAAGCATACAAAAAAGCGCCCTGTAATGGCAAAAGCATTGATTGTTCAGCTTCTGTCATTACAGGGCGCATTGTTTAATGCACCTTTAACCCCACTCTTGTCAGCTTTGTCTTGAGCCTACAAATCATACCACTCCCCTCCCTACGGGGGGAGGGGCCGGGGGTAGGGCTTTTTTTATTCATCAGGCATGTCAACGCACTTCCTGATGATATCCATGTCAAATCCGCGTCCCATGGCAAACCTTATGAGTTTGCAGTTAAGTTCGTAATCGCTGTCAGCCTTCACTGTCCGGCGCTTGGCTGCAATCAATGGGCGCAGTATCTCGATGTAGTCGTCGGCAGGAACGGCATCGAGCACACGATGGCTTATATCGGATGCTACACCTTTCTTATATAAAGCCTGCTCTATCTTGCGCCGTCCCCAACGGTCGAAGCGTATCTTGTCGCGCACGAAGAAGCGGGCAAAGCGCTCGTCGTCGACAAAACGCTCGTCGATAAGGCGGTCGAGTATGCGCTCGGCTACGTCACTTGGCAACATCCAGCGACGCATCTTGTCCATCATTTCGCCCGACGAATGCTCGGCTTGCGAGCAAAGAGCCGACAGCTTGAGCAGCGCTTCCTGCTCGGTAATTTGTTTCTTTGGCTTTGCAAACATATCGTTATTGTCAGTTGTTATTAGTCTTTCGACTCATTGTTTCTTTAGCTTCTGCTCGCTATTCCGGCTGCTTCAGCTCGCTATTCTGGCTGCTTCAGCCCTCTATTTCTTCTCGCCTACTGCAAAGCGGGGCTTTCCGAAACAGTCGTCAAACACCTCCGTTGCAGCCATGCCTTCGTCGTTCATCATGCGAGCCGTGTCGCCTGCATAAAGCGTATTGCACTCAAACAGCAGACGACCGCCCTCGTTGAGCGAGCCTACGGCATAACGTGTGATGGCACGATAGAACAGCAATGGGTCGGTGTCGGGCACGAATAGCGCCGTGGAAGGTTCATGTTCGAGCACATTACGAGCCATATAGGCACGTTCACGTTGACAAATGTACGGCGGATTGCTTACTATTACGTCCCAGAATAAAGGATCGTTTGGTGCGCCATTGTTGTCGTTTGGCGTGGTGTTGATATCGTTTGGCGTGATGTTATGGGTGCTTGTAGTGATATTGAGGGCATCCTGCTGACGCAAAACGATGTCGAGCGAGAGGCTGCGGGCATTGTCGGCGGCTATCGACAGGGCCTCTGTCGAAATGTCCCAAGCCTCAACGTAAGCCTCAGGCAAGCGTTGCTTGATGCTGAGGGCAATGCATCCGCTGCCCGTACCGATGTCGAGAATGCGCAAGGGGCGGTCGTTTGAGGGGACAGAGTGGGCACAAACGCTATTGACAAGCCATTCGGTTTCGGGTCGGGGAATAAGAACGCCACTGCGGACATTGAACTTCAGTCCTCCAAACCAAGCCCATCCCAGCACATACTGTATAGGTTCGCCCTGCTCCAGGCGCTTCACGGCAGCCTCAATCCACTGCTTGTCGGCATCGGAAAGAGTTTCAACAGCACCGCAGATGATGTCGGTGAACGAGAGTCCGAACTTCTCCTCAACGAGCATACGGGCAACAGCCCGCGCCTCACGCTGGTCGTACACACCGGCAAGCCGGCGCCAAATGTCGTCGTATGTCATAAGTATTGCGTCTTCAGAAGTGTATTATTATAAAATAATGTATATAAAAGCTCGCAGCAATCAATATAAAAGCATGTAGCGTTTTATATAAAAGCAAAAGGTGAACATCCGTTTGGAATGTCCACCTTATATCGTTGTTAGTATATTCTCTTTGTGCCGCGAGCGGGACTCGAACCCGCACAGCCATTACTGGCCAAGGGATTTTAAGTCCCTCGTGTCTACCAATTCCACCATTGCGGCGACCTTATTCTTGTTACATTAATAAAAATTTGGCTTAAATAAAAAACGGCAGCATCTCTGCCACCTATCATATAAACCATTACCAATATGAAAAGAGCGGCAAACGAGACTTGAACTCGCGACCCCAACCTTGGCAAGGTTGTGCTCTACCAACTGAGCTATTGCCGCATAGCGCTCTTTTCAGCGAGTGCAAAGGTATAAAAAATATTTAGAATATACCGTATTGTGAGCAAAAAAGTTATCGCAGAGCTTCAAAAAAGTTGTCAAAGAGTACCAAAACGTTATCGCAGAGCACCCAAAAATGTGGTTTTATGGGCTTTGGGCGCCTTACTTATCCAACTTGTTGAGTTCGTCAATGAGGTTTGACATAGTGAGCGAACGTTCCTTTATGCGTCCGTTCACAATCAGAATGTTGTCGGGCAGCGCCACCATTGCCAGCTGATTGTAGGCAGTTCCGTCCACCATTTTGCCATCGCAGATGATGGTGGCATCGGTTATGTCGTTGCTTTTGATTGTAGTGCGACACTTATACAGCGACGGATCGAGGCAGATACCTATCACCGACATACGTCCTTCGGATGATTTGGCACGCTGAGACATCTGTCGGAGCATGCTGAGCGAAGTGTAGTTCCACGTCGACCATGCCATGACTACGGTGATGGGAGTCTTCTTGAGTGTGGCAGTTGTTACTGCTTTGCCGTTGATGTCACGCGCATTGAGTTTAGGAAGAGCTCCGCCAGCAGCCGGAACGCGTCCCTTGACCATTGCTTTCAACAGTCCGACGTATCCGTTATCGGGCTGTTTGGCTGATATATCCTTGATGAGACGCGACGCGGTAGCGAAATCGGGAGTCTCGGTTTCGATGAAGTATCGGCGCACAAGATAGGTCGACACGATGCTCTCGGGATGATCCGTGACAAACTGTTGTGCAGCCTTCAGCACCTCGGGAGGCGAAGCTGAGTGTATCTGTTCGCGAAACTTGTTCATCAACTCGTTGTCCTTGGTGCCCTTGACGGTCATCTCCTTCAGGTGTGAAGCGTCGCCTTTGATGTCCACACTCTTTCCGGGCTGTGCAAAGACGGGCTGCTCGGTATAGTTAGGGAATACTATTACGAGCGTCTTGGGGGCATCGCACTCGGTGGTGTACGAGAATCGTCCAGCCTGCACCTTTATAGTATCGAGTCCGCGCATGGCTCCGTCGGGGCTGTATACGTAGAATTCGCCCTGGTTGAGATTGAGCAATCGTCCCTCAAGTTTGAAGTGCCGGCTGTCGGTTCCGCACGATGCGAGCGTCAGAACAGCGAGAATAAGGATATATAAGTGTTTCATTCTGTATATAAAAGAAGGAAGCCCCACCCCCGACCCCTCCCCCGTAGGGAGGGGAGTGATATGCCTTATTACTTGTATTTTGCCAAACTTGCTTCCTTAAATTGGATGCTTGTGGCAGTAATTGCATACTACTCCCCTCCCTATTGGGGAGGGGCCGGGGGTAGGGCTTTGTTTTATTGTATGATTACTTCAGAAGCTTCAGCTCCAGGTCGTTGTCGGCATACTCCTTAAGAGAAGCGTCCTTCTGGAGAGCTTCCTTAAGATAAGAAGCGGCAGCGAACTTGTTGCCACGGCGTGCAGCAGCGATAGCGTGCAGATAATCGGTCATGGCGTTGGGGTTCTCAACCTTGTCGAGAGTCTTGGCAGCGGCTGCATAGTTCTTGTTAAGAATCTGTGCCAGAGCCGCAGTGTTGCTTGCTGTCTTGCCGAAGTCGCTCTCTGCCTGTGCGTAGTTGCCCTTAGCGATGTTCAGAGCGCCCAGAGCTGCCTTCACATTCTCAGAGTTTGCACCCTTAGAGATTGCGCGCTCAGCATCCTGAACGTTGCCGTTGATGAGCGAGATGAGGCCGAGGTTGGCCTGAGCCTCAGGAGTATCGCTGCCCAGCTGAGCTGCCTTAGCGGCGTACTGCTGTGCCGATTCCTTGTCGCCCTTGGCAAGAGCCAGAGCTGCGAGGTTGTTGTATGCGCGGTAATCGTTAGGATAAGCCTCTACAGTCTTCTTGTAGATCTCCTCCTGCTTGGCTGGAGTTTCATCGAGAGTAGCTGAATAAAGCAGCTCATCGGCGCTCAGTTTAGATGCGTCGTTCTTGTACTGCTCCTTGATCTGCTCGTCCGAACGGCCGATTGTCTCGTAGTTGATGATGAGGCGAGAGCGGCGGAGTTCGGGCAGAATACCGTTGGCAAGCTCCTGGAAACCGGCCGACATGTTGCGGATCTGCTGCTCGCGTTCCTGCGGATCCTCATACATTGAGAGCACGCGGAGGATTACCTCCTTGTCCTGAAGGTTGCTTGCTGCAACGAGCTTCTGGAAGCCTTCCCAGTCCTGAGCGGTATAGTGAGCATCGAGAGCAGCGTCTACCTTGGTCTGCTTCAGAGTGTTCTTGACGTACTTCTCTGACTGGTTCTTACGCTGGCCAGCCAACTTGTCGTTGAACTTAACACCACCCTCAGGTGAAGCGTAAGCCTGGATTTCTACGTTCTGGATGTTGAAGCCCTCGCGGTCGGCGTTGATCTTCTTGAGCATTTCGACAAACTCCTTGACAGAGTTGTTCTTGAGTTCGCTCTTGCGGATGTTGGCCTGGTTGATAAGGAACTTGATGTTGGCCTCCTGCTTCTTAGCGTTGACGCGCTGGAATGTATCGGGAGCGATTACGCCGTTCTCCGAAGCCAGTGTGCGACGATAGAGTTCTGAAGTGGCGATAACGCCGTCTGCAACCTTAACGGCAGGTACGTTGTACACCTTCTTGCCCTTGCGAGCGTCGAAAGTGAGGTACATGTCGCTCTTCTGCATCTCCGGAACATAGTCGAAAGATGTCTTCATTGTGTAGCGACCGCCCACCTTATATGATATAGTCTGGTCGTTGCCCATAACCTTTTCGCCCTGGAATGTGGCGCTTTGGCCCTTGGCTACCTGGCCGTTGGCGTAGCGCAGCTCGGGAGTTACGGTCACTACGGCCTTCTTCTTCATGTATTTCTCGGGGAATGTGCCGTTAACGGTAGCGGCTACCTTGCCACCCTGCGACTCGAGCGGGTTGGGTGTAACGGTGAAGTTGTCAGCCGAGAGCGGCCCCATCTTCGAGCATGATGCCATGAACAGCACTGAGGCTGCTGACAGGAGTAAATAGTTTCTCTTTTTCATGTTTTTAATAAAAGTTGTTATTGTTATTGATTGTTGTTTCAAGCCACTGACTTAAGGAACTACAAAGTTAGTCATCTATTCTTGAAGCGACCGCAAACCGACCATTAATTTAGGTTTAATTAACCCCCACGGAGTTATTTTATCACCTTCATCCAGTCTTCCTTGCGTGGTTTGGCTTCTCTCGGTTCGCGCGAGGGGTAGCCCAGCGAGAGTGCTCCGATGCCTATACGGTCGGCTGCGATGCCCATCTCCTCCATCAGTTTGTGGCCCTCTTCGGTCTGGAACATCTGATATTCGCGGTTGATCCAGCAAGTGCCCAGTCCCACTGCGTGTGCTGCGAGCATCATATTCTGGAGCACGCACGATCCGTCTTGAAAGGCGTTGGGATTGTCTTTGGATGCAAACACGAGCAGATAGGTAGGGGCGTCGTAGTAGGGATTGCTGTCCACACCCATGATCTGGGCGTTGAGGGCTGCCAGACGCTGCTTGAGTGCAGGGTTCTGCACAGCCACAATCTGCGGATCCTGCGTTCCGTGACCCGTCGGAGCGTAAGTACCAGCCTCCATAACGGTATGTAGCAGCTGGTCGTCAACCTGCTCGTCGCGATAGTGGCGGCACGAGCGGCGTGTCTTGATGATTTGCATGAAGTTGTTTTCCATAATTCTGTATTTTTATTTGTTTTAATATTCTGTATTGATAGTAAGTTGCAGCGTCTGGCGGTCGAGCCTTACGTCGTGTCTGCCGATATACCGTTCGATGTCGCCACGCTCTGCCAGCTTGTGCGGAGAGCCCTGCGTAATTGCTCCATCGGCAAGAATCCACATGCGGTCGGCTGTGCGCAGAGCCGCTTCGAGGTCGTGTGTCGACATCAGTATGGTCTTGCCCTGCTCGTGGGCGAGCCTGCGCAATAGCAGCATCAGCTCCACCTTGCCCGTGAAGTCGAGAAAAGCCGTAGGCTCGTCCAATAATATATAAGGTGTCTGCTGCGCCAGTGTCTTGGCTATCATAGTCTTCTGACACTCGCCGTCGCTAAGGCTGCACACACGTCTGTGGCTCATGTGGCTGATGCCGACGCTCTGCATCGCCTCGTCGACAATCCTATGGTCGGCATCACTGAGCCTGCCCCAGAACCCCGTGTAGGGCGCTCTGCCCATCGCCACAACCTCGCCTACGGTGATATTGGACGCATCGGGGCGCGACGTGAGCACTACGCCAAGCGTACGTGCCAACTGCGAGGGGCTAAAGGTTGTCGTGTCCCTTCCGCCCAGCTCTACCCTACCGCCCAACTTGGGCTGCAATCGTGCCACGGTGCGCAGCAATGTCGACTTGCCCGAACCATTGCGGCCTATCAGACACGTGAGTGTGCCACCCTCGGCATGCGCCTCCAGTACGTCAGCCACTACGTGCCGCTTATGGCGCGCGGCGTAGCCTATGCTCAGCCGCTCAATAGCGACAGAATGAGGGCATAACGGCGGTGTCGGAGTATTTATCTGCATATTCATACGTATTTATTACCAAAACGACAGCCTTTGCATAAATATTTATACATTTTGTTTGTATATACGCATAATTATGCAACATTATGTGTACCTTTGCCGTCGGTTTAATGCTACAAAATTACAAAAGCAACTCCAAAGGACAAAGAATATACACATTATTTTATATATAAATAAACATACATATAATTATCAGGATATGTCATACAGAAAGATTACGGCTGCCGAAGGGGCGGCAATGATAAACGACGGCGACAACATCGGGTTCAGCGGATTTACGCCCAACGGCGTGCCTAAGGCTGTGATACGCGAGCTGTCGCAGCGTGCCGTGCGCGAACATGAGGCCGGTCGCCCGTTCAAGGTGGGCATTATCACCGGCGCATCGTCGTGCCAGAGTCTGGAGGGCGACTTCGCCAACGCCCAGGCTATAAAGTTCCGCGCTCCGTTCTCTACCAATGCCGACTTCCGCCGTCACGCCAACATGGGCGAGATAGACTACGAGGACATGCACCTCGGACACATGGCAGAGCGTCTGCGTCACGGATTCTACGGACCTATCGACTGGGCCATCATCGAGGTGTCTGCCATTGAGGAAGTGGGCGGACGCATGCGCATATTCCTGACATCAGCCGACGGCATCGTGCCTACAATCGTACGTATAGCCAAACGCGTAATACTCGAGCTCAACACATTCCACGACCCGCGCGTGCGCCATCTGCACGACGAGTACGAATGTGCCGAATATCCCAACCGCCAGCCCATTCCGCTCGTCACGGTGGGCGGACGCATAGGCAAGGAGTATCTCGAACTCGACCCGCAGAAGCTCGTGGGCGTGGTGGAGTGCTGCATCCCGGAGGAGGCACGCTCGTTCAAGGCGCTCACGCCCGAGACCGAAGCCATCGGCAACCACGTTGTCGACTTCTTCCTGAGCGACATCCGCAAGGGCCACATCCCGCCCACTATGTTCCCCATACAGAGCGGTGTGGGCGTCACGGGCAACGCCGTGATGCAGGCCATCGGCAAGAACGCACAGCTGCCCCGGCTCGAAGTGTTCAGCGAAGTGGTGCAGGACGCCATCATCGACATGATGCTTGAGGACAAGATTGCGCACGCCTCTGTTGCCGCCATGACCGTAAGCAACGAGTGTCTGCGCCGTGTCTACGACAACATCGACTACTTCCGCTCGCGCATAACGCTGCGTCCGAGCGAGCTGAGCAACTCAGCCGAACTGATACACCGCTTCGGAGTGATTGCAATGAACACCGCTCTGGAGTGTGACATATACGGCAACGAGAATTCATCGCACGTATGCGGCTCGAAACTGATGAACGGCATCGGCGGATCGTGCGACTACGAGCGCAACGGATCAATCAGTATATTCTACACTCCGTCCACTGCCAAGAACGGATGTATAAGCGCTATCGTGCCACAGTGCTGCCATATCGACTCGACCGAGCACGACGTGGACATCATCATAACCGAGCAGGGCATTGCCGACCTGCGCGGAAAGGGTCCCGCACGTCGTGCCGAAGAGATAATAAACAACTGCGCCCACCCCGACTACCGTCCGCTGCTGCGTGACTATCAGCGCATTGCGTCGCAAGGACACGAGCCTTGCGCCCTGCGCGCAGCCTTCGCCTTCCACGACACTCTTACAAAGAAGGGCGACATGCGACTCACCGATTTCGGAGAATACATGTAATGGGCGTCAAACGGCTGTAATGGCATGAAATCCAGGCCGTTGTAGTATGCAATTTCAAATGTAGTCCTTTTGGCTTGCAAAAGGGGCCCTTTTGAGTTGTAAAAGGAGTCCTTTTGCAGCCCAAAACGAGTCCTTTTGCAAGCCAAAAGGACTCCTTTTTTTTGAGGGAAGGGCAAAGAACACTACATCAGCCTACAAAAAGCACCATACCAGCCTACACAAAACGCCCTCCACGACACCCCAATTCCATAAATATTCAAATATTCTTGGATTCAATTCCACAAATATTCAAAGATTTAAGGAATCAATTCCATAAATATTTAAAGATTCTTGGATTTCGCAATAATTATTCGTATATTTGCACAAACCTCAAAAGCATGTAAGTATATGATAACAAGAACATTAGAAACACTGATACGCGAACGCACGGGCAAGGGGAAAGCCATAATCGTTTTCGGTGCACGACAGGTGGGCAAGACAACCCTACTGCGACAGATAGCCGACAGCAACGAGACGCTATGGCTCAATGGCGACGAGCCCGACGTGAGAGCACTGTTCGACAACGCATCGTCAACACGCCTGAAAGCCATTATCGGATTCAAACAAAACATCGTTATCGACGAGGCGCAACGCATACCCAACATTGGAATATCACTCAAACTCATAATCGACAACAACCCCGACGTGCAGGTATTTGCCACTGGCAGCTCGTCGTTCGACCTTGCCAACGTAATAAACGAACCGCTCACCGGACGCAAATACGAGTTACAGATGTATCCACTGTCATTCGGCGAACTGGCAGCACACAACGGACTGCTCGACGAAAAGCGCATGCTGCCACAACGACTGGTGTACGGAAGCTATCCCGACGTAGTAAACCACAGCGGAGAAGAGCGAGAAGTACTGCAAGAACTTGCCAACAGCTATCTGTATAAGGACATACTGATGTTTGACAGAGTGAAGAAAAGCGAGAAAATCGTAAAACTATTACAGGCCATAGCCTTTCAGATAGGCTCGGAGGTATCGTACAACGAACTGGCACAGCTGTGCGGACTCGACCCCAAAACCGTCGACTCATACATACAATTGCTCGAAAAGGCGTTCATAATATTCCGTCTACCATCGTTCAGCCGCAATCTGCGCAACGAACTGAAGTTCGCCAAGAAGATATACTTCTGGGACTGTGGCATACGCAATGCAGTAATAGGAAACTTCCAGCAAGCCGAAACAAGACTGGATATAGGCGCACTGTTCGAGAACTACGTAATAGCCGAACGGCTAAAGCAACAATCCTACGCACGCAGTTTTGTAAAAAGCTACTTCTGGCGTACCTCTGCCAAGCAAGAGATTGACTACGTAGAAGAGGACAACGGACAGCTGACAGCCTACGAATTCAAGTGGAATCCACGCAAGAAGGCTTCGGTGCCGCCCTCGTTCGCACGCAGTTATCCCGATGCACAATTCACGGTAATAACGCGCGACAACTATTATGAAATTCTTTTATAAATAATAAATAACTGAACTTTAGCAAGTTCAGAGAATTCAGAAGTTAAAGAAGTTAGCGCTCCCTACGGTCGCTAGAATTTATAGCCATTACTCTTTTTGCTGAATATTCAGCTATAAGACATACGGCTTTAAATTCTATAACTTCTTTAAATTCTATAACTTCTGAACTTGCGAAAGTTCAATAAATAATATTTAGCAACGGAAAAACTTTTGTCAAATCGTCATTTTTCAGTACTTTTGCACCGTCGTAACGTCAATGTAACATTACAAAGCGTCACTCAAAACGGCTGCGACACACAACAGACATAAACAACAATAAAGAAACAACAATACAGATGAAAGATATTTGTTGCGTAGGCCACATAACAAAAGACAAAATCATCACACCGCGACAGACCGTATATATGGCTGGCGGAACATCGTTCTACTTCTCGTACGCGCTCAACCACCTGCCACAGCACGTGTCGTTTCAGCTCGTGACGAAGCTGGGCGAGAGCGAAATGCAGTCGGCCGACGACATGCGCGCAGCCGGTATCGACGTGCTGACATTCCCCAGCCGCCACACCGTCTACTTCGAGAACAAATACGGCGAGGACATGAACGACCGCACACAGCGGGTGCTCGAACGTGCCGACCCGTTCACCATCGACGAGATGAGCAGCGTAGACGCACGCGTGTTCCACCTCGGATCGCTGCTGAGCGACGACTTCTCGCCCGAAGTGGTGGAATATCTGTCTACCAAGGGACGCATCTCCATCGACGCGCAGGGCTATCTGCGTGAGGTGCGCAGAGAGAAAGTGTTTGCCATCGATTGGGCAGACAAGCTCCGGATACTCGCCCATACAGATATAATAAAAGTGAACGAGCACGAGATGGAGGTGATAACCGGACTCACAGACCCACGCCAGGCAGCACTGCAACTTGCCGAATGGGGCGTGAAGGAGGTGTGCGTCACACTGGGAAGCGAGGGCAGCATCATACTCGCCGAAGGCAAGTTCTACGACATTCCTGCCTACAAGCCCAAGGAAATCGTCGACGCCACGGGCTGCGGCGACACCTACTCGGCAGGCTATCTGTGGTGTCGTGCCCAGGGCATGGGCTACGCCGAGGCAGGACGCTTTGCCGCTGCCATGTGCACACTGAAGCTGGAGCACAACGGACCGTTCGACCGCACCATCGACGACGTTAAACGCGTGATGAAGTGAAAAAACGGCGTTTTCTTTTCGCATTCAGAAAAAAAACAAGTAAATTTGCACGTTCACACAGTATGATTAACGTATAAAAATAAGGCCGCTCCTATAGTTCAATGGATAGAACGGAGGTTTCCTAAACCTTTGATCCGGGTTCGATTCCCGGTGGGAGTACCGCTCTACTAAATCAAAACAATCAAGCGAAACGCTAATTCCAACAGTTATACCCACGAATTATTTTTGAACAAATCCAATGTACACAATGAAAAAATTGATGTCTGTTGCCATGTTGCTCTTTGTGACGATACTGTGCAATGCACAGATGGCAAACCCTGTGAAGTTCACAGCTCATCTTAAGACTAACGGCACAGCCGAAGCCGAGATCGTGTTCTCCGGAAAAATCGAAAGCGGATGGCACGTGTATTCAACCAATCTTGGCAACGACGGCCCCACCGAGGCTACCATCCACTTCGACAAGAAGGACGGTATAGAGCTCGTAGGCAAGCTGACGCCACGCGGACACGAGATTTCGAGAATGGACGACATGTTCGGAATGGTGCTGCGCTACTTTGAGAACTCAGCACAGTTTGTACAGAAGATCAAGTTCACCAAGCCCGAGCACAACATCAAGTGCTACCTGGAGTACGGCGCATGCAACGACCAGTCGTGCATGCCACCGTCTACTGTAGACTTCGCCAATAAGGGAAAATCGCCCGCAGTAGACGCTGCTGCAGCCAAAGCAGAGGCTAAGGCCGACGCCAATGCAGAAGCAAAGGAGGGTGATGCAGCCCTTGCAGACGCTACACTGGACCCTGCTGCTGCCCAAGAGGCCTTAGCCGACAGCGCCAACGCTGCCGCTGACTCGGCTGCTGTGGCTGCCGTAGCCAACATGGACAAGTCAGAGCTGCAGAAGCTCTGGACACCGGTGGTGAAGCAGCTCGAAAAGTTTGACAAGCCAATGAACAATTCATTGCTCTATATCTTCTTCGCCGGACTGCTCGGCGGACTCCTCGCACTCTTCACTCCGTGCGTCTGGCCTATCATTCCGATGACCGTGAGCTTCTTCCTGAAGCGCAACAAGGAGCGCCGCAAGGCCATACGCGAGGCCATCACCTACGGTGTGAGCATCGTGGTAATATACGTAGCACTGGGATTGATTGTATCGCTGCTGTTCGGAGCAAGCGCACTCAATGCGCTGTCTACCAACGCTATATTCAACATCCTGTTCTGCCTGCTGCTGGTAGTGTTCGCCGCATCGTTCTTCGGAGCGTTCGAGATAACGCTGCCGTCATCGTGGAGCAACAAGATCGACCAGAAGTCGGACGAGACAAGCGGCTTCATCAGCATCTTCCTCATGGCGTTCACACTGTCGCTCGTGAGCTTCTCGTGCACCGGACCTATCATCGGATTCCTCCTTGTAGCCGTTTCTTCATCGGGCGACATCGTAGCTCCAACCATCGGTATGCTCGGTTTCGCAGTGGCTCTGGCTGTTCCGTTCGCACTGTTTGCCATGTTCCCCACACTGCTCAAGTCGGCTCCTAAGTCGGGCGGTTGGATGAACGTGTTGAAGGTAGTGCTCGGCTTCATCGAGCTGGCGTTCGCCCTGAAGTTCCTCTCGGTAGCCGACTTGGCTTACGGATGGCACATCCTCGACCGTGAGGCATTCCTCGCATTGTGGATTATCATCTTCGGTCTGTTGGGTCTGTATCTGCTCGGCATGTTCAACTTCCCGCACGACGACGAAGGCCGTCGCACCAATGTGCCGCAGTTCTTCCTTGCCCTGCTCTCGCTGTCGTTCGCTATGTATATGGTTCCGGGCCTCTGGGGCGCTCCGCTCAAGGCTGTCAGCGCATTCGCTCCGCCTATGAACACCCAGGACTTCAACCTCTACAAGAACGAGGTACACCCGCGCTTCAAGGACTTTGAGGCAGGTATGGCTGCCGCACGACTCGAAGGCAAGCCCGTAATGGTAGACTTCACCGGATTCGGATGCGTAAACTGCCGCAAGATGGAGGCCGCTGTATGGACCGACTCTAAGGTGGCTGACATGCTCAACCAGAAGTATGTGCTCATCTCATTGTACGTTGACGACAAGACTCCGCTGCCCGAGCCAATGACAGTGACCGATACTGACGGCACACAGCGCACCCTGCGCACCATAGGCGACAAGTGGAGCTATCTGCAGCGTTACAAGTTCGGCTCGAACACACAGCCTATGTACGTACTTATCGACAACGACGGTATGCCTCTGACGGGCAGCCGCTCGTACGACGAGGACATCAACGAATACATGAAGTTCCTGCAGACTGGATTGGATAATTACAATAATAAGAAATAAACATTAAATAAGAAGCCCTTCCCCCTACCCCTCCACAGGGTCGGGAGTGGGGCTTCAAGTCTATACTACTATGCTCGAAAAACAAATACGCGAACAGATTATATCGCTCATCAACCGCGAAGTGGTGCCAGCAGTAGGCTGCACCGAACCTATGTGTGTATCGCTGTGTGTGGCCAAGGCTACCGAAACACTGGGCTGCCGACCCGAAAAGATTACAGCGTTGCTGTCTGCCAATATCCTCAAGAACGCAATGGGAGTGGGCATACCGGGCACAGGTATGATCGGACTGCCTATTGCTATAGCATTGGGAGCACTTGTGGGCAAGTCGGAATATCAGCTTGAGGTAATCAAGGATCTGACACGCGAAACACTCGAAGAGGGCAAGCAATACGTCAGCGAAGACCATATTGACATAAAGCTGAAGCAGGGCATCACCGAGAAACTGTATGTGGAGATACGCTGCGAGGCACAGGGACACGAGGCAACAGCCATCATCGCACATTCGCATACTAATATAGTATATGTAGAACGCGACGGAAACGCCATTCTCGACCGCCGCACTCCGCAGGCTGGAGCAGCCGAACAGAAGGACATCCAGCTCAACATGCGCATGGTGTACGACTTCGCTATGACCACTCCCGAGGAGGAGATAAGCTTCATACTGAAGACCCGCGACTACAACATACGCGCTGCCGAGGAATCGAAGAAGGCCAACTACGGCCACTGTCTGGGCAAGACCATCGACCGCCCGTTGAGCCACGGCATCTTCGGCAACTCCATCTTCTCGCACATCATATCAAAGACAGCATCAGCTTGCGACGCACGTATGGGCGGCGCAATGATTCCGGTGATGAGCAATTCGGGTTCGGGCAACCAGGGCATCTGCGCCACCAATCCCGTGGCTGTGTATGCCGTGGAGAACGAAAACACCGAAGAGGAGCTGATACGCGCGCTCACCTTGAGCCACCTTACAGCCATATACATCAAGCAAAATCTTGGCAAACTGTCGGCATTGTGCGGCTGCGTAGTGGCAAGCATCGGTTCAAGCTGCGGCATAACCTATCTCATGGGCGGCGACTACACACACATCTGCCACTCGGTGAAGAACATGATAGCCAACATCACGGGCATGATATGCGACGGAGCCAAGCCAAGCTGCTCGCTGAAAATTTCGTCGGGAGTGTCTACAGCACTTCTGTCGGCTCTGCTCTCGATGGAGGGCAAGTGCGTAAGTTCGGTTGAAGGCATCATCGACGACGACGTAGACCGCTCAATACGCAACCTGACAAGCATCGGTGCCGAGGCCATGAACCAGACCGACGCAATGGTTCTCGACATCATGACTCATAAGAGTTGCTAAGAACATACAACAATAACGAACAATGAACTGGCAACAACTCATATCCAACAAACGTCTGGGGCAGGAAGTAAGGCATCCCGAACGCCATGACGACCGGTCGGAGTTCAAGCGCGACTACGACCGTCTCATCTTCTCAGCCCCATTCAGACGCATGCAAAACAAGACGCAGGTGTTCCCGCTGCCGGGCAGCGTCTTCGTACACAACCGCCTCACACACTCGCTTGAGGTGGCAAGTGTGGGCATGTCGCTGGGCAATGACGTGGCACGTGAGTTGAAGCTAAGGCATCCCGAACTGACGGGAACGCTGTTTGAGGAGATTGGCACCATCGTGAGCACAGCTTGTCTGGCTCACGACATGGGCAATCCTCCCTTCGGACACTCAGGCGAAAAAGCCATACAGGCATTCTTCCGCGAGGGCAAGGGCATGGAACTGAAACCGAAGATGAGCCCCGAATTATGGGACAACCTCATACACTTCGAGGGCAACGCCAACGCCTTCCGACTGCTGGCACACCGCTTTCACGGCCGACGTGAGGGCGGATTTGTCATGACATACGCCACACTTGCCTCCATAGTGAAGTATCCCTACTCCAGCATGGCAGCCGGCAAGAAGGGCAAGTTCGGATTCTTCTGCTTTGAGGAGCATTATTACCGACGCATAGCCGACGAACTGGGCATACGCCGACTGTCTGCCGACGGCGAGCCGCTACGCTATGCACGCCATCCGCTGGTGTACCTCGTAGAGGCTGCCGACGACATCTGCTATGAGATAATGGACATTGAGGATGCGCACAAGTTGCGTATCCTGTCGTTTGACGAGACCATGCAGCTGCTGCTGGGATTCTTTGACAATTGCCAAAGAGAGAAAATACTGAAACGCATAGACGAAGAGGGTATCACCGACAATAACGAGAAGGTGGTGTATCTGCGTGCTTGCACCATTGGAAAACTTGAAAACGAGTGCGCACGGGCATTCGTCGAGCACGAGAGCGAGATACTCAACGGCACGCTCCAGGGATGCCTCATCGACCATATTACGCCCTCGGTACGCGACGCCTACCATCATTGCTCCGAGCTGAGCGTACAGCGCATATACAATTCCAAGCCCGTTCTGGACGTGGAACTGTCAGGTTATAAGATTATGGAAACGCTCATGGACGCCCTGATTGAGGCTGCCGTGAGCCCTGAGAAGTTTCACTCGGAACAGCTGCGCAAGCGATTCAGCAACCAGTATGACATAAACAGTCCCGACTTCGAGACCCGCGTCATGGCTGTCATAGACTTCATATCGGGTATGACCGACGTGTTTGCGCTCGATATATACCAAAAAATACAAGGCATATCGCTGCCGATTGTGTAATAAAAAAATTGAGAGTTGAGAGTTAGAAAATTGAGAATTGAGAGTTGAGAATTGAAAGTTATGATTACCTTTGATAATCATGCAATGTTATGATGTCCGTTATTGACAAAAACATATCATAACTCTCAACTTTCAATTCTCAATTCTCAACTTAGAACAAAACTACTTTTCGCGGTAGATTATATTGTTGGCTCCGCTTGTTATTTCAAGAGCCTCGGGGTGCTCTTTGATATACGAGTCGATATGACGAACGCGTTTGTTCTCGAGAATTTCGTCAACGGCAATGAGAATGCCTGTCTCCTCCACGTCGCCGAAGCCGTAGTTGATGGCTGTGCCGAAGAGTCTCATTGTAGGCGACAGAGACATATAGGCGTTGACAAGTGGCGGAATGTTGTAGCCAAGGGCACGTATCTCACGGTTGAGAATGAGATAGTCCTTCTTGAAATCGTCTTCGCAGAACAGCTTGGCAAGTTCTTCTTCGGGTGTTTCAATCTTCAGCGGCTTAAGCGGAATGATGAGATTGTCCTTGTCGTCGAAGTGCTTCTTGAGGAAATAGAGTATCATGTCGCGTCCACGACGGATGTACGACGGATACATTGTCATCTTGCCGAAGAAGTACTTTACGTTGGGCTTGATGACGGTAAGGGCACCCAGACCGTCCCAAAGGTTGTCGAGTGCAAACAGACTCTTGGCTCCGCGGCGTGTGCTCTGATACTCCAGAGTGACAAACGAGCGTCCGAGCTCTACCGTGTAGGGCATGTAGTCCTTGAGAAACTTGTCGGAGAAGTGGAACATATGGCTCGTGGCAAGCAGCGGTTGACCGTCGGGACCAAGTTCCCAGTCCGATCCGAGCAGATAACGGTAGCCTCCGATTATCTCCTCTGCTTCCGGATTCCACACGATAAGTTGTTTATAGCAGTTGTCGCACGTGTCAAACTCGTCGATATCCAACGGTTTGCCGGTACCGCCTCCCGCCTCGCGGAACGCAATCTCGCGCAATCGTCCTATCTCACGCATTACGTTAGGGGCGTTGTGGGCAGTAATGACATAAATTTCGTTGTGGCTCTTGTTGGTCATACGGAGCTGTCGCTCAGGAGTGAGTTCGCTCTTGAGCAGTTCCTTGCTTACTGGTGCTATTATTGGCTCTTCCTTCATTGTCTTCTACAATAATATCTTACAGACCGTATCGGTCGTATTTATCCTTTTTACTCTTTTACTTTTTTTACTCTTTTACTTTTTACCTTTTCCCGGCAGTTCATACACAATATCCTCAACGTACCGTGCCCATTCGGCAGGCTTTCGGGAACGGTCGAAGGTCTGCCATGGTATGGGCTTGCCTATGTGTATGGTGAAGTGCTTGCCAACATTGCGATACATCTCGTCGACAAGGAATATCATGGCGAGATTAAACGGCAGGAAGCGGTCGCTGAAGTTGGCTATGCGATAGAAGCGATTGGAGTTCTGTCCGCTGAAATGTATTGGAACTACGTCGCGCTGGCACTCCACGCTCTTCACGATGAATGTCTTCTTCCAATCGATATCGTGTATAGTTCCGTCCTTCTGACGGCGGCTGTTGAGTCCGGCTGGGAACATCAGCATGTGATTGTCGCTCTTGAATCCCGCCTCAACCATACGCGGAAAGTCGCGTCCGTTGCGTCCTGTCTTGTTGATACCGATACATACGGGTGCCAGTCCGGGCAGATTCATGAGCAAGTCGTTGACAAGATAGCGGAAGCGTCCGTCATAATGGCGGCCTATGATGGAGCCGAGCGCCACGCCATCCTGTCCTCCGAGCGGATGGTTTGAGACGAACGTGTACAGCCTGCCGTCGTCCTTGGGCGGTAGGTTCTCCTTGCCTACTATCTCAATGTCCATCTTGAGATAGCGCACGCATTCCTCAAGCCACTCCACGCCCTGCATGTCGCGGGTCTTCCAGATGAATGCGTTGACCTGATCCTGGTGAATGATACGCTTCAGCCAGTTGGTAAGCAGCGAAGGTACAAAGCGTGCTTTGCTGCCCATCTTGCTGCTGAGAATTCTGTCAATGTCGATTGTATGTTCCGAAATCTCGTTCATTTTGTCATAAAATACTAATCAGCTGCAAAAATAACATATCTTTTTCAGATACGCTCATTTTAATATAAGAAATGTGGCGATTTAATAAAAATGACACCTAAATGTAGACTCATTCGGGGATTTTTGTGTAACTTTACACCCCAAATACGCATAAAGTAATGTACACAGATACTTCCAAAGATATACAAACCATAACAACGGCGCAGGGCTATCATGTACCTGTTCTGCTCGACGAGAGCGTGAGCGGGCTTGACATCAAGCCCGGCGGCATATACGTAGACGTGACATTCGGTGGTGGCGGACACTCGCGCGAGATACTGCGCCGACTGCCAGAGGGCGCCCATCTGTACAGCTTCGACCAGGATGCCGATGCCGAACGCAACATAGGCGACCCGAACGAGAAGTTCACATTCGTACGCAGCAACTTCCGCTATCTGAAAAACTGGATGCGCTACTATGGTGTTGACCACATAGACGGCCTGCTGGCAGACCTCGGGGTGTCGTCGCACCACTTCGACGATGCCGAACGCGGATTCTCATTCAGATTTGACGCTCCGCTCGACATGCGCATGAACAAGCGCGCCGGACAGACGGCTGCCGACATACTCAACAACTACGACGAGGCACGGCTTGCCGACATATTCTACATATACGGCGAGATGAAGAACTCGCGACGCATTGCCGCAGCCGTGGCAAATGCACGACAGACGGCAGCCATCAACACCACAAGCGACTTTCTGACCGTAGTGGAGCCGATGTTCAAACGCGAACGCGAGAAGAAGGACATGGCACGACTGTTTCAGGCGCTACGCATAGAGGTAAACCACGAAATGGACGCACTGCGCGAGATGCTTGCTGCTGCCACCGAACTGCTCGCCCCCGGCGGACGTCTGTCAGTAATCACATACCACTCGCTCGAAGACCGCATCGTAAAGAACGTCATGAAGGCGGGCAATCCGGAAGGAAAGGTAGAGCAGGACTTCTTCGGACGCACCAACACACCATACCGCATGGTGGAGAAACTCATTATCCCCTCGGACGAGGAACAACAATCCAACCCCCGCAGCCGTAGCGCCAAACTGCGCATAGCCGAGCGTAAGGGCGAATAGCAAGCAATGACTATGAACAATGATGAAACCAACACGCAGACCAATACCGGCGAGGCATTAGATCAAGACAAGCAGAAAGAAGCCCCACAGTCGCTCAGAGCCATTATACGCGAGCAGACTACCGAGGACGAGATGCCGATGACCAAGAACATCACGCTGCGCAAAATACTCGGCGGCGACATTCTGAGCGCCGACATCATACGCAAGCAGATATGGCTGATACTGATTATAGTGCTGTTTATCGTGGTGTATATATCCAACCGATACAAGTGTCAGCAGGACCTTATACTCATCGACAACCTGACCGAGCAGCTTAAGGATGCCAAGTACAGAGCGTTGTCGAGCAGCAGCGACCTTACTCAACAGACACGCGAGAGCAAGGTGCTCGAAAAGCTGAAAGCCAGCAGCGACAGCACGTTGCACATAGCAACACAGCCGCCATACATAATAAACGTGCCTAACACAGAACAGAGATGAGCAAGTTTGACAGCAAAAAAATGATGCCACGATACAGCTTCATCGCCATATTGCTGAGCTTTGTAGCTGCAATGGTTATGGCGAAGATGGTGTATACGATGACTGCAAAGCGCGACTTCTGGATGCAGGTGGCCGACCGTGTGAAAATAGACAGTCTGGAAACTCCACCCGTCAGAGGCAATATCCTTAGCTGCGACGGACAGCTTATGGCATCGTCGCTACCGCAATACAAGCTATACATCGACTACAGAGCCATGCGCGAGGCTGGCAAGGACACGCTTTTTATCGAGAAACTCGACTCCATCTGCATGGGACTCAACGCCATATTCCCCGACCAGTCGGCAGAGGAATTCCACCGTAACCTCATGGAAGGCTACGAGAAGAACAAGGCACACTGGCCTATATGGAAACGCCGTGTCAACTACAGCACATACTCGGAAGTGAAGAAACTGCCGGTGTTCAGACTCGGAAAGAACCGCAGCGGATTTCACGTTGAGGAGTTCAACGCACGCAAACTGGCTTACGGATCGCTCGCACAACGCACTATAGGCAAGATGTACGGCGAGATTGACTCGGCACAATGCGGACTTGAACAGCACTACGACTCGCTGCTGCGAGGCGACAAGGGCATACGCCACCGTCGCAAGGTGCTCAACAAATATCTGTATCTGACCGATACTCCACCCGAAAACGGAGCCGACATAGTGACCACCATCGATGTTTCGATGCAGGATCTGGCTGAACGCGCTGTGCTAAAGGAACTGTACAAGATTGACGGCAACGTGGGTGTAGCCATCGTTATGGAAGTGGCTACGGGCGATGTGAAAGCCATCGTAAACCTGACAAAATGTGCCGACGGCACATATCAGGAAATACAGAACCATGCCGTGAGCGACTTGCTGGAACCCGGTTCGGTATTCAAGACCGCATCAATAATGGTTGCACTCGACGACGGAGTAGTAGACACCACATACACCGTGGACACCGGATGCGGCGTATGGCCCATGTACGGCCGCGAAATGAAGGACCATAACTGGCGACGCGGCGGATACGGCATGATGACGCTGCCCAAGACATTGTGGGTAAGCTCAAACATCGGAGTGAGCCGCATCATCGACGACCACTATCACAACTGCCCCGAGAAGTACGTTCAGGGCATACACCGTCTCGGACTGGCCGACGACCTGCATCTGCCATTGGCTGGTTCATCGCCTGCAAGAATACGATTCCCCAAGAAAGACAAGCGTGGCAAACAGTATATCAACTGGAGCAAGACCACATTGCCATGGATGAGTATCGGATATGAGACTCAGGTGCCGCCTATATCCACCCTGACGTTCTACAACGCCATTGCCAACGGAGGCAAGATGATGCGCCCGAGGTTTGTCAAGGAAGTGCGCAAGGACGGCGAGACGGTGATGGCATTCCCGCCAGTAGTAATGCGCGAGCATATTGCAAAGGAATCTACTATAAAGAAGATAACACGCATACTTGAACAGGTGGTGAGCGTGGGACTCGGCAAGAAAGCCGGCTCGCCTTCATTCCTTGTTGCCGGCAAAACCGGAACGGCTCAGATCTCGAAGGGTGCAGCTGGATACAAGAGCGGACAGATGAACTATCTGCTGTCGTTTGCAGGATTCTTCCCTGCCTACGAACCGCGATATAGCTGCATAGTCTGCCTGCAGAAGTCGGGACTTCCGGCATCAGGCGGCGGCATGAGTGGCGTTGTATTCCACGATATAGCCGAAGGCATCATGGCACAAAGTCTGAAACTTGAAGCTGCCGACGCACGCGACTCGCTGTCGATAATGCTGCCCGATGTGAAGAACGGCAACATCCTGGCTGCCGACTATGTACTGTCGCATCTCGGATTCAAGACCCGCACCGACTGGGACGGCTCTTATGCCGACGGCAACCCGATATGGGGACGTGCCAGCGAATCGGGACACACGGTGTCGCTGCAACGCGAACCATTAGGCGACAGCACGCTTATGCCCGACGTACACGGCATGGGAGCACGCGACGCTGTCTACCTCATAGAGAGCCGAGGCGTGAAAGTCAAGGTAGTAGGACGTGGCAAGGTGACTGAACAGAGCATCGGTGCCGGAGAGAAAATAAAGAAAAACATGACTTGCGTAATCAAGTTATCGTAGTCGGACAAAACGTATCAACTCGCATATTAAATTAAAAAAAACAAACATATGAAACTCAAGGAATTGCTCAAGGACATCCCCGTCGTCGACATCATAGGCAGCGACGAGGTAGAGATAACCGGAGTGAACATCGATTCACGCCGCATAAAAGAGGGACATTTCTTCGTGGCAATGAAAGGCACGCAGGTAGACGGACACAAGTTCATACCGAAAGCTATAGAGTTGGGTGCCAAGGCTGTGCTCTGCGAGGACATGCCTGCCGACAAGACCGAAGGCGTGACATACGTACAGGTGGCATCGACAGAAGACGCAGTAGGCAAGGTAGCCACCACATTCCACGGCAATCCGTCGGCCAAGCTGAAGCTTGTAGGTGTGACCGGAACCAACGGCAAGACAACAATCGCCACCTTATTATATAATATGTTCACCAAGATGGGACACAAGTGCGGACTCCTGTCGACCGTGTGCAACTACATCGTTGACGAGGCTGTACCTGCCGACCATACAACACCCGACCCTATCGAGCTCAACGAACTGCTTGAGCGTATGGTCAATGCAGGTTGCGAGTACGCCTTCATGGAATGCTCGTCGCACGCCATTGCACAAAAGCGTATAGGCGGCCTGACCTTCGTTGGTGGCATATTCACCAACCTCACACGCGACCATCTCGACTATCACAAGACCTTCGAGAACTATCGCAACGCCAAGAAGGCCTTCTTCGACGGTCTGCCCAAGACAGCTTTCGCCATAACCAACGCCGACGACAAGAACGGTATGGTGATGGTTCAGAACACCAAAGCCACTGTCAAGACATACTCAACACGCTCAGTAGCCGACTTCAAGGCACGCATTATAGAGTGTCACTTTGAAGGAATGTATCTTGAAATGGACGGACATGAGGTGGGCGTACACTTCATCGGCAAGTTCAACGTAAGCAATCTGCTCGCCGTTTACGGTGCAGCTGTTATGCTTGGCAAGAACCCTGAAGACATACTCGTAGTGATGAGTACGCTGCACAGCGTCAACGGCCGTCTGGACCCGATACGTTCACCGCAGGGATATACAGCCGTAGTAGACTATGCCCATACACCTGATGCTTTGGAGAATGTGCTTAACGCCATCCATGAGGTGCTTGACGGCAAAGGACACGTAATAACCGTGTGCGGTGCCGGCGGCAACCGCGACAAGGGCAAGCGACCGCTAATGGCACAGGAAGCCGTAAAGCAGAGCGACCGCGTAATAATAACAAGCGACAACCCTCGCTTTGAGGACCCGCAAGCCATCATCAACGACATGCTGGCAGGACTTGACAAGCAGCAGATGAAGAAAGTCATCAGCATCGTCGACCGCCGCGAGGCCATACGCACAGCCTGCATGATGGCCGAAAAGGGCGACGTCGTACTCATAGCCGGCAAGGGCCACGAGGACTATCAGGACGTGCAGGGCGTAAAGCACCACTTCGACGACCATGAGGTTGTAAAGGAATGTTTTTGAATTAGGAATTCCTAACTCCTAACTCGTAATTCGTAACTCGTAACTCGTAACTCGTAATTCAAATGTTATACTATCTTTTCAGATTTCTCGAGGAATATGGCATCAGCGGTGCCCATATGTGGGGATATATATCTTTCCGTTCGTTGCTGGCACTCATCCTGTCGCTTGTAATATCGGCATGGTTCGGCGAGAAATTCATCAAATATCTCAAGAAGAAACAAATCACAGAGACACAACGCGATGCCTCAATCGACCCGTTCGGAGTAAAGAAAATCGGCGTTCCGTCAATGGGTGGCATCATAATCATCGTGTCGATACTCGTCCCGGTACTGTTGCTCGGACGTCTGCGCAACATATATCTGCTTCTGATGATTGTCACAACCGTATGGCTGGGATTCCTTGGCGGTATGGACGACTTCATCAAGATATTCCGCCACAACAAGGAAGGACTCAAGGGCCGTTACAAGATTGTAGGTCAGGTGGGCATCGGACTCATCGTTGGACTCGTACTGTGGGCATCGCCCGACGTGAAGATGAACGAGAATCTGATATACGAGAAGCAAAGCCACGAAGTAGTGGTAAAACACAGGGTCGAAGCACGCAAGTCGCTGAAGACCACAATACCATTCGTCAAAGGGCATAACCTCGACTACTCGCGCATAACGAGCGTGTTCGGAGAGCATCGTGTGGCTGCCGGATGGATATTGTTTGTCATCATGACAATTATCGTAGTAACGGCGGTGAGCAACGGTGCCAACCTCAACGACGGTATGGACGGCATGTGCGCCGGCAACTCAGCCATAATAGGCGTGGCACTCGGCATTCTGGCATACGTCAGTTCGCACATAGAATACGCCAGCTACCTTAATATAATGTACATACCTGACTCGCAGGAGCTTGTGGTGTTCCTATGCGCATTTGTAGGCGCACTCATCGGATTCCTGTGGTACAACGCATATCCAGCGCAGGTGTTTATGGGCGACACGGGATCGCTCACTATCGGAGGCATCATAGCAGTAACGGCCATCATCATACACAAGGAACTGATGCTGCCCATACTGTGCGGCATATTCTTCGTGGAGAGCCTCAGCGTGATATTGCAGGTGTACTACTACAAACTCGGCAAGCGTCGCGGCGTGAAGCAGCGTATATTCAAGCGCACGCCGATACACGACAACTTCCGCACACAGCAGTCGCAACTCGACCCTGAGTGCCATTATCTCATAACAAAGCCAAAGGGAGCTATACACGAGTCGAAGATTACTATCCGATTCTGGATTACAACAATCATACTCGCAGCTCTTACAATCATAACATTAAAAATAAGATAAGTCGCTTCAGATGAAAAGAATAGTAATTCTTGGTGCCGGCGAAAGTGGAGCTGGTGCCGCAGTATTGGCCAAGAAAGAAGGTTTTGACGTGTTCGTAAGCGACATGTCGGCCATAAAGGATAAATACAAGAAACTGCTCGACGACCACGCCATCGACTGGGAAGAAAAGCAACATACCGAGGAAAAGATTCTCTCGGCCAACGAGATTATCAAAAGCCCCGGCATACCAAAAGAGGCGCCTATGGTGAAGAAGGCCATCGAAAAGGGAATACACATCATCAGCGAGATAGAGTTTGCAGGACGCTACACCAACTCAAAGATGATCTGCATAACCGGTTCGAACGGCAAGACTACAACCACGTCGCTTATCTATCATATCTTCAAGATGGCAGGCTACGATGCCGGATTGGCGGGCAATATCGGACGCTCGCTTGCTCTGCAGGTGGCTGAGGATCCGCACGAATACTACATCATCGAGCTCAGTTCGTTCCAGCTCGACAACATGTACGACTTCCACGCAAATATCGCCATCCTGCTCAACATCACCCCCGACCATCTCGACCGCTACGACTTCTGCATGCAGAACTATGTAGATGCCAAGATGCGTATCATACAGAATCAAACACCCGACGACTCGTTCATCTACTGGAACGACGACCCTGTAATCAAGAACGAGCTCGACAAGTACGACATCAAGGCTATACAATATCCCTTCTCCGAACTCAAGGAGAAAGGTTCTATAGGATATATCGAAGACGGTACATACACCATCGAGAAGCCTACACCATTCAACATGGAACAAGAGGAGCTCTCGCTTACCGGCAAACACAACGTGTACAACTCGCTTGCGGCTGGTATTGCCAGCAACATCAGCGGCATCAAGAAGGACGTTATCAGAAAGAGCCTGGGCGACTTCCCCGGAGTTGAGCACCGTCTGGAGAAAGTATGCAAGGTGGGAGGCGTACAGTATGTCAACGACTCGAAAGCCACCAATGTCGACGCATGCTGGTATGCGCTGGAAAGCATGAACACACCTACCGTGCTCATCTTAGGAGGCAAGGACAAGGGCAACGACTATAACGAAATAAAAGAACTCGTACAGAAGAAGTGCCGCGCACTCGTATTCCTCGGTGCCGACAATACCAAGCTGCACGACTTCTTCGGACAGATGGGCATAACAATACGCGACACCCACTCGATGAAGGACTGTGTAGAGGCATGCCACGAACTGGCACAGCCAGGCGACACCGTTCTGCTCAGCCCATGCTGCGCCAGCTTCGACCTCTTCAAGAACATGGAGGACCGTGGCGAACAGTTCAAGACATTAGTAAGAAGTCTGTAATAACAACTTATGAACAAGACATTAGGCAACATATTCAAAGGCGACAAGGTGATATGGATGGTATTCTTCTTCCTCTGCATCGTCAGCGTCATTGAAGTATATTCGGCATCGGCACAGCTTACATATAAAGCCGGCGACTATGTCACGCCTATGATCAAGCACATCGGCCTGCTATTGGGAGGCATAGGATTCACAATTGTCACACTAAATATCAACTGTCGCTACTTCAAAGGGCTGATAACACCATTGCTGGCTTTGTCATTTGTATTGCTTATCGTGGTGTATTTCATAGGAGCATCAACCAACGGAGCCCAACGATGGATACCGATATTCGGCATACAATTCCAGCCATCGGAGCTGGCAAAAGGCTCACTGGTTCTCGCTACAGCACAGATACTCAGCGTAATGCAGACTGACAATGGTGCCGATCCGAAAGCCTTTGGATTCATACTCAGCGTATGCGGTCTTATTGTGCCACTCATTATGCTCGAAAACCTGTCAACGGCAATGCTTCTATGCATCGTCATCTTCATGATGATGCTCATCGGACGTGTACCGATACGACAGTTGGGAAAGCTTATGGGCATCGTGCTCCTGTTGGTGGCGCTACTTGTGGGCATGATAATGGCTTTTGGCAAGGACGACGCGCAGGAGCAATCCGGGAAACAGCTGACTGAACAGGTCGCCTCGATGGAGGAGCCCAAGGACAAGTCGGCGGTAGAAAAAGTATTCCACCGATTCGACACATGGAAGGCTCGCATAGACAAATTCATGAGTCACAAACAAATCACGCCTAAAGAAGTCGACCTCGACAAGGATGCTCAGGTGGCACACGCCAACATCGCAATAGCCTCATCGAACATTGCAGGAAAGGGACCGGGCAACTCCGAAGAGTGCAACTTCATTCCACAGGCCTACTCCGACTTCATATACGCCATCATCATAGAGGAGATGGGAGTAGAAGGAGCCTTGTTCGTTGCTATGCTATACATCATACTGCTGTTCCGTACTGGCAGAATAGCGAGCAAATGCGAAAACAACTTTCCTGCACTGCTCGCTATGGGACTGGCATTACTACTGGTCACGCAGGCATTATTCAATATGTGTGTGGCTGTAGGACTGGCTCCAGTAACCGGCCAACCGCTTCCGCTCATAAGCAAAGGCGGCACCTCGACCATCATAAACTGTATATATATAGGTGTAATACTTAGCATAAGCCGGTCAGCACGCAGAAAAATGGAGATAGTCAACGTTACAGACGGACAAGAAGAATATAAAACTGATACAATACAATAAAAAAAGCACAATAATCGGCTTTGTCAGAAAAAATGATTAATTTTGTGATTTGAAAGAAACACATTACAATGGAAAAAGAATTAAGAGTCATCGTTAGCGGTGGCGGTACAGGCGGACATATCTTCCCTGCCGTATCTATAGCCAACGCAATAAAGGCGAAACGTCCCGATGCAAAGATACTTTTTGTCGGAGCACTCGGTAGAATGGAAATGCAGCGTGTGCCTGCAGCCGGATACGAGATTGTCGGACTGCCCGTACGCGGTTTTAAGCGACCATTGTGGTCGCTGTCAAACATAGGAGTGGCTCTTGATTTTCTCAAGGCCAAACGCCGTGTAAAGAAAATAATCCGCGATTTTGCGCCAGACATAGCAGTGGGAGTAGGCGGATACGCCAGCGCTGCCACACTTGATGCAGCCAGCCAGATGGGCATACCAACGCTCATTCAGGAGCAGAACTCATACGCAGGAGTAACCAACAAGCATCTTGCAAGCAAAGCTGCCAAGATATGCGTGGCTTACGAAGGCATGGAACGCTTCTTCCCAGCTGACAGAATCATCAATACGGGCAATCCGGTAAGACAGTCGCTCATAGAGACCACAATGACTCATGATGAAGCCGTGCGCAGTTTCGGACTCGACCCCGAGAAGAAGACCGTACTGCTCGTGGGCGGAAGCCTTGGAGCACGTACCGTCAATGAAAGCGTGATGTCACATCTCGACCTTGTAGAAAAGAGCGGTGTACAATTCATATGGCAAACCGGCAAGTTCTATAGTGCTGCAGTAGCCGAACGTCTGAAAGACCACCGACCATTGCCTATGCTCAAAGTGATGGACTTCATCAGCGATATGGGAGCAGCTTATAAGGCAGCCGACCTTGTGATAAGCCGCGCAGGAGCAAGCTCGATAAGCGAATTCTGCCTGATCGGCAAACCCGTAATACTCGTGCCGTCGCCCAACGTGGCAGAAGACCACCAGACAAAGAATGCAATGGCACTTGTAAATCGCAGCGCTGCTCTGCTCGTTAGAGATGCTGACGCACCTGAGTCGTTGTTGCAACTGGCTGTAGACACAGTAACTGACAACGAGCAACTGGCACAGCTCTCCGAAAACATAAAGAAACTTGGCAAGCCAAACTCAGCCGACGTAATAGCCGACGAAGTTCTGAAACTTGCTGGAAAATAAAACATGACAAATGGAAATCAAAGATATAAAAGCCGTATATTTCGTAGGAGCAGGCGGCATTGGCATGAGTGCCATTGCACGTTATTTCATACGCAAAGGACTTGTAGTAGCAGGCTATGACAAGACACCTTCCGCACTTACACACCAACTGGAGCGCGAGGGCATGCTCATACACTACGAAGAAAACGTTGAAGAAATACCACACGCTTGCCGCGACCCAAAGTCGTGCCTTGTCGTATATACACCGGCAATCCCTGCCGAACATAAGGAACTCACCTTCTTCCGCAACGGAGGCTTCACTATAGAAAAACGCGCCCAGGTGCTCGGAACACTCACACGCACCCATAAGGGACTCTGCGTAGCAGGAACACACGGCAAGACATCAACCTCTACAATGTGTGCACACATCATGCACCAAAGCCATCTTGACTGTAACGCATTTCTTGGAGGCATATCCAAAAACTATAGCACCAACTACATACTTTCAGACCAAAGTGACTATGTAGTAATAGAGGCAGACGAGTTCGACCGCTCATTCCATTGGCTGCGCCCTTGGATGAGCGTAATCACAGCAACCGACCCCGACCATCTCGACATATACGGAACAAAGGAAGCATATCTTGAGAGTTTCCGCCACTATACCACACTCATTCAGCCGGGCGGTGCACTCATAATACACAAGAATCTGGAGATGAAGCAGGATGTTCAGCCAGGTGTAAAGGTGTACGAATACAGCCTCGACGAAGGCGACTTCCATGCCGAAAACATTGTAATTGACAACGGTGAGATAAAGTTCGACTTCGTATCACCTATCGAGAACATTAAGAATGTGGAACTCGGACAGCCAGTTCCTATCAATATAGAAAACGGAGTGGCTGCTATGGCTATGGCACAGCTCAACGGATGCACAGCCGAAGAACTGAAGTACGGTATGAAGACATACCATGGCGTTGACCGTCGCTTTGACTTCAAGATCAAAAACAACCGCCACGTTCTGCTCTCTGACTATGCCCACCATCCAAAGGAAATATACCAGAGTGCCAAGAGCATACGCCAACTGTACAAGAACCGCAAGATTACTGCCATATTCCAGCCACATCTTTATACGCGTACACGCGATTTCTATCACGATTTCGCCGATGCGCTGAGCCAGCTCGATGAAGTTATACTCACAGAGATATATCCTGCACGCGAACTTCCTATCGAAGGTGTAACGTCGAAACTGATATACGACAACCTCAAACCAGGCGTTGAGAAAAGTATGATACGCAAGGACGAGGTGCTCGACCTCGTGAAAAGCCGCGACTTTGACGTGCTGGTCATTCTCGGTGCTGGCGACCTCGACAACTATGTACCTCAGATTGCCAAAATAATAGAGGCACGTGATGAGGCCAAGGCTTAAATGTGTCATGGAGTAAACAAAAACAAAATACGGACAAAGCAACTATTATACAAGTGAAATCATCATGGAGTAAAAAGCTGTTCATAGCAAGCGATGTGCTACTTGCCATATATCTTGTCTTCGTTTTTACGTCGTTCGACCGTAAAAACGAATCTAAGGCAATATGCTCCAAGGTGAACATTGAAATTGCTGACGATGCAACAAGTGGCTTCATAGACACTAAGGTGATAAAGAAACGACTACAGAAAGCCGGTGCCTATCCGATAGGCAAACCTCTGAACACCGTAAATGCACGAGCCATAGAGGAAATGTTGCGAACAAGTCCTTTTGTCAAGACAGCAGAGTGCTACAAAACAGAAGGTGGAACAGTATACATATCTGTCACACAGCGCATGCCAGTGATACGCATAAAAGCAGACAATGGCGACGACTACTATGTAGACGACAACGACTGCATCATGCCTCGTAGCAACTACACAAGCGACCTCATCATCGCCACCGGTAGCATAAGCCGACGATATGCAACAACATGCCTGTCGCCATTGGGAAAGACCATTATGCAGAACGACCTGTGGAAGAACCTGGTAGAGCAGATCAACATCCTTCCCGACCAGAATGTGGAGATAGTACCGAGAATAGGCAACCATATAGTACTACTCGGCAAACTGCCTGAAGACGTCGATCGCAAGAAGCAAGAAGAAGCAATAGCAGATTTCTTCAACCACAAGATGGAACGTCTCGAAAAGTTCTATCGTTATGGACTCTCCGAAGTGGGCTGGAACAAGTACTCGTATGTCAACATCGAATTTGACAACCAGATAATATGTCGTAAGGGTAAGGCAGAGACTCACAAGCCTGTAGCCGAGCCCATTTCGACACCTACCGCCAGCCAAGAAGGTACAAATGCCCCTTCTGATATAACTTCAGAGGCGACAACAGCAACTGAGAGACCGGCAACTACAGAAAAAAGCAACGCTAACAGTTCACTCAACAAAACAAAAAGCGACGCTAAAAAGAAGGGCTCATCAGCAGACAATACAATAAAAAAAGAAAAAACTGTCAATAAAACCGACAAGTCTACTGAAAAGAAAAAGGCTGGCAAACAGGCTTCAAAAACAAAGTCTGACAACCAGACTACAAAACAGAAGGCCGACAACAAACCGACTACGTCAAAGACGGGAAAAGCGACCGACAACAAAAAGAAAAAGTCAAGTAATTAATTGTAATAATATAAATAACGTATGGCAAAGGATTTTATAGTAGCTATTGAGCTCGGCTCATCTAAAATGACCGGCATTGCAGGGAGAAAAAATCCCGATGGCAGCATTACTGTTCTTGCTGTTGCTTCAGAAGACTCCACCTCGTACATACGCAAAGGTGTTGTCTACAACATCGACAAGACCGCACAAGGATTGAGCAACATTATCTCAAAACTCAAGAATACACTACAATCAGACATAACTCAGGTTTACGTAGGAATAGGTGGACAAAGCATACGCAGTGTCAAGAATGTCATCATAAAGGACCTTCCGCTTGATGCAATCGTGTCGCAAGACATGGTCAACGAGCTTATGGATACCAATCGTAACATGACCTATCCCGACTACGAGATACAGGATGCGATAACCGAAGAATACAAGGTTGACTCACAATATCAGAACGACCCTGTAGGCATACAAGCCATACGTCTTGAGGGCAACTTCCTAAACATATTGTGGCGTCGCTCTTTCTACCGTAGTCTCAACAAGAGTTTCGACAATGCCGGAATTGCTATTGCCGAGACTTATCTTGCACCTGTTGTCATGGGCGAGTACGTACTTACTGAAGCCGAAAAGCGAGCAGGATGCGTGCTTGTTGACCTCGGTGCAGAAACCACAACTGTATCAGTATACTATCGTGACAAGTTGCGCAACATCGCCGTCATTCCACTTGGCAACAACAACATAACCAAGGATTTGGAATCGCTGCAGATGGACGAAGTTGAGGCAGAGGCAATGAAACTCAAATACGGCTCAGCCTACACCGAAATCCAAGATATTGACCCCAACATGGTTTGGTCGATTGATGGAAGTCGCTCGGTAAGCAGCCGAAAGTTCATCGAAGTGGTGGAAGCACGTATGCTCGAGATAATCGAAAACGTTCGCAATCTCATTCCATCAGAATACATGGACAAACTGCTTGGCGGCATCGTACTAACAGGAGGAGGCTCCAACATGCGCAATATTGACAAGGCTTTCCGCAAAGCCATCAATATAGAAAAGGTACGCATAGCAAAATCAGTCGACCTAAACATAAATGTAAAGGACTCAAAACCAGCTCTTGCAAACAACGGCACCATGAACACGATACTGAGTCTTTTGGCTAAGGGTGACATGAATTGTGCAGGCAACGCCTTTAATGATTCACTGTTCGATGAAGAGCAGCTTGCAGCCACTACTCAGACAGCAGCAACTGCCGCTCAGATTGCAGCCGAAAAGGCAAAGGCTGAAGAGGAAGAACGCTTACGTAAAGAGAAAGAGGCTGAAGAGGAAGAACGTAAACGCAAAGAGAAAGAAGCCGAAGAAGAACGACTGGCAGCCGAGAAGAAGGAAAAGTCGGTTATGCATCGTATCTTCGGATCGCTCAAGCAGTTCGGACGTTCACTTGTTGAGCCGGAACCAGGTTCAAATGATTAAAACTAAAAAAACTGATAACACATATGCCAGACAACAATATCAATCCTATGGTGGACTTCTGTACACCAGAAAAAGAGTCAAAGAACACTATCATCAAGGTGATAGGTGTAGGCGGCGGTGGCGGCAATGCCGTCAACCATATGTATCGTGAGGGCATACACGACGTGTCGTTTGTGCTCTGCAATACCGACAACCAGGCGCTCAACGATTCGCCAGTACCAGTACTCCTACAGCTCGGTACCGAAGGCCTCGGAGCCGGCAACAAGCCAGCAAAGGCACGTCAGGCAGCTGAGGAAAGCCTTGACTCCATCAAGCAGATGCTGAGCGACGGCACCAAGATGACATTCATCACCGCAGGTATGGGTGGCGGAACCGGTACAGGTGCAGCTCCTGTCATTGCTCGTGTCAGCAAGGAACTGGGCATACTCACCGTAGGAATCGTTACCATTCCGTTCCGTTTTGAAGGTAAGCGCAAGATAGACCAGGCTCTCGATGGTGTCGAAGAAATGGCCAAGCACGTCGATGCATTGCTCGTAATCAACAACGAACGTCTGCGTGAGATATATCCCGAACTTACTGTGCTCGACGCTTTCGGTAAGGCAGACGACACTCTTAGCGTTGCTGCCAAGTCAATTGCCGAAATCATCACCAACCACGGACTCATCAACCTTGACTTCAATGATGTCAAGACCGTATTAAAGGACGGTGGTGTAGCCATCATGTCAACTGGTTATGGCGAGGGTGAAGGCCGTGTCAAGCAGGCTATTGAGGATGCACTCAACTCACCGTTGCTCAACGACAACGACGTATTCAACGCCAAGAAGATTCTTCTCAGCATCAACTTCTGCAAGGACAGCAGCACAAGCGACAATGGCAACAACGGCCTTATGATGGAGGAGATGAATGAGGTGAACGACTTTATGGAACGCTTCGGTTCTGACTTCGAAATAAAGTGGGGTATCGGACTCGATCCCGACCTTGGCAAGAAGGTCAAGGTGACAATCCTCGCTACAGGATTCGGCATCGAAAACGTTGACGGAATGAACATCCATATAAAGAAGCAGACTCAGGACGACCTCGACCGTCAGGCCCGCGAGCAGGAACATGCCGACGATCTTGCCACACGCCGTGTCAAGTACTATCCTGAGGATAAGAACCAACTTCTCACCAAGCGCCGTCCGCAGATTTTCATCTTCCGTCCAGAAGACCTTGACAACGAAGAGGTGATACTCGCCGTAGAGAACACACCTACCTACAAGCGCACTCAGCAGATGGTAAAGGAATTGCGCCGTCGCATCGTTGACGAAAGCGAATCCACCAAACCGAAGGAGGACGACAATAACGTAAATGGCATAATATCATTTGCCTAAACAAGCAAATTAAGGCTGTCAGCCTCTGCTGGCTAGCAGAACAGCTCTTTCAACACCGGCAACGACTTCATATCAGGAAAGTCGGGCAGGTGCAGCCTATAATAATAAAGTATAACATCCACAATGCGGTTGCGTTCGTTGCGAGTCAGCGATAGCAACCGCATTGTCGTATAGTTAAGTCGCATGAGCAGCTGAATCTTCCCCGCCTCATCAGGTTTCAGGAAGTCGCCATGCACCGGAGCATACGGCGTAAAGCAACCGCCGCGCAAGTCGAAGTAATGACAATCCTGTCGTCCATCCATATTTGGGAAGAAACCTACGAATCGCGTCATGTGCAGCATAAACACGATATGGAAATTGGCAAAACTGTTCACACAAGTGTCAAGCCACATAACACTGTTCTCCACAAACATAAACTGGTCTCTATTCTGTTGCTCCGAACGAGTGGCATACGTAACAAACTCAGCCATAAAAAGAGCAATGCCGAGTTTGTGGGCATCAAATGGAATAGAACAGAACGGCCATGCTATCGCAGCATTCTTCAGTCGCTGCAACTTCTGACTCTGCCTGTAGTCGAACTCCACGTCAAGAATAGTAAGCGGCTGAAACAACTGCTTACTGATACCAGAGCGCGACGAGCGTGGAATACGCTGCATAAAAGACACTCGTCCGACACTCTCCGTGAGCAGGTCGACGATAATCTGTGACTCACCGTATTTCAGCGAGTTAAGAACAATAGCCTTGGTTTTTACATGCATTTTCCTCTACTTTTAGTATTTTAACGGCAAAATTACTGAAAAAAGAGTCGTTTTGATAAAAAAAACCGATGAAAATTTGTCCAAACTAAAATAAAGTCGTACCTTTGCATCCGCAAAAATAAAGCACTTTGGTCCCTTCGTCTATCGGTTAGGACGAGAGATTTTCATTCTCTAAAGAGGAGTTCGACTCTCCTAGGGACTACAATAAAAATAAAAAAGAAGAAACATAACAAGATGGCAAACCACAAATCATCACTTAAGAGAATCCGTCAGGACAAGGCTAAGGCTTTGCACAACAGATACTACGCCAAGACAATGCGTAATGCTGTTCGTAAGCTTCGCGCTATGACGGACAAGGAAGAAGCTGTCAAGCTCTATCCTACCGTTCAGAAAATGCTGGACAAGTTGGCAAAGACTAACATTATCCACAAGAACAAGGCTGCAAACTTGAAGTCAAGCTTGTGTCTGCATATCAGCAAGCTCGCCTAAGTAGTTTGTTGGCAACCCATACTGAGGTCATATTCCGAAAGGATTATGACCTCTTTTTTTGCCCTTTTACCAACCCATACAGCCCATTTTGCATTCTATTTTAGACGTTTTTTAATACTGAAAATTTCCCTAACTCGCATAATTTTAGTACTTTTGTAGTCTAAACATAGAAAAATCAAAATGGCAGAAATACAGAACACCGAGAACAATTACTCGGCCAGTAATATTCAGGTTCTTGAAGGACTTGAAGCCGTACGCAAGCGTCCGGCAATGTATATTGGAGACATCAGCGAGAAGGGTCTGCACCATCTTGTCAACGAGACCGTCGACAACTCTATCGACGAAGCAATGGCAGGCTATTGCACCCATATCGAGGTGACCATCAACGAGGACGAATCAATCACCGTCCAGGACAACGGCCGTGGTATTCCCGTAGATATGCACGAGAAGCTGCACAAGTCGGCCCTTGAAGTCGTAATGACAGTGCTCCATGCTGGCGGTAAGTTCGACAAAGGTTCATACAAAGTCAGTGGCGGTCTGCACGGTGTAGGTGTAAGTTGCGTCAATGCACTCTCTACACACATGAAGTCGCAGGTGTTCCGCGACGGCAAAATCTACCAGCAGGAATACGAGAAGGGCAAGCCACTCTACCCCGTCAAGGTAGTAGGCGAGACAGAACTCCGCGGTACACGTCAGCAGTTCTGGCCCGATCCAACTATATTTACCACCACCCACTATCAGTGGGACATCATAGCACGCCGCATGCGTGAGCTCGCATTCCTCAATGCCGGCATCAAGATTACGCTGCGCGACATGCGCCCCGACGAAGAAGGCAAGACACGCGAGGAAGTATTCCATGCCAAGGACGGCCTCAAGGAGTTTGTTCGCTATGTAGACCGTCACCGCACCCACCTCTTCGACGACGTAATCTATCTGAAGACCGAGAAGCAAGGCATACCTATCGAAGTAGCTGTGATGTACAACACCGACTATTCGGAGAATATCCACTCATACGTCAACAACATCAATACCATCGAAGGCGGTACACACCTCACTGGTTTCCGTGCCGCACTGACACGTACGTTGAAGGCATATGCCGATGCCGACCCTACAATATCAAAGCAGATTGAGAAAGCCAAGATAGAGATTGCAGGCGAGGACTTCCGCGAAGGACTCACAGCCGTAATCGCCATCAAGGTGGCTGAACCTCAGTTTGAGGGTCAGACCAAGACCAAGCTCGGCAACAGCGAAGTGGCAGGAGCCGTACAGCAAGCTGTAGGCGAGGCTTTGGCCAACTATCTTGAGGAGAACCCCAAGGAGGCCAAGATGATATGCGACAAGGTGATTCTTGCAGCCACAGCACGTATCGCAGCACGCAAGGCACGTGAAAGCGTACAGCGCAAGAACCCGATGACTGGCGGTGGACTCCCCGGCAAACTTGCCGACTGCTCTAACCGCGACCCCAAGAAGTGTGAGATATTCCTCGTCGAGGGTGACTCGGCCGGCGGTTCTGCCAAGCAGGGACGCGACCGCTACACTCAGGCTATCCTGCCTCTGCGCGGTAAGATTCTCAACGTCGAGAAGGTAATGTGGCACAAGGTGTTTGAGTCGGAGTCGGTTATGAACATCATACAGAGTATCGGCGTACGCTTCGGCGTTGACGGCGAGGAGGACAAGGAAGCCAATATCGACAAGCTGCGCTACGACAAGATTATCATCATGACCGATGCCGACGTCGATGGTTCACACATCGACACGCTCATCATGACACTCTTCTATCGCTTCATGCCAAAGGTAATCCAGGAAGGCCACCTCTACATAGCCAACCCGCCGCTCTACCTCTGCACCTACAAGAACAAGGTGAAGGAATATTGCTACACCGAGCAGCAGCGCCAGGCATTCCTCGACAAGTACGCCGGTGGTGTTGAGGACGGCAAGTCAGTACACACACAGCGCTATAAAGGTCTTGGTGAGATGAACCCCGAGCAGCTTTGGGAGACCACAATGGACCCGCAGACACGACTGCTCAAGCAGGTTACCATCGAAAATGCAGCCGAAGCCGACGAGATATTCTCTATGCTTATGGGCGACGATGTAGAGCCACGTCGTAAGTTTATCGAAGAACACGCTACCTACGCCAATATCGATGCGTAGTATTTGTATAAGTTGAGAGTTGAAAATTGAGAGTTGAAAGTTATGATATGCATTGACTGTAATGCATTAATATTTGACGTTTATCGTCAGTAATCATAACTCTCAACTCTCAATTTTCAACTCTCATTTTTCTTTCAACTCTCAACTTCAACTCTCAACTCTCAATTTTCAACTCTCAACTCCCCCCCACTCCATGCGCCTATTCCATACATTCATTCTTCTTCTGTTATCTCTTACAGCTGCCCATGCGCAGCAGTTCGGCACAGAGTGGATGACATCGCCATCATCTACAGACTCGTCGTGTGTATGGTTTCGTCGCACATTCATTGCCCATAACCCTCCAAAACACGCCTCTGTGTGCGTTGCAACTGACTCACGCTTCATTCTTTATGTCAACGGTCGCAACGTGTCCACAGCGCTTTATATGCCCCGCCACGTCGACGCAGACCATCCTACCGTGTCCTTTACATTCGATGTGACACGCTTTCTTCGTACCGACTCCAATACTATAGCCCTGCTTCTTGCACCCACAGCCACTATGCGTGCGCCAAAACTCTCGGTATGTTTCTTCGGGAAATACAGCAACAATATTCCGTTTGCTTCGTGCGATGTTGATGGATGGACATACTGCGCAGCCTCAACGCGCCTAACAACCGATGGCGAACTAACAGACAAGAGCCTCCAGTCTGCATCATTTCCATTCTACAGAGATATAATCACGCCAATGTGGCAACCGGTTACAGCAACAGAAACAAGCCGTCACAGCGTAAATAAAGACTACGGAACAACTGCTGAAAGCATATATGGCTACAACCACCTATTATATAATGTATTGAACGATGATGCCGTACGGGTGCGCAGAATTATAAGTCCGCGCTTCTTCGACCGCACCGACCGTTCCATCACCTACGACTTCTCACCCGGTTTCTACGGCTTTGTGCGTGTCACGTTGCGTGGTTGCCAACGTGGCGAGCATATATATATCAATGGTATGGAGTATATATGTAGCGGCGAGATGGACGAGCAGGCTTATTGCCGCTTCACTGCCCGATACATGCGACGAATTACAATAACTGGCGACCGACACTTCAATCCCGAACAAGTGCAGGAAGCAGAAGCCGTATGCCAATAAAGTTACGTATCCCTTTACATTCGTAAAGCAGTGTTGCGTGTCTTGAAACAGTCGTATCATGCCATGAAACGACCGTATCATGCCTTGAAACGATCGTATCATGGCATGATACGACGCTTTTACTGGATGCTAATATGCCAGATAAACAAAAAGCGTATCCCGACATCACTGCCCGGATACGCCCCAAAAAAATTTACAATCTTATCTAACTATAAACCTGTGTCATAGTTCTAATACAAAATTTACCATCTATTTATTTTATTCGGTGTATATATGCAACATGGTCATCTTGATAGAATACCAATAACTGGCCTTTTCATTCAATCTAATATAAAGATAACGTACCTTGGGCTTTCCTAGGAGATTGAATGTCTGTGTATCTCCCCATGTTTCCATAGTTCCAATCTCTTTCCTTTCCTATCCATCTGCATACATTATTGTAGTATTAGTACATGCATAGTATGAAGATTTATAAATTGTCTGAATGGCCGTCACCTTCTTTTCCTCACCAAGGTCAACCATAATGCCCTTATCTTCGTCACTATCAAATTCTACAAACGTGCCATTACTATTATCAAGCAAATCATCTGAAGAACCCTGCGTATTTCCATCTAATGTAAGAGTAAGACTTGACGACGGTATCTCAACACTACCCTGTGGTAAATCTTCTACTGAGATATACTTCTTCTTAGCCTTGTTAATACAAAAGTTGATTTGAGTCATCTTTGGATTTGAAGCAATAAAGGTGTTATGACCATCTGTTGTTATCTTGTCTATCTTAATACATCCTTTCTGCTCATCTTGTTCCTCTATATTTGCCAATGGTGATAAATCCTCGAGCACCATACGTACAGTATCAGACGATGTCCGTCCCGCCTTAATAGTCAGTGTATTAGAAGCAAGAGCATTACCCTCACGATCAACAAGTCTATAACTTGTTGATGGTAATTTATCACTGCCTTCTATAATCACGTCAACACTTATATCGCAATTTGAAGGCTTTTGTACCTTGGCAGAAAAGTCCATACTCTTCTCACCCGTAAGTTCAAGCGGAGTATGCTTTAAATTAAAAGTCTTACAGTCCGACTCAAGAAAGTCAGTACGTTGTATATATACATATGTGGCAGTCCACTCATCCTGCTCTACGTTGTCGTCATCGCTACATGCGGTAAGCATACCCAGTGACAGCAATGCTGCTGCCACGGGTATATAGTTCTTTATGTATTTAAACATAACTTGTTTCTTTTAAAGTTGCATCTAAAGTTCATTATTTCCATGGAGTGCTTTCGTCGGTCGACTTTACACCCTCAATCCATTTCGGAGTTGAAGCATTTCCACTTGTTAACGTATGACCGTTACCTGTGCAGTCAGCAAAAGTATTGCCCGTACCATCATTCATGCGCCAATAAGCCTCCAAGCCCTTCGACTTAGCACTAACTGTAGCCATATTGTTCTGTATCTGAGCTTCTGTACGACATACCGACCAAACACGTGCCTCAGCCATAAGAATAGTACAATTACCCCAATGACTCCATGAATCATCACCTTTTGTAAACCATTCGAACGCCTCAAATGTTGTTGGTCCTGACGGGATATCCTTTACACCAGCAAAAGCACCATTGATATACAACTTATACTGCGAGCCATCACATGTCAGTGCGAGGTGCTGCCATTTATTAGGAACGAACGAGAACGAAGGGTTCATATACAGACGGTTGCGTCCTACAATCTGCACAAGCGAATGTGCTTCATGATTGCCATCATATCTCTGTGGGTCTTCAAAGCGCAGCAATACAAAATTGGTTAAGTCGCCACGGTTTACGAATACAGCACGGTCACGATCGTATGTATTAGATACCTGGAACTTCACCTCAATAGTATACTCATTATAAGTTTCAGGTCCCTTAGGCATTTCAGATTTCAACATCGGTCCGCCATTAAACTGTGGCAATGATGAAGTAGTAATAGCCTCAGTAGTAATAACGAAAGCACTTGTCTGCGGCATAGACAGAACAGCACCATCCTCACTAACGAGACGCAACGGCAAAGCATATGTCTCGCCAATCATATCCTCTGTAAGAGGCTTGATATTCACCTTCACTGGATCGGCAGTATATTCGCCCTTCTTGATGATTATCTCGTTGGGTATCTCATACTGTCCTTCAGGCAAAGTCACAAAACCCGTACTCTGCTTCTCGTTATACTCTTCCAGCACCTTCTCGTCTACCTCAAGTCGGAACTTACAGTCCTTAGGTGCGGCACTTGACAGACATGGTGTTATTTCTGTAAAACCACCCTCGTCTGTGATAATCACCTTTGCGCTCTTAGCCGAAAGGCTTTCATTTATATATGCACCGTTTTCGATTATCTTATAATCGGCATCGTTACACGCAGTGAGCGTGGCTACGGTGGCTATTAATGTCAATAATATCTTTTTCATTTTTTTAGTATTTGGTCGTATTATTTGATAACAGCGGGATTCATCACCTGAATAGCGTTGCGCATCCACTTGTAAGCCGGTGTGTTTGCAGCCTCACCGTCGAAATGATAGCCTCCGCAACCACCCTTAAGATAGCCATTGAGAGGCTGCCAACGTGCAAAGCCCTCAAGCGACTTGTACGGAGCTTCCTTGCCATCACGTGTTCTGAAAGTATAACCTCCAGCCAAGCAGTCCATAGCACTCTCAAGGTTCTCGGTCATAATGTAACGGTTAGTAATAGTCTCCTCGTCGAGCACCGAATTAAACTTGTTGATACCCTTATTCAAACGACCGTCTAGTCCTGCCTCAGAATTTTTATATGCCTGAATCACGAAGTAGCTCAAGTATGGGCCCAACTCGGTGTGCAAGAACTCAGGTTCACCATCCACAATAAGAAGTTTCTCCGGATTTGGCGACATCGGGCCAAGTTCCTTAGCCAATTCAAGGATAAATACCTTCATCAAATCTTGGCTGCTTGCCAACTCGCCACCATAGCCATAGTGAGGCTCGTAGTCGATGTCAAAGCCGTCGTAGTTGTACTTGGCAATTGTGTCGAGGAATGCCTGTGCATACTTGCGTACGGCAGCCTCCTTAGACTCCTGATCGCCGTCTTTCCAGCCCCAGAACTCGTGGCGCTTTTCGGTCGACTCATTATACTCAGCAGGAGTAACACCGTCGCCCACCCATTTTGTGAAGCTACACATCACAATCTTTGTGCCCTTCACCTTCTGTACAAATTCAAGGTCCTTACGCTTACCTTCCGACAGGTTGGTAGCTCCGTCCCACAATGATACAACGTCCATCGAGTCGGGAATACCCGAGAGCATGTTGGCAGTTGAAGCTGCAGGGTCGCTCCATCCTCCATACCATCCGAAGGTGATAGAGTGTTTGGTCTTCTTCCAGTCACGCAGAGCCTTATAATAAGTCTCTGTCTTCGCTATTTCGGTGTTGTTATAGCGTGTCATTTGTTTGGCCTCTGGTTCAGTCCAGTCGCTGCATGAGGCGAAAGCCATAGCAAGAGCAGCCGTGAGGCAGTAGAATATCTTTTTCATAATTGGTTTACGTTGTTAGTTTTTTACTTCTTTTTAGCCCAGAACAAATCGGTAGCCTCATTGTCCGCACCACCGAGCTGCTGTACTGCCTTGTCGTAGTTCTCGCGATTGAGGTCGCGCTCTGTATACGGATAACGCAGACGGCGCATACCGCGCTGCATATCGGTGATTACCGACTGATTCAGGTTGCTGATGGCAGGAGCCAGTTCCGGATATCCGGTACGACGATACTCAGCCCAAGCCTCAAGTCCGAGTGGGAAGTTGGCAATCCACTTCTGTGTGATGATACGCTCCAGATTCTGCTGGCTGTTGTCTGCACTCCACTTAACCTTTACCTTAGTCTGTCGGTTGTAATTGTATTTTGAACCGCGCGGATCGTTTGCATGACCTTCGGGGGTATGCGTGTCGTCAACTATATACGCCTCTATTGTCGTAGCATCTACACCATACTGCTCCATCGACAAACGTATGCCACGCTCATAGAATTCCTGAGCTGATCCGCCCATGTTCCATCCCTTCAGCGCACCCTCTGCACGCAGGAAACAAACTTCCGCAGCCAGACACACCGGCATCTTTGTCGATGCAGTAGCATTAATTTGTGAGTAGCCGCTCACCGCAGCCTTGTCAAATCCTGCCTCACCGCTACGCATACCAATGTAGCGTGTTGCGTCAAAAGATGACTTGGTGAAGTAAGACGCCATACGCGGATCGTTGTAACCCTGCATATAGTCGACGATAGATGAGCTTATACGCAAGTCGCCCCAGCTTGCCGAAGCCAGCTGATAAGGGTTGCCCTGAACACCTGGATCCACAAGAGCATTCTGGCTGTTGTTTTCAATCAGTCCGGCAGGGCTCTCGCATACTTCCTCAGCAGCCTGGCGGTCGTCTGTACGAATAGCAGCGCGCAGAGCAAGCGAGTTTGCAAGACGTGCCCACATCGCATAATCTCCTTGATAAATAGGATCAGCGTTACCAAGCGGACGGCTGGCAGGATAAGCCACTGAGTACTGATAGAGTATCGTAGCAGACTGACGTAGATCTGCAATAATGTTCTTGTATGTTTCCTCTGGTGTATCGTAGCCAGTGCGGAAAGAATTATTGGCAACCGAGCTGTACGGAATACCACCATAGCAATCGGCTACACGCATCAGAGCCGAAGCCTTGAGCAGCAAAGCCATAGCATAGTAGTGACCGGCCTTGTTTGTAGCCTTCTCTACGTCAAAGATGTTCACGAGGTTCTCGTATGTGGTGTTGAACGGAATAGCGTTCCATCCATCCGACGCATTGTATGTGTCGAAATTCTGTCCACCCCAACGGTTTGAACATGTCATGTATCCACCGAGTGCACCAACCATCTGGTCTATCATCTGTGAGTTGTTCTGCTGTACATACATCACCGGTTCAATCATTGCCGGCAGCAGTACTGACGGGTCGGCCTTATATATAGCGTATGGGTCGGAGTTGTATTTCTCGAAATTGTCTGTACATGCCGTCAGAGCCGAAGCGCCGAGAACAACAGACAATACCACCTTATTTATATGTTTCATTGTAGTGTTCGTTTTTTAGAATTGTAATTTCACGTTGAATCCGAAGTTTCTCGTTGAGGGCTGCATGAAGTAGTCCACACCCTGATAATATGTGCTGCTTGTGGCTCCTGAGAGTTCGGGGTCGAACGGTGCCTTGCAGTAAATCATCCAAAGGTTGCGTGCCACAAATCCTACAGAAGCGCGCATCTTTCCACCGAACCAGCGCTTAGGCAGGTCGTACGACAGACTCAGTTCCTGCAAACGTACGTTGGTAGCGCTGTACAGATAGTAGGCTCCATATCCGCCTTCAGCCGATGAAATGGTCTGATAGTAGTTCTGCGCTGGTACAGTACCATTGTTAATAGCTATACCGCCAGCGTCGCGAGCGTCAGCAGTAGCCTGCGATGCTCCATAGTAGTCGAGAATACCCTGTGTTGCCGAATAGCAAAGTCCGCCTACACGTGCTGTGAGTACGAATCCGAGCGACAATCCGTCATATTTGATAGTGTTGCTCCATCCCAAGTTGTACTTAGGTGCCAGACTGCCTGCCTTGCGTGGCTCTGTTTCCATCATTGAGAGGTTGCCGTTCTTGTCAAGGAGTATCGCACCGTTGTTGTCGCGTGCCAGTTCGTGCTTGATGTATATATCGCTCATCGAGCCGCCCTCGTACAGTATTACCTGAGGAGCTACCGAGCTTGCGCCGAGATAGTCCTTCTGTATTTCGGGGATACCCTTGTTGTTGCGGCTGTCGGGCGACAACTGCTTGATACGGTTCTGGTTGATGGTGTATGTCAGGTTCGACTGTACGCCCAGCTTGCCCCACTGGTTGTTATATCCAACAGCCAGCTCTATACCCTGGTTCTGGATATTACCAGTCTGCTCTATCTTGCGATTGTAGAGCGAACTTGAGCTTGATGCAGCGTAGATAGTCTGATGATAAGTGTTCGAACGATAGAGAGTGAGGTCGAAGTTTATAGTGTTGTTGAGGAACTTGGCGTTCAAACCGAGCTCCCACGACTTAGTGTCCTCAGGCTTCATATTTTCGAGCGGAGCCGTGTTAGGCTTCTGCCACTGGTGTGTCTGGTTGTTGTATGTATAGCTCGGATTAGAGAGGAAACGGCTGAATGCAGATGCCACCTTCGAGTACGAAGCACGCACCTTGAGGAAGTCGATACCCTTCGGCATCTTCACCATGTTCGAAACTACAGCCGACATACCTACCGACGGGTAGAAAAACGATGACTGATTAGAGAATGCCAACTGCGATGCCCAGTCGTTACGTCCTGTCATTGTAAGGTAGAGCATGCTCTTGTAGCCTAATTCGAGCGAAGCGAAAATCGACTGTGTCTGGTCGTGCCATCCACTCTGTATCGGTTTATACTTGCTCTCATAGTTGATATTGTTCATTGCGAAATGGTTGGTGAGCAGGAGGTTGCCGGCACCGCCAGCCGCCTCAAAACGCTGGTCGTTGATAGAAGCACCGATATTGGCAGCTACCGAGTAGTCGTTGAACAATGTCTTGTTAATGTTGAGCATGATATCGCCGTATACCGACTTGTCGTGCTGAGTCTGATCCTCATATCCACCGTTCGAGTCGCAGAATGTAGTGAGGGTCGATGCATACATCTTGTTACGTATGCGATATTCTGAGTTATCCACACGTACACGTCCGGTCACATTCATCCAGTCGAAGATGTTGTACTTCACCGATGCGTTGAACATATAGCGTGTCTTGTCTGTAGTGCGGTTCATGCGCTTCTGTATCCAGTACGGGTTCTGCAGCGAATGTGCACCCTCACCGTATGGCCAGTATTGTGTATTGTATCCCAGCACCGGATCCCAACGCTCAAAGTTGCGCACTTCGTCAAAATTGTCGCTGCGTGGGAACAGATACAGTGCGGGCAACGGGTTGTAGTACTTACCCTGCGAAACCATGTTCTGGTCTTTCTGCAGGATATAGCTTGCACCGAAGTCGATTACAAGTTTGTCGTCGAGCAACGATGTAGTGTTGCGTGCTGTGAAGTTGTAACGGTCGTACTTGTTGCCTACAATAATACCCTGTGTATTTGTAGTAGAAGCCGAAATGTATGTCTGGTTTTTGCTGTTGCCGGTAGAAAGTGCTACCGAGTTGATAATGCTCGAACCAGTATTGAAGAATTTGGCAGGATCGAAGTCGCTGTTCACCTCAGCGCCCCAGTTCATCAGTCCTGTGCTTGTGCCATATTTGCTCTGTGTCTCTGGCAGCATAGTAGCTTTAGAGAACATAGTGCTGTTCGATACGGTCACTGTAGTGCGGTCTTTGGCTCCACGCTTGGTGTTGATAATGACAGCACCGTTGGCAGCGTCACTACCATAAAGGGCTGCAGCCGAAGGACCCGTAAGCATATTTATCGATTCGATATCTTCGGGGTTGATATCGGCCGAACTTTCAGAACCCGTCTGTTGAGCATAAGAACCACCAGTACCGCCAAACGAGTGGTTATACATAGGTATACCATCAATTACGTACAACACGTTGTTGTCTTTTTCGATTGACTTAGCACCACGCATAACTACGCGCACACTACCACCGGCACCCGACGCACCGCTGTTAATCTGCACACCTGCAACCTTACCAACGAGCGAGTTGGCAAAGTTGGCATCCTTTACGTTGTTGAGTTCGTCGCCCTTGAGCTGTTGCACATTGTACGAAAGGGCTTTCTGTTCGCGCTTGATACCGAGGGCTGTCACCACAACGTCGCCCAGAAGCTTTGAGTCCTCCTGCAATACTACGTTCATGTTCTCGCCAGCCTTCAGTGTCTGGTTCTTGTAACCGATGTACGACACCACGATATGGCGTCCGGCGGTACCCTCAAACGAGAAGTTACCGTCCATATCGGTAACAGTTCCTTCGTTGCCCGCACCCTCAGTGCGTACACTCACGCCGATAAGAGGCATGCCGTCCTTGTCGAGCACGCGTCCCTGAATGCGCTGTTTCTTGCCGTTTTGCTGTTTTGCTCCGTTGGTGCGCTGCTTTTCGGTGGCACCAGCGGGAACGATGATGATTTGGTCGCCCTTTATCTGGTAGCTGAATCCGCTACCACTAAGCACTCTTTGCAGTGCCTCGTCAACCGTTGCGTTATGCAGGTTGACGTTGATGCCAGGCTTTTTGTTCAACTGGGTATGGTTGTACTCTGCAAACATACCTGTCTGTTTCTCGATTTGCTTGAGAGCTTCCACAATGGTCGTGTTGCTCTTCTTGATTGTGACACGTGCTCGGCTTTGTGCCATTGCTGCTGTCTGCGAAGCCAGCAGCAGCGCCGAGAAGCACATAGTCCTTAAGACCATGGCCACTGTTCGTTGTCTTTTACTCATTGTTAGTACTATTAGTTTATAATATAGGTTTAATTCTATCGTAAATTTTTAGGCAGGGTAAATATAGGGGTGTAAATTAGTCTTTCATTAAATCAGAGTATGTCTCACGACATTACTTGTTGTAGAAGTAGCAGTTGTCGCCATCTATTCGATAGGTGTGCTTGCCCGTGACGCGTACTATCACGTCCATAACGTCCTTTATCGGAGCGTTGTCGGGGAAGTGGAGGGTGTATCGGTCGTTGCCGATGCGGTGCATACTGTAGTGGAACGAGTACGGATATTTGCGCTCAAGTATGGAGAATATCTGTGCCAGCGTCTTCTCCTTAAGCACCACCTCGCCTCGTTGCCATGCCGTAATGTCGGCTATATTGGGTGTCATCACCTCATACTTATGGGTGTCACGATTGTATGCCATCATCTGTCCGGGCTTCAATATCACACTGCTGTGCATGTCGTTGCAGTCTACCTTGACACTACCTTCTATGAGCGTCGACTCCACCTTGCGGTCGTCGGGATAAGCCGACACGTTAAACTCAGTGCCAAGTGCTGTCACCTGCATGTCGTTGGTCTTGACGATGAATGGATGCTCCTTGTCGTGAGCCACCTTGAAGCTTGCTTCGCCCATCAGGTATACGCTACGTGTGTGGCCGTCGAAGCGGTTGGGATAGAGCAACGCACTGCATGAGTTGAGCTTCACTACGGTGCCGTCGGGCAACACCATCTGTCGGGTCTGGGCTACGGGGGTGTGGCTTTGCAGAAGGTCGGAGCCTTGTGTGTCGGCATTGTAAAGCATATAGCCCAACATTCCTATCACAATGACAAACACTGCTGCTGCCGACTGCCAGAAACGCAACCAGCGTACTGCCTTGATACGGCGACGGTCGATAGCTTCTGCCGGAATGTCCATTCCGTTGTTTTGCTGACCGATACCTACAGAGGCACACAACTGGGCGTAAGCATCGTCAGTCTGCTTTTGGTTGATATTGGTAGAGGTGAATGCCGTCTCGTCCCAAAGCTGCTCCATTGCAGCATCCTTTTCTTCACGGTGTTTGTCATCAGCCAACCACTTATGGAAATGGTTGGTGGCAGAGCTACCAAAGTCGCCGTGGGCGAAGAGGCGCATTATGCTATTTATATATTTATGTGTACCATTTGTCTCTGTCATACATATATAACACACATGTAGGACAAGGACTACTTAAGGAAAAAATAAAAAAAATGTGTTTTTCTTGATTTTTTATGTTTTTGCCGCTGATTGCTTATATTCCGGCGAGCAAAACGAAGAGCAGCATAGTCTTCTTAAGCTCTTTCAATGCGAGATATATCTGATGTTCTACGGTGCGTACTGACAGCTGCAATTGCTCGGCTATCTCGGCATTGGACAGTCCCTGCATACGGCTCATCTCAAATATCTGGCGGCGGCGTTCGGGCATACGGTCGAGCGTAAGGCGCATCAGCAGCAATGCCTCCTCATAATACAGCGGATCGTCTGCACCCAGTTCGGCAGGCAGGGTTGCGTCTGCGTTGTCGTCACACTCTACCCCCCCAATTTCGTGTATTTTGCGATAGCGGATTACGTTGAGTACATGATTGCGCGTCATCACGAAGACATAACTGTCAACATTGTCCTCGCTCCACTTCTCTGGCATAAGCCACAGCTTAGCGAAGACATTCTGTGCAACATCTTCTGCCTCGTCCTCATGCTTCAATAGCTGCATGGCAAACTGCTTCACCCGTGGATAGAGTCTGCTGAAAAGACGCTCAAAATCATTCATACGCTTCTGATAATTGTTATTTCGACTCGCAAAGATATAAATAAAAAACGGAAAACCAACAAATTCCACACTACAGGCACCAAAAAAAAAGGTCTGTCTCCCATTGACGGGAAACAGACCTTTCTTATTTAGTCTTTATCTTTGTCTGAAAGATTAGAGCTGAGGACCAGCAGCTACAAGAGCCTTACCAGCCTCATTGTTTGTGTACTTAGCGAAGTTCTTGATGAAGCGAGCAGCGAGGTCCTTAGCCTTCTCCTCCCACTGAGAAGCCTCAGCGTAAGTGTCGCGCGGATCAAGAATCTCAGTAGCTACACCAGGAAGTTCTGTCGGAACCTTGAAGTCGAACATTGGGATCTGCTTTGTAGGAGCCTTGTCGATGTCGCCGCTCAAGATAGCGTCGATGATACCACGTGTGTCGCGGATAGAGATACGCTTGCCAGTACCGTTCCAACCAGTGTTAACGAGGTAAGCCTTAGCGTTGTTCTTCTCCATCTTCTTAACGAGCTCCTGAGCGTACTTTGTCGGGTGCAACTCAAGGAATGCCTGACCGAAGCAAGCTGAGAATGTCGGAGTCGGCTCTGTGATGCCACGCTCTGTACCTGCCAACTTAGCTGTGAAGCCTGAGAGGAAGTAGTACTGAGTCTGCTCCGGAGTCAGGATAGATACTGGAGGCAGTACACCGAATGCGTCAGCTGAGAGGAAGATAACCTGCTTAGCAGCTGGTGCAGAAGAACCCTCCTTGATGTTGTTGATGTGGAAGATCGGGTAAGAAACACGTGTGTTCTCTGTAACGCTCTTGTCAGCGAAGTCGATCTTGCCATTAGCGTCAACAGTTACGTTCTCGAGGAGAGCGTCGCGACGGATAGCGTTGTAGATATCGGGCTCAGACTCCTTGTCGAGGTTGATAACCTTAGCATAGCAGCCACCCTCGAAGTTGAATACGCCGTTGTCGTCCCATCCGTGCTCGTCGTCGCCGATGAGGAGACGCTTCGGGTCGGTAGAAAGAGTGGTCTTACCTGTACCAGAGAGGCCGAAGAAGATAGCTGTGTTCTCACCGTTCTTGTCGCAGTTAGCAGAGCAGTGCATAGAAGCCATGCCCTTGAGCGGGAGGAAGTAGTTCATCATTGAGAACATACCCTTCTTCATCTCACCACCGTACCATGTGTTGATAATAACCTGCTCCTTAGAAGTTACGTTGAAGGCAACGCAAGTCTCTGAGTGCAGACCGAGCTCCTTGTAGTTCTCTACCTTAGCCTTAGATGCGTTGTAAACAACGAAGTCAGGCTCGAAAGACTCAAACTCCTCAGCTGTAGGACGGATGAACATGTTTGTTACGAAGTGAGCCTGCCATGCAACCTCAACGATGAAACGAACAGCCATACGTGTATCCTTGTTAGCTCCGCAGAAACCGTCTACTACATAGAGGTTCTTGTTGCAAAGCTCCTTCTTGGCGATATCCTTAACCGTTGCCCAAACCTCTTCAGACATCGGGTGATTGTCATTCTTATATTCCTCTGTTGTCCACCATACAGTGTCCTTAGAGTTCTCGTCCATTACGATGTACTTGTCCTTAGGTGAACGACCGGTGTAGATACCTGTCATTACGTCGACAGCACCGAGTTCAGTCTGCTTACCTACCTCGAAACCTTCGAGACCAGCCTTTGTTTCCTCTTCGAACAACTTCTCATAAGACGGATTGTGAGCGATTACTGTAGAACCAGTAATTCCGTACTGTGTCAAATCTAACTTTGCCATTTTTGAAAAATATTATTTAGATGTGAATATAGAATCAACTTCCATGGCCTGACTCCACTATTGCCTGATCGGGGCCGTTGCTTCTGTGCAGGCGACTTTCATTGTCCTTTATATAAATAGGTGTAAATCGTTGCGGGGGATTTGGCCGCTCTTATATTTACATCGGCAAAGTTATGAAAAAACTATAAGATAACAATATTTATCGGTGACAAAATTTGCGTGTGTTCAATATTTTTTTTGTTAAAATTTCGCAAAACCGAACATGTAGTCATATATTGCCATTTGCAGTTTACAATTTGGTAATTTACGGGGCATCATAAGGAGGCTATGGCGTCCTACAGTTAGAGCTACTTTTGTTAAAGAAATAGAAATGTAACATGTTGTGTGCGGTCTGCAAGGGTAGGCATCGTGATGATACTGGATTTTATTTGTAATTTTGTGAGAATTTAAAAAACAAACGAACAATATGAAAGTAATTGATTTCAGCAAGAGCAACTCTATCATTAACAAGTATATGTCGGAGATGCGCGACAAGGACTATCAGAAGAACCGTCTGTTGTTCCGCAACAACATCATGCGTGTAGGCGAACTCATCGCCTACGAGCTGAGCAAGACATTCGACTATGAGGAGCGCGACATACAGACTCCGCTTGGCGTTGCCAAGGTGAATGTGCCTACCGACAAGCTGGTGCTCGGCACCATTTTCCGTGCCGGTCTGCCTTTCCATCAGGGCTTCCTCAACATCTTCGACCACGCTGGCAATGCCTTTGTTTCGGCATTCCGCGAGTATGAGGACGAGGCTCACACCAAGGTTGGCATCCATGTGGAGTATCTTGCCACTCCCGACCTCAACGACGCCACTCTGCTCATCGTCGACCCGATGCTCGCTACTGGCGGCTCTATGGAGTTGGGCTACAAAGCTCTGCTCACCAAGGGCACTCCCAAGAAGGTGCATGTGGTTTGCGTAATGGCAGCGCCCGAAGGCATTGAGCACATACGCAAGACATTCCCCGAGGACACTACCATCTGGTGTGCTGCCGTAGACGAGGGTCTCAACGAGCACAAGTACATCGTACCGGGCTTCGGCGATGCCGGCGACCTGTGCTACGGAGGAAAGATTTAAACGACGGACTAAAAAACCGACAAGCACACTGAGCGTGTGCTATATGCCAAAGTAGTAATACGCCCCGAAGGGGCATAAGCACATAGCCCAGGGCAGCGCCCTGGGTAAACAGATACAAACAATGCGCCCTGTAAGGGCAAAAGCATTAATTGCCAATGCTTTTGCCTTTACAGGGCGCAATGGTATCAGTCAACAAAAACATACCTTTCGTCATATTCCACATTATACAACTTCAAAAATTCTCTGTATTCGTCAGCAAAAGTATGCTTCATATGATGTTCATGTTGCTGTCTAATATATTGTAACGTCTTGCCTACAACCGATTGACTAACAGAAAATGCTGCATATCCACCTTGCCACGAAAAACAATGATAATATGAACCCAATGTCTTCAACCAACGACTACTGTTACGTTTAACCTCTTCCACCACTTTAGAAACGTTAGCCTCTCGTGATAAAAGAAATAATAAATGTATATGGTCACCCACTCCTCCTGCACATATTTCTTTACATCCAGTTGCATTTACCAATTTACCTATATAGGAATGTACACGATTTATATCTTCTTCACGTATCTGTGGACTAGTGGTTTTGATGTGAAATATCAGATGTATGTATATTTTACATAATGATTGTGCCATATATGTAATGCTTCTGCCCCTTCGGGGCGTTGGGGGTGTCACATACACCCAGGGCGTTGCCCTGGGCTATGTGCTTATTGGGCTTTCAGCCCGTATAATTGATTTTTGACTCTCCTATGTGCATATGCCCCTTCGGGGCGTACTGCTTACATTATTTACTTCTGGTCCACCACTTCAACAATCGGATTTCCGGTTGATGCATCGGGTGCCTGCACGTGCAGCATGGCGCATACTGTGGGTGCGACGTCCACCATAGTGGTCAGTCGTGTGGTCTTGCCGGGCTTTACGTTCCATCCCATGAAGATGAGTGGGATGTGTGTGTCGGCGGGGTTCCATGAGCCGTGTGTAGAGCCGTAGAATCCGGGCTTCACTGCCCAGTCGAAGTAGTTGGCCTTGGCTACGGCGTAGATGTCGCCCGAACGGCCTTTATAGTATCCGTTGATGATGCGCTCGCGTATCCACTGCGGCAGCGCTGCCACGGCTGCCTTTTCGTAGTCTACGGCTGTGATGAGTTCGGGCACCTTCTTGAGTTCGGCTATGGCAGCTGCCTTGACAGCCTCGATGTCGAGATTGTTCTGTGCAAGGAAGGCGTGGTCGAGATAGAGGCTGAAGCCTACTGAGGCATTGAAGTACTTGCCCTCAACGCCGAACTTCTTCGACAGAGCCTCGTTCACCTGGCGCAGCGTAGCCGTCTTGTCCCACGAACCGCCCACGAGCTTGTGCTCGCGCTGTGTGTTGGGGTTGTGGGTTCCGGCGTGGTCGGCAGTGAGGAAGAGCAGATAGCCGTCCTTGCCCACCTGCGCGTCGAGAGCATCGAAGAACTTCTTGATGTCGCGGTCGAGCGTGAGGAACACCTCTTCGTTCTCCTTGCCCGGCGAGCACCAAGTACCTGTCTGGTGCGAGATGGCGTCGGTCGACGAGATGCTTACGCAGAGCATGTCGGTAGTACCGTTCTGTCCGAGCTTCTCGGCCTTCATTATTGCCTCAGCCATGTCGAATGTCACGGTCACACCGTCGGCATGTACCTTCGGGTCGTAGCCCTTCTTCATGGTGTTCTGCTTGTTGAACTTCACCACATAGTCGGGCAACTTGTCCATATAGTACGAGCTGGTGACAAATCCAGCCACGCTCTTGTCATACCAGAAAGCGCCGTTGGCAGAGTGGCCCGCAGGCAGTATGGCTGCACGGTCCTTTATGGCCACACCGAAAACCTTGGCCTTGAAGTCGGTAGCCTGGCGCAGCATGTCGCCTATAGTGGTGCCGAGCATGTAGTGGGGCGACATCTGTGCCGACTTCGACGTAGTGCCTACGCCCTGCACCGAGGGGTCGTCGCAGCAGTAAACCATCTTGTCGCCGTCGCGGAAGTCGTTCGAGGCGATGCCGCTAGTGGCAGGTCCGGCTCCAGTATAGATGCTGGCGTGTCCCACACCCGTTACGGTAGGCACGTAGTTGAGCATCTGGTTGTCGCACGAGAATCCCTCATTGATGAGACGCTTCATTCCGCCCTCGCCGAACTTGTCGTAATAGTAGTAGAGATAGTCCCAACGCATCTGGTCGATAACGATGCCTACCACCAGCTTCGGACGCTGTACCTGTGCGCTTGCCACGATGGCTACGCAGCACAAAAGTACCGAAAAGATAAGTTTCTTCATAATTTTTGTTTTAGTTATTTTATTTAGTTCTGAATTCTCTTTTTCCGTCTCCGCCTACACCTTATTATATATATAGGGGAGGATAAAACACCCGCCTCCTCCGAAAGGGGTCCTTTTGCCTTCCAAAACGAGTCCTTTTGCAGAGTAAAAGGAGTCCTTTTGCGCTCCAAAACGAGTCCTTTTGCAGGGTAAAAGGAGTCCTTTTGTGCAGCCCCTGTATTCTACCCATTGGCAAAGTTAGCAATAATATTCCGCCTTGAAACACTTAAAACGCAAAAATCACGGCATTTTCTTTGAGGTTTCACAAAAATGTCGTACTTTTGGATAAAATCCTAACAGTAAACCTAGAAAACGCTATGGAAAAGAAAATAACACAAGAGAACTTCGAAGAGACCTACGTCGACAGTATCGAACTGGAACGTATCGACAAGTTTGTGTGCGACGAAATGGCACGACAGATTCACCGCTACATCAAGGCGATGAAAGGTTCGAAGACCATCATGCTCAAGTTTGAGGAGCAGCTCGCCACACTCACCGTGGAGGAGAAGGAGAAGGCCATAGCACGCTACATCGACCTAAACCGCAAAGTGCTATCTGGACTCGACTTCAAGGTGGTGCTTGCACGTGCCATGGCCAACTACTGCGACACGTTCGCCTACCTTATCGAGCTTGTCAACAACAAGCGCAAGATGGTGTTCTACCTCAACCGCATTCGCGAGAAGTACGAGCAGTATCACGAAGTGTTCGAAGAAGACGGACGCTTCGGCATCAAGGACCATCAGGGCAACATACTCATCCCTGCACACTACGACTTCCTGCGCACGCCATACGTCTATGTCGACGACCTGCGCACGCTGCCCGTCATAGCACAGCGCGACGGCAAAATGGGTCTGATCCTGCCCGACGGTAAGGAGACTGTAGTGGCTGACTTCATCTACGACGACATCTCACTGCGCGACGAACCGCCCTATTTCGAAGCGTGGAAGGGAGATGAAGCAACACTAATCGAAGCTTAGGCTCGATTAGTGTTGCTTCAACATCCCAACACCTCAACATCTCTTTTTTTCAACGAAGAAAAAAACAATGACCGACGAACAATACATGCGCCGCTGTCTGCAACTTGCCGGCTGCGGCATAATGGGCGCCAAGCCCAATCCGATGGTAGGTGCAGTCATCGTTTCAGGCGACGGACGCATCATAGGCGAGGGCTACCACCGTCGCTGCGGCGGGCCACATGCCGAGGTGAACGCATTCGCATCGGTACGCCCCGAGGACGAACCGCTGCTCAGCGACGCCACCATTTACGTCAGCCTTGAGCCGTGCTCGCACTACGGCAAGACTCCGCCGTGCGCCGACCTTATAATAAAGAAAGGTGTAAAGCGATGCGTGGTGGGATGTGTCGACCCCTTTGCCAAGGTGCACGGACGCGGAATACAGAAGCTGCGCGATGCCGGCATAGAGGTAACCGTGGGCGTCCTCGACGACGAATGCCGCGAACTCAACCGCCGATTCATCACCTTCAACGAGCACCACCGACCCTACATTACGCTCAAGTGGGCAGAGACAGCCAACCACTTCATCGACGACGACGGCCGTGCGCTTGCCATATCCACCCCCTTCACCAAGATGCTTTCGCACCGCATGCGCGCCCAGGCAGACGCCATACTCGTGGGCCGCACTACCGACGAACGCGAACATCCGCAGCTCAACACACGCCTTTGGGCAGGACCATCGCCCCGACGCATCGTCATCGACAGCCGACGTCCGGCATTCGAGGGGCTCGACTTCAGCCGTCCCGTAGTGCCGCAACTGCTCGCATGGCTCTACGACGAGCGCTGCCAGTGGCTCATCGTTGAGGGCGGAGCAGCCACTCTCAACTCGTTCATAGCAGCCGGAGCGTGGGACGAGATACGCATCGAGACGGCACCCATCACCGTAGCCGCCGGCACACGCGCCCCGCAACTGCCCGACTGCGCCCGCCTGCACAGCCAGCAGATATACGACGGAAACACTATCAGGATATACAGAAAATAGACAATGAACAACCCTATACTCCAACTACAACAGCAGCGCCTCCTTCTCGAGATTGAATACAATCACGAGAAGGAGGAATTTCGTAAACAGACACAGTCAATGGGCATCGAACGCAAGACACGACGGGGCGATGCATGGTTTCCCGTGAGCATAGGGCGCAACTATTACAACTCGCTCAACCAGATGGTTGTGGAGGTGACACGACAGCCGGGGTCGGACATTGAGCACAACTTCGAGCCCGGAAGACCCGTATGCTTCTTCACGATGAAGCGCGACGCCACCGGACACGATGCCATACACTACATGTCGTTCACCGCTACGGTGAGCTATGCCGAGCAAGACCGCATGGTGGTGGCGCTGCCCGACTCGGGCCGCATTGTCGACCTGCAGCGCCAGGAGGCTCTGGGCATACAGCTGTTCTTCGACGAGACGTCATACCGATTGATGTTTGACGCTCTCGACCGCGTGATACGTGCCAAGACGGGACGCCTGGCAGCGCTGCGCGACATATTCTATACCAAGGCTCCAGCATCACATTTCACATTCGACACACCCGTTCTGCCGTGGCTCAACGCCTCGCAGCAGCACGCCGTGGGCGAAGTGATGCGCGCAAAGGACGTGGCTATAGTACACGGTCCTCCCGGAACGGGCAAGACGACGACGCTCGTCGAGGCTATATACGAGACGCTGCGACGCGAGAGCCAGGTGCTGGTGTGTGCACAGAGCAACATGGCGGTCGACTGGATTTCGGAGAAACTCGTCGACCGTGGTGTTGCCGTGCTGCGCATAGGCAACCCTACGCGCGTCAACGACAAGATGCTGTCGTTCACCTACGAACGACGCTTCGAGGCTCATCCCGACTATCCGCAGCTGTGGAGCATACGCAAGGCAATACGCGAACTGCGCCAGCAGCGACGCGGACGCACCGAGTCGTGGCACCAGAAGATGGACCGTCTGAAGAGCCGCGCCACCGAACTGGAGCTGCGCATACGCTCGTCGCTCTTCGGCGAGGCTCGTGTCATAGCCTGCACACTCACCGGTTGCGCCAACCGTGTACTCGAAGGCGAACACTACTCCACCTTATTTATAGACGAGGCGGCTCAGGCTCTCGAAGCGGCATGCTGGATTGGCATACGCAAGGCAGGACGAGTAATACTGGCAGGCGACCATTGTCAGCTGCCGCCTACCGTGAAGAGCATCATGGCTCTTAAGGGCGGACTGGGCAAAACCCTCATGGAGCGCATCGCCGAGCAGAAGCCCGAGGTGGTGACGCTGCTCGAGGTGCAATATCGCATGAACGAGCAAATAATGCGATTCTCAAGCGACTACTTCTACAACTCGCGCGTGCAGTCGGCTCCCGAGGTGCGCGGACGTGGCATTCTCGACTACGACCGCCCCATGATGTGGGTTGACACCACCGATGTCGACGGCCGCGAGGAGTTCGTGGGCGAAAACTTCGGTCGCATCAACCGTGCCGAAGCCGACCTTACGCTCGCCACCCTTGCCGACTATTTCGACAAGATTGGCCGTCAGCGCGTGCTCGACGAGTCTATCGATGTGGGCATTATCTCGCCCTATCGTGCACAGGTGCAGCTGCTACGCAAGATGATACGCCAGAGCGAGCGACTTCGTCCCTACCGCCGGCTCATCACCGTCAACACTGTCGACGGATTTCAGGGTCAGGAGCGCGACATCGTGCTCATATCGCTGGTGCGCGACAACGACGGCGGCGACATAGGATTCCTGCGCGACCTGCGTCGCATGAACGTTGCCATAACACGCGCCCGAATGAAGCTCATCATCCTCGGCTCAGCCGCCACAATGACCCGCCACCCGTTCTACAAGCAGCTCTACGAGTATGTGGAGAGTCTGTAACTACGTTTTGCAAAAACACGCGCAGAAAATGCAATTTGTCAATTTTAGGTAAAAAAACGACAAACATTATTGACAAAGCGTAGGCTTTTTAGTACCTTTGCATGTACTTAAAAGCCAAATTAACCGCAATGACAATGGACTTATATTCGCTAATCGCATACGTTTTCAACTGCGCCGTATGCGCCACAATTGGAACACTCTTCCTGCTCACACCTTTAAGAAAGGACAAGGAGGGGAAGATAGACTCATACATTAAGACACGATTGTGCCTTGCTGCGTCGGCCTTTATCGAGGGACTGGCAAGTCTGCTGTACACCGTGCGCATTGTCAACGAGGTGCCTCATCTGGCGCTCGACCACTTCACCGGACCGCTGTTCATGTACTTCTCGATATGCATCGACATGACAGCCATCATATATCTGCTGCACGGCAAGCAGCCCAAGCTGCGTACAGCCATACTCTTCATCTCGCCCGTACTGCTCGTGTGGCTTATACATATATTATTGTTCATCCCCGACTACGGCTTCACTTTCTCCGCCAGGGCATACAACGAATTCATCACAACTACGCCCGCCGCCATCACGTGCTATGCGCTTTATGCGGTGTTCGTGGTCGAATTCATTTACATTCTTAAGTCGGTCAACCAGCAGATAATACGCTTCAAGGAGCATATCGACAACTATTGCTCTGGCAAAAGCCGCAGCCAGAGCCGCTGGCTCATAGCCGTTGTCATCTCAATGGTTACATATTATATAATAGATATTGTGGACATGTGCATTTCCACGCCCATGATGGATTCCATCGTGCTTTGGCTTCTCTCGCTGATTGTTATCGCCAACAGCATGGCTTTCATCATGTGCCGCGAAATCTATTGGAATATCAGTCCGGCATTTGCCACCGACAAGATTCCACTACAGCGCGCCATTACCGCCGAAGACCCCTACCCCGAGGCAGAAATACAAGCACAAGTAGCGAAAGTACTGCGTTACCACGAACGGGGCATACCCTATTACGCTATAAGCCAGATAGAAAAGAACGACGAGACAGACACCCAGCAACCCAAATCCGACCCCAACTCTATCGACAATATCGTGAATGAGTGGACCCTACGCGACGACAAGCCCTATCTGAAGGAGAGCATCACCATCACGCAGGTGGCTGAAGAGATGGGGCTCAACGTCCGACTGCTCTCCAACTATATCAACAACGTGAAGGGACGCAACTTCAACTCATGGATAAACTATCTGAAAGTGCAGGAGACCAAGGTTGCGCTACTCGCCAACCGTACGCTTCCGCTCAGCGATATAGCCTATCGTATGGGCTTTGCCGACCTCGCCTCGATGTCGAGAATATTCAAGCAGATGGAGGGTATGCCCCCTTCGGTCTACCGACAGAGAAATTGACATTATTATATATATACACCCCTTCATAATCAAAACACGCCCCTTCATACGATAAAAATCCTTTTTTACGATATTGAAATCAGGTGACGAAATACGAAAAAATGCTGTCTTATTCCTATGTAGCATTAATAAAATGTACAAAAAAATGCAGATTTGCGCATTTTGGACACTAAATTGACAAGCGACAATTACAATTTATCTCTAAATTTGCAATCGTATAACAGTACAAGGGTAAAATCACAACACAAACTAAACAGACTTAATTAAGGTTTAAACAAACCTCTTTTAAAAAACTAACAGACTTTGACTAAAAGACACCCCACCTTTGACGATAAGTTTTAACACAATAACATCACAAAACTAGAACACTTAAAAAGAAAGTAATATGGCTAAACACGTAACATACAGATTGAGGCTGCTCATAGTAGCTCTGCTCGTGGCTGTATCGGCTAACGCCCAGCAACTGGGACTAAAGACCAATGTGCTCTATTGGGCCACTACTACACCGAACATCGGACTGGAACTTCAGACCGGTCGTAAACACACTATCCAGGCATTCTACGGCATCAACCCCTGGAAATTCAAGGACAATAAGAGCATACGCCATTGGGTAATCCAGCCGGAATACCGCTACTGGTTCTGCCAGACGTTCAACGGTTGGTTTCTCGGTGTGCACGCTATGGGCGGACAATTCAACGCCGGAGGTATCAAGATGCCGTTCGGATTGCTCAAGGAATTCAAGGATCATCGCTACGAAGGATGGTTTGCAGGCGGCGGACTCACAGCCGGCTACCAGTGGCCACTGTCAAAGCATTGGAATCTGGAGACCTCGCTCGGTGTAGGCTACGACTACATCCACTACAAGAAGTTTGAATGCAAGACGTGCGGCAACAAGAAAGGCGAGGCACACAAGAACTATGTTGGTCCCACAAAGGCTGCCATCGAACTTATATACATGTTCTAAACCGACTGCATACTCTATTAACTAACACAAAGACTCCAATATATGAAACACTACATTATATTATTAGCAGCCCTCGTCTTAAGTGCCGCCAACGCGACGGCACAGACGAAGCGGTCGGCCAAGATTCTCAACCGTCAGGTGGCGGTGGAGAATATCAAGGCTACAAGAGCTGACAACCAGTTCTTCGTAGGAATGGACTTCTGCCTCGACGAGCTCAATATGCCTGCCAACCGTCGCGTGGTTCTGACGCCGACTATCGAGTCGGGCGACAACAGCGTGGCTCTGCAGCCCATCGTTATCAACGGTACGAAGCAGAAGGTGATGTACGAACGCCGCGACTACCGCAAGTACCCCGACGCAATGGCGGTGACTCGCAAGAACGGCAAGACCCAAAGCTTCTCCTATCAGGCACAGACCGAATACGCCGACTGGATGCGCAATGCCGACATTGTAATGAAAGAGGACCTCTGCGGATGCGGAAAGGTGGACGAGCAGGAGAGCGAACAGATCAAGAAGATGCGCCAGCCGAAGGTGGCTTACATCGCTCCGGTGGCTGTAGAGCAGAAAACCTACTCTATGTCGGGCCGTGCTTATGTGGATTTCCCCGTCGATCGCACCGAACTTCATCCCAATTACCGCAACAACCCACGCGAACTTGCCAAGATTGTCGACACTATCAACATCATTAAGAAGGATGCCAACATGACAATCACAAGCATCGAGATTCACGGCTACGCATCGCCCGAGGCTCCATACAAGCACAACGAGTATCTCGCTGCCAACCGCGCGGCTACGCTGAAGAACTACGTCAGACAGCTCGTCAAGCTCGACGACCGTCTGTTCACAGTAAAGTCGACTGCCGAGGATTGGCAAGGACTATGCAAATACATCCGCGAGAGCAATCTCAACAACCGCAACGCCATTCTGAAGATTGCCGAAGACAACGCAACGGAACCCGACCGACGCGAGTGGCTAATCAAGTCGCAATACCCAGAGGAGTATCGCACTATGCTCGCTACATGGTATCCAGCTCTGCGCCATTCCGATTATGTCATCACATGCAACGTGCGTCCGTTCTCTGTTGAAGAGGCCAAGCAGCTCATCAAGACCAAGCCTCAGCTGCTGTCGCAGAACGAGATGTACATGGTAGCACAGACTTACGAGCCGGGATCTAAGGAGTTTAACGAGGTGTTCGCCATCGCTGCCCTCATGTATCCTGACGATCCTACAGCCAACCTCAATGCCGCCTGCGCCGACATAAATGCCGACAAATGGGCTGACGCGCTGCGCAAGCTCGACAAGGCTGGCGACTCTGCCGAGGCAGACAATGCAAGAGGCGTCTGCTACTGGCAGATAGGCAACGAGGCTAAGGCTATAGAAAGCTTCAAGAAAGCTGCCGACAAGGGTTGCGACACAGCCCGAAGGAATCTCGAAGACATCCAATAGACACAATACACATACACCGACACAATACTAAACTGGACTTGACTGGCAAACCAGAACAGACAGACTAAACTCAGACTGAACGCAATCAGACTTAAAAAAAGACTTTTATTCAAACACAAAAATTAATAACCACTTAAACTTTATAGTTATGAACAAGTTTAAATTATTCCCTCTTGCACTGGCTGCAATTGCATTTAGTGCTTGTACATCCGAAGAGGTTGCCGAGAACAACCCTACCACTGGTGAAGGAACAACAAGCTATGTAGCTGTCAACATCAATAGCGTTGGAACCAGCGGTTCGCGTGCTGACGGCGACTATGTTGACGGTTCGGCCAATGAGAACAAGATCAATGCCGTACGCTTCTACTTCTTTACTGAGAATGGCGATGCCTACAAGATGACGACTGGACAGAGCTACGTTGAGAAGAATAATGTTACTGGTACAACAAAGAATGACCCTAACGTAGAGAAGATTACTGATGCAATGCTCGTGATTGAGGGCGAAACCAAGACCGCTCCTCACTCTATGATAGCTATTGTCAACCCCGCTACGATTGAATCAGGCGTTCTTAAAGCCATGATGACAAAGAATGAAGTCGAGGCAGCCGTTGCCGGACAGAACTTCAATGAGAATGGTGCTAAAGCTAAGGATTTCGTAATGTCAAGTTCGGTGTATTCTGACGGAACAAACAAGGTTTGGGTTGCCGACATCACAGGACACGTTGCTACAGACCAAGCAACTGCCACAAGCAATCCGGTTGACATCTATGTAGAGCGCGTTGCTGCCAAGCTCACTTCTACAGCAACTGTTGCTAAGGAGAGCGGCAAGTTCCTTGTAGGCGAAACTACCAACGGCAAGAAGGTATATGCTGTCATCAAGGGTTGGGGACTCGCTAAGGAGACAACCGACGCCAACCTCATCAAGCAGATTGACGCTACATGGACTGACAATGGTCTGGGCATCACGATGTGGAATCATCCTGCATATTTCCGCTGCTACTGGGAGACATCAAGCACAAATTTAGGAGAGAACAAGTCTTACAATGACTACAAGTCACAGATTGGTCAGGTTTACTACACCAATCCTAACACTACTGCCAACAACAAGCCGCAATACGTAGCTACCGTAGAGTTGCAGTATGAAGACGGTACAAAAGCCGAAATCTGCAAGTACAAGGGCGTTGAGTATCTCTCGGAAGAGGCTGTGAAGAAGGCCATCTTGGCTGAGAACAAGGATTACAAGAAGCATACCACAACTGCGACTGGTACCGAAATCACAGGTCTTACAGTCAATGACATCCACTTCGTAGTGACAGGTTATCAGGTTAAGGCACAGCTCAAGGAGGGCGTTACAGTATATAAGGGTGAAGTAGAAGCTACAAATGAGTGCAACACGAATATGGGCAAGTCGCTTGCCGAAATCCGTAAAGAGGGTAGAGCTTACTACTACACCGACGTAGCACACCTCGGCACAGCTAAGGGTATTGTACGTAACCACTACTATCAGATTGAAGTCAACTCTATCAAGGGCTTCGGTACTCCGGTATACGATCCCGATAGCGAGTTCGTTCCTGTAGTTCCAGAAGATACACAGACTTATCTCGCAGCTCGTATCAACGTTATCTCTTGGAAAATCGTTAAGCAGACTGTCGACCTTGGCAAATAATCAGCTAAGCCGAACGATACAAAACTCTATTAATAGAGAAGAGAAATACTACGTACTGAGATGTAAAGTTCAAGGCAAAGCGAACTTAATCTCTACGTACTAAAGACGTAAACCAATCGTAGGTGGGTATGACTCTACCGCCATACCCACCTACCCTACCCCACACAAACGCCCGGCGACTCCGCCACCGGAACAACAAGGACGGAGGTATCGCGCCGTCAGATACCACAAGGATGACGGCAACATGAGGCCACACAAGCGGCTCTCATCAACCGACGCAGACTATACTCATTATTAATATATACTCTCACATTATTAATATATTACTCTCACATACTTCACGAAACAAAAACTAAACGATATGAAACACAACAAGCGCCAAATAATTAGTGGCCTCAAGGCCCTCGCAGCTGTGATGGCTATGATGTTCACCGTGACCTCGTGTGGAATGATGGAGGACGATCAGTCGAACTGCCCGAAGGAGTTGCGCGTCAACTTCAAGTACGACATGAACATGAAGTTTGCCGACGCCTTCCCCAACGAGGTGAAGACAGTCACGCTTTACGCCTTCGACAAGGACGGAAAACTCGCCCTGCAGAAGAAGGAAAGCGTGAAGGACATTGAAAATCGTGGCGGATATATGTCGGTCAACGAGCTTAAGCCCGGACACTACACACTCAAGGTGTGGGCGGAAGGAGAAGAACGATATGCCAATTCTTACATCTACGGCGAGCCCAACAGCCAGGACATCAGTTCGCTCACATGCCGTATCAACCGCTCTGAACGCATTGTCGACCACGATCTCACATCGCTCTATCACGGACTATTGAAGGATGCCGACCTCAATCTTGAAGGTTTCGGAGTGAAGACTGCCACTGTCGACCTGAGGAAGAACACCAACGTGGTGCGCATAGTGCTGCAGAACACGTCGGGCGAAGCTCTCAACGCTGCCGACTTCGACTTCTTCATCGACGACAGCAATGCATTCCTTGCCTACAACAACGAGCCGCTCACACGCTCAACGGCACCTGCCGGTTCAGGCGATGCGCTGCCCGAGGACGACATTACGTATGTGGCATGGTCGAAGTACGACGGCATCATCAACGGCACACGATCGGAACTGATACCCGACATCGACGGAAGCGTAACGCCGACATCGGCTGTCGTGGCTGAAATGACGGTCAACCGACTCTTCGAAAACAAGAATCCGCAACTCTGCATCTACAGCAAGGAGACACAGGAGAAGATTCTTCAGATTCCGCTCATCGACTATGTTCTGCTCGTAAAGGGCAACTACAACAAGGCAATGTCCGATCAGGAGTATCTGGATCGACAAGACGAGTACAACTTTGTATTCTTCATTGACGACAACCACAACTGGCTCGCCGCTCAAATCTACATCAATTCGTGGAGAGTGGTGCTCAACAACACAGACTTCAAATAACCCTTAAAGAAACTGACTATGCTTAGAATAAACCGCTATAAATCAACGCTGACAGTTTCGCTCATGTTCTGTCTGCTGTCCACTATGTCGTGCGGCTTCGACGACGGCTACGGCAATGAGGACCAAAACGACAATGCGGTGATGGTGGCTTTCCGTATGTCGTACGCCAACGGCAACACAAGAGCAGCCAACGAGGGATGGGACGACTACGATCCGAAGGACGACGGAACTGCATACGAGAATGCCATCAATACCGAACAGTTGCAGATTAAGGTGTGCGACGAGAACGGAACTATCATCGGCAACGTTGACAACGTCATTGCAATAAACAACGGTACCGACACCAATCCTGACTATTCCATCACTGGAACGTGGGAAAACGCCGCCGACAAGCTATCCAAAGCCAAGAAGATAATGGTGTTTGCCAACTGCGGAACCAATCTGGTGACGCAAGACAACATCCAGACGCTCGCCTTCAAAAAGGCTGATGCCACACAATATATACCCATGTGGGGCGTCACAACGCTAACCGGCAAACTGGAGATGGGCAAGAGCAACAACCTCGGAACTATCGATTTGCTGCGCTCGCTTGCCAAAGTGAAGGTGAAACTTGCCGACGGCATGAAGGCACGCAATTATTCGCTAGGCGCAATGCAGCTCAACAACTACAACACTTCGGGCTATACGCTGCCACTGACATACAACACCGCTGCCAGCACGGCTGCCATTCGGTTCGACAACTCGCTTCATGCCAACAGCTCATGGGCTCAGTCGATAGCAATGACGGGCAATGCCGACGAGAGCATCATGCTCTACATACCCGAATACGACAACATCAATGCCGCCACAGACCGTAAGGCTACCATAAGCTTACAGCTGATGCGCGACGGCGAAGAGGAAGGCAACTACACGCTGCACTTCTGCAACTACACTCCCGAAGGAGCTCCCGACGCAGCCTCAACCTACAACATACAGCGCAACCACTACTACGAATACACCGTAGGACGTACCGACGACCAGGTGAAGATAGTGCTGAATGTGAAGAAATGGAATCTCCGCCAACATGGCGAGATTATTATGTAAAACGACTGACTTAACAAATACAAAAACCATAAAGCGATGACTCACGCCAAGAACATATTCACATACATGCTCGCGCTGTTCTCGACGCTTGCCTTTACCGGCTGTTTCGAGGATAGTAACGACGACTGCCAAGGCCAGGCGGAGAGCAGCAAGACGCAGGTGGAGCTAAGGCTCGCCGCTTCTGCCAGTTCGCCTACTCGCGCCAGCGGCAACAACAACGGCGTTACAAGAGCGACATGGGTAGACACTAACGCTGCCCCTGAAGGAGAGATGATGCACAATTGTTTCGTTGTCATCGTCCAGAACGGCAAGATACAGAACATTATCGAGCGCGACTTCTCTACCGACGGCGAGAAGGAATCAACCGTAATGAAGACGGTAGTGGCTAAGGGTGCCGCTACCTTCTACTCGTTTGCCAACATCAGCCGTGCCGACATAGGTCTCGAAGGCATCAACTCGTTCCCCGCCGAATTGCCTGCCGGATTCGACAACATGTATTATAAGGTAGACGGCAACACTTCATCCATCAGCGCAAACGGCATCCCGATGAGCAACAAGCAGACCGCTACCATCGACGACAACACCCGAACCGTAAGCCTGGAGGTGATACGTATGATGGCAAAGGTACAACTACAGTTCACCAACGACACCGGTTACGACCTCAACGTTAAGAGCGTCACGCTGACCGACATAACCGAAAACGCTGCCAACAACGTCAGTCTGCTGCCCAAGATCGAAGCAAACGAGGTTGTGCCCAACATCAATGACGCTGCCACTTACGCCGATTTCACCCTGACAATGAACGGAACCGACGGCAAGGAGGTGAAGAACGGAGCCGCACTTAACACCACATTCTACGTCAACGAGAGCGTTGCCCACACTCCGAAATACTTCGTTCTGAGCATCAACACCAATAAAGGTACCGTGACCAAGCGCATAGCAATGACCAAATGGAACCGAATTGCACGCAACGACTACCTGATTATACCCGTAAAACTAGTAGACTACCGCATAGAGATTGAACCGCAGGTGTTCACGGCCATCGGTGTCAAACCCGAATTGAATTACAGCGACGACCGCATCACAGCCACATTCAAGTCGTACGGCGAGTTCCATCTTAAGCTGCACGTGTACAAGCGTAGCAACAACGAGGAACTTACAGCATGGAGAGTTACTGGCGTTACGACGCTCGAAGCCAATCCTGCCGAAGCCGAAGACGTCTGGATATACGACGACGAACCAACCTACGACAGTCGTACCAAGACGATTGAGGGATACATAAGCCCACGCAAGGGATACGCTATCCACGAAATCAACGTCCAGATAGACGGCGTAGGCTACGTCATTCCGTATCGCTTGCAGATAATCAAGGATTAGAATATATAGGTGGGTATGGCATTCCTGCCATACCCATTTTTCATTTAAACTATCACGAACATAACACCTTACGACTATGAAGATTCGCAATAACAACATAAACCGACCCGCAACGTCCAGAAGACTGCTACTGCAGCTCTTTGCGATGATGGCCCTTGCGGCAGTGCCCAACTGTGTTTATGCGCAGAACCTTAGCTTCCACAAGCAGGGCGAAAGCGGTTTGCCACTCGACAAGCACCTTGGCATGCAGCAAACCGCAGAATGGCACTACTACTATTATCTTCCTACCGGCAGCACAACCAAGATGGCGCTCAACCTGCCTTTCGTAGGTTGGACGGGACAATGCAACGACCTTGAGCCTTACGGATGGATTCGTTGGTACGACTATACTACTGACAAGGCGTCTAACCAACTTACTCCATACGACGATTATTACTCCTACCTTAAACAAAGTAGGGACAATAGCAGCAGAACAAACATCGGACTTAGCGCTTATAAAATACCAACGCCGTCTACCAACTATCAATATTATGTAGGCGTTAATTACAAGAAGCCCTCTGGAGCCGATGCTGCTGACTGGGCAGGCGAGACCATTGCCTGCGATGTAAGCCGATATATTGACGGTACTATCAGCAAAAGTGGAAGCACATATTACGTCACCAAGGAGCCGACCCTTACCATTCGCTACATCTTCCACATCCGTTCGGCAGCTTATCTTGCCAACAAGATAAAGACCGCATTGTGCGAAGGCAGCGCCAAGGAATACGCCGACCTGACTCTTGAGGACAATCAGCGCATCGTATTCGGATTGAAGGACGATAACGCAACTATGACCTTGCGCACCAACCTGAACAATTCAGGCGGACAGTCTTACTGGTTCTATCCTCTCAACAACGCCACTAACGGCAAGTCGGTATATGCTACCACCGAGAACCAGAAGATAAAGGCATCTGACTTCTCAAGTACAATCAAGCAAGCCCAATACATCCGCTGGATTGCATACAACGAAGATCGCACCAAGTATTGCATTCTTGCAAGCAAAGGCAATCAGTTCTACGACTTCAAGGTGAACGATCTTAAGAACAATACTCTTGGATGGCGCTACGTGAATAACAACCAAAGCGTTAGTACACCTACCGATATCGGCGTAGGACATACTGCCTACATCGTAGCGTATGCTTACGACGGCACAGATATGTGTCCGATTGCCAACTTCGAGTTGCTCCTGCATAGCGGCTATCCGAAGACAAAGCAAGAGCTGACCGACGACAACGACCTTGACCGTACGCTCACTTACTTCGACAAGCGATTTGAGCAGAAGGCGGAAATCTCGTTCGACAACAAGAACGACCTAACCCGTCCGACAACCGCCAACAACACCATCAAGAAGCCTACCGGCTTCAAGTCGAGCACATACGGATTCACATACCCGGCACTTACCGACTATTACTCAAAGACTTCTACTTCGCGTCAGCCCAACACTCCTATCCATGGCGACTATGGACTGTATAAGTCAGCCAACCTCGACGGCGTATCTGAGTTTAACAACGGATACAAATGGTGGACAAACACAAGTCCGCTGCCTACCATATACGACCGCACCTGGGCAAAGACCGGAGGAAAACAGTACGGACATTTCCTTTATGTTGATGCCTCAGACGAAAGCCGTCAGATAGCATCAGCCGACTTCGAGGCCGACCTCTGTACGGGTTCGCAGCTCATATTCAGCGGTGCTGTAGCCGACTACACCCAAACCAATGCAGCAGCTCCGCAGGTAATGTTCCGCCTATACGGCATACATAAGAATGCCGACGGCAACGTGACCGACCAGAAACTCATACAGTCGTTCATATCAGGCGACTTCAGCACCAACACAAAGACCCACCAATACGGCAAGTGGTATCAGATTTTCAGCAAGCAGGTGCTTCAGAAATCAACCGGAGTGAGCAACTACACCACCTTCCGCATTGTGCTCGACAATATGTGTCAGAGTACCGGAGGCGCCGACTACTGTATTGACGACCTCTGCCTCTACACTCAGACATCCAAGCTCGACGTATTGCAGAACCGACCGCTGTGCCCTAGCGAGAGCGGAAGCGAGACCGCTCCCGAGAACATAACGTTCAAGCTTCGCGGCATATACGAAACCTTCCAGGCTATGGTCGACATGAAAGAGTCGAAACTCTTCTATCGTATCTGCGACGAGAACGGCAATCCCGTTAACGGTATCGACTACGACGGCGACGGACAGGCCGACCAATATGGCACGGCACGCATTCCTGCCAAGTACGACGCTACGCTCAATCTGCCCGATTATGCAGCCGACGGCAAGACCAATGTGCCGATGTTCGAGAACGACAACAGCGGCAACCGATGCCTCGTCATTGCCAACCGCAACTTCAACCTTGTCCCTGGCAAGAACTACCACGTCTCTATAGCCTATCCAAGTGAGGAGAATGTCAACCAGCCGGGACCTTGGGGCAAGTCGAACGACGTATGTTCTACATACAGCGATCCGTTCCAGATTGTCAAGCAGAACATCATCGTGACCGACATTACAAGCAATGTGGTGACCGTAGTGCGCGTAAAGTGCGACGGATCGGAGACTGCCAACCTCACATTGTACGCCAAACTGGAGACTGTCGACAAGGTTAACGGAGGCAAGGTGGAACTGCCCAACGTGCAGTTCGACTGGTTCTTCAGCGAGAGCAACTGTAAAAACGACATCAACACCAACGGAGTGCTTGAGGCCCTGCACCACTTCCGCGACGTATATCCGTCGGCTACCACTCTCAGAAACGCAAGCGGAGCCTTCACCGAAGCCGACCGCACATTGCTCAAGCAGTATATCGACAACGGCCGACTGCTGATTACAGCCAACAGCACCATCAGCAAGTTCAACGAATTCGGACGCTTTGAGGTGGCAGCGATACCTATCGCCAACACCATCACAGTAGGCGGACAGCAGTACGACATCTGTACCGACCCGATGATGTTCCCGCTTACCATCGTCAAGGACGGTCCGCGCATATACACAGGTTTCAAGGATGTGACCTATCCTACCGAAAGCCGCAGCCTGCGCATAGGCCTTCCGCAGATCAAAGCCATCATTGCCAAAGCCGACGGCAAGCTGCTTGTGCCGATGAGGAGTATGGAGGATGCCGAAAGCGTAACTCTGGAGAACGACGGAAAGGTATGGATTTCGGAGACCAACGACCCCAACATGACGCTCACAAACGGACAGGCACAGCATATAGCAACCGTCACCACAACCACAATCGGCAAGGACGACGCTACGATAAGCATACGATTCAACGACGACGCTGCCACACGTCTGCGCGAAGGATACATGTATGAGCTCAACTTCAGCTTCAGCAAGATAGAGAGCTCAGCCTCGGCTACATGTCCGGGCGAGGTGTTCATCAATCTGCTTGTAGTGCCTGAGTACACCACATGGATGCCTTCTGCAGCCACCAACGCTATGTGGAACCACGACACCAACTGGTTGCGCTCATCGCCCGACGAGATCTACAGCGCCAACTATGCCCGATACAGCGGTGAGCGTACAGCGGCTTATCTGCCGATGAAGTTCACCAAGGTGACCATACCAACACTCAACGACCGCATATATCCCAACCTCGGCGAGATAAGCTATCGCGCCAACGGCATAGCCAATGGTTATGGCAACATAGCCTACGACATGATTACGAAGTGGACCGACAATACCGCCGACCACTCGGATGCAGGTGACGGCATCTTCGGTTGCGAGAAATGGAAGGGAAACCTATGCGACCAGATTTACTTCAAGCCAGAGTCTGAGCTGCTCTTTGCCAGTCACCTCACCTACAACAAGGCTTATGTGGAGAAGAAGCTTACGCCCAACACATGGAGCGTGATGTCGTCGCCACTGAAGCAGACCTACGCCGGCGACCTCTATGTGCCTGCCAACAACGGTCAGGAGCAGTCCGAAGCGTTCAAGGAGATGACATACAGCGAGAGTGTGAACAATCGCAACGCCTATCCTATCTATCAGCGCAGCTGGGACGGCGACGTTCAGCAGGTGGTAGACAACACTACCTTCTACAAGGCCAACCACGACGGACAGATAGAAGAGACCACGGGCAACGAGATAACACTCAACTCTGCATACTGGACCCACGTATATAATAAGGTGGACGAGGCGTATGCCAAGGGCAAAGCCTTCGCTGTAAAGGCTGGCGACAAGTACACCGAGGGTGCCAAGAACAGCAGTTTCGCCCTGATACGTCTGCCTAAGGCCGACACTCAGTACAGCTACTACGACAGCCAAAGCCAGAGCAACGTATCGGCTACTGTACAGAAGACCGCCGACAACTATCGTATGCAGCTGGGCGACGATGCCAACGACCACACAATGAAGCTCTTGCAGCCGCTCAACCAGAACGTACACGAGGGCAACAGCTATCATCTTGTAGGCAACCCCTACCCCTCATCATTGAGCATGTATCACTTCCTCAAGGCCAACACAGCCTTCGAGAGCAGCGTATGGACATTTGCCGACGGCAAGTTTACGGCTCACGCCATTGACACCAACCTCAACTACGACAAGAAGAAGGACGTCATAGTACCTCCTACGCAGGCTTTCTTTGTCAAGGTGAGGGCAAGCGAGAGTGTTCCGGAGAACGTATTGTTCAACTCGACAATGTTTGTCAACAGATGGGTAACGGGTGGCGAGAAGGTACTCGTACCGCAACCTACACTCATACTGAGCACATCGGACGGCACACGCAGCAGCCAGTCGAAGCTGATAGTAAGCGATGAGGCAAGCCGCGACTACGTAGCAGGCGAGGATGTGGATATGCTCGGCGAGGGCAACATTGCCGAAATAGCCCAAGCCTACTCCGTTGCAGGCTCGCAGGCAGTAGCCCTTAACGCCACCGACGACATCAACTGGATGCCTATAGGCGTTGTGGCAGACAAGAGCCGCAGTACCAACGTTACCGTAAACCTCAACAGCAAGATGCTGCGCAAGATGAACGATGAGGGCGGCAAACTCTTCATCTACGACGCAACGAGCAAGAAGTTCAGCGAGATAGCCGACGGTATGCAGATAGAGATGCTGGCAAACGACCACGGACGCTACTACATCACCACCAACAACTGGGTAGTTCCGACCGGCATCAACGCCATCCGCTGCTTCTCACCAGCCCAAGGCACCATCATCGTGGCAGTACTTAACGGCGAGGTGAAGCAGGCTAAGGTTTACGATACAGCAGGAGCTCTCGTCACAAGCAGCCAGAGCACAGCCGGCGAGCGTTGCCAGCTCAGCGTACAGCAGCCCGGTGTGTACATCGTCAAGGCTACAACCAAGGACGACAAGACCGAAACATTCAAGATTGTTGTAAAGTAGCAGGCAACATCACAGATACGGTTCGTGACGAATCAGACACAATACGCAACGGTTAAGATATAGTCAGTAACCTCTCAGATACGTTTAACAATGCGAAGCCCGTTGAAGGACAAGTTCCTTCAGCGGGCTTTTTTCGTTTGGGGTGACACAAATACCCTTTTCAAATTATTGCTGTCTGGCAAACAAAACTCAAAATTCAAAATTGCCATCTACACCAATTCAAAATTGAATAATTCAAAATCGCAGGCGTAGCCGAGAACAATTCAAAATTCAAAACTCAAAATTCAAAATTCAAAAACGACTCCTTTTGCCTTCCAATAGTTGTCCTTTTGCCCTTCAAAAGGACCCCTTTTGCTCACCAAAAGGACTCGTTTTGCAACCCAAAAGGACTCCTTTTCAAAACGACCGAACATTTAAGTGTTCATCCGATATTTAGAATGATAGTATTAGATGTTCAAGTTTCAGATGAAATAGCAATGCAAAATGTAGGAGGAGGGTGCGCAAAAGTCGAAAAAATAAGAATAGGGCTATTAGTAGGAGGGTATAGCATCCCTGCTATACCCGCTCAATCTACTGAAAATGAAGGCAGAGTGGGTAGGGCAGGGATGCCCTACCCTCCTACATTTTGGATTTCAATAAAGCTATCGTATCACTCCATACTTCGGGTGGAATACATTTAACTTTCGTAAACGAAGATTTTCGGAAATGGTAATGTTGGTTCCATTTTACCCGGTATCTTTGCACCATCAAAAGAAATCAAACAACAAACAAAGATGAAAAGAAGAACAGAACCTATGCTGTATGAAGCATGATAACCGACACAAAAACTTCAAGATATATTACAATCAGGGTCTGCAAAGGACCCGTTTACTTGACATCTTAACATTAATAATTCAAACCACAATGAAAAACACGGAAATGGCTGTCGCCCTGGCGGCAGCCACTTGTACCAACGTACAACAGATTATGGTCGCAGACACAGTATTCGACCAGTTGCCAACCATTCAGTTGAGCCGGCACTTCAGCTTGCGCGAGTTTGTCATCTCAGCCACTGCAATACGCTTCGGCATTGACAACACGCCGCCCGACGAGGCGGTGGCGCGGCTGAGGGTGCTGTGCGAGAAAGTGCTTGAACCGCTGCGCCTACGCTTTGGAATGTTGCGCATCACGAGCGGCTACCGCTCGCCAATCGTAAACGAGAAGGTGGGAGGCGTGGCTACATCGCAACACACTATGGGCGAGGCTGCCGACATCTACGTGCCCAACGATGAGGTGGGCATGAAGATGTATAATTATATAAGGTGTAATCTCGACTTCGACCAGCTTATTTACGAGTATCGGTCGAAGACGGGCGCGCGATGGATGCACGTGAGCTACCGTGCCGACGGCAACAACCGCCATGAGGCATGGATTAATGCTTCAAATGCTTCTCGACGTGATCGGCAACGGCAATAGGATCGATTTGTGTGAGGCAGGCATAGTCGCCCCGCTTGCACAGACGGTTGCCATGCAGGCTGCACGGACGACAATCGAGGTCGGTCTGTATGACATCGTCGTGGCTCTGACCATAGCCCAAGTAGCCGGCATAAGGGTGCGTAGCCCCCCAAAGGCTCACCACCCGGGTGCCGGCTATGGAGGCAAGATGCATGTTGACGCTGTCCATCGAGAGCATCACATCGAGATGCGACATGACTATAAGTTCCTGCTGCACGCTGCCAAGCAGCTGCGAGGCGTTGGTGCAGTTCTTGTATTGGGCGCACCAGCGGTCGATTTGCGCCATCTCGGCATCGCCTCCGCCAAACAGGAAGATACGGCACGAGGGATGGCGGCGTATGAGTTCGGCTATGACGCGTTCGGTAAGCTGGGCAGGATACACCTTGCCGCGGAACGCAGCGAACGGAGCTATGCCTATCCATTGCTGAAACATCTTCTTCTCTCCGATACGGTCGCTCACCAGTCGCAGATTGCCTCCTGTAGGCGGGAATAGCGACTGGAAGTCGAGCCGTACGTTGTAGCCTAGACGGGCGAGCACGTCGATATAGTCGTCGAACAGCGACGGCAGCTGCCTGAGGCACTTGTCCTTGGTAGCCACAAGCTTGCGGCGGTCCTGACGATGATTGTCGAGATGCTCCACGCGATAGCTTGATATGTTGAAGCGCATGCGCAGATACGACGAGCGCAGTATGCTCTGCATGTCGGCAATGGCTGTGAAGTTCTTGGCAACAAGTCGGCGGTAGAGGGCGTTGAGTCCCTTCACGCCATGATACTCGCCATTAAGGTCGGCAGCCATAAAGCCTACGTTGTGCGCAATGCCGTCGAATAGCGACCGTGCGAAGGGATTGCTGAGCACTGTGATGCGCAGTTCGGGATACTGCTGGGCAAGCGAGCTGACTACGGGAACGAGCATTGCCACTTCGCCCAGGGCCGTAAAACGCATTATCAAGAGGTGTTCTGTCTTCATAGATTGTTGTGGTTTTAGATTTTAAAAACTCTCAAGCCATCCCTTAAGGTTGGTGAGCATCTCGGCATGAAAGGCAAATGAGGTGTTCATTCCCCATCCGTGTCCGCCCGTAGGATATACGTATATGGATGACGGGACGTCGTGTCGGTACAGCTCGGCATAATAGTTGACGCTGTTGATGGGCATAACTGCATGGTCGTCGTCCGAAAGCAGCAGGCAGGCACGGGGCGTAACGCGCGTCACCTGAAGGTCGGAACAGTACTTCTGCTCGTCCTTCTTATGGGCGTCCTTGCCCAGCAGATTGTCGTGCGAGCCCTGATGGGTGTAGCCCTGCATCATGGTTATGACGGGATAGAAGAGAATCTGGAAGTTGGGTTTGGCGTCGGCTTTCGACTGTGTGGCTATGGTTGAGGCGAGATGTCCGCCAGCCGAAAATCCCATTATGCCCACGTCAGAAGCGTTGATGTGCCAGTTCTTGGCGTTGCGGCGCACAATGCGCATCGCCTCCTCGGCATCGCTGATTGGCACCTTTACGTTGCCGTTGGGCATGCGGTAGTGCAGAACAATGGCTGCAATACCCATATTGTTGAAGAAGGGCGCCCACTGTGTGCCCTCATGTTCCATTGCCAGAAGAGCGTATCCGCCGCCCGGACAAATCACCACAGCGCGTCCGGTGGCACGCTTGGCGTCAGGCAGATACACCTTTATGTAGGCGGTGTCCTGCAGTCCATTTTTGTTGGGAGCCTTGGCTGCCCATAAGTTTACATCGAATGAGCGCTGCGCCATAGCCGACAGGGACGCGGCAAAGAGCACAACAAGTAAAGCTATTGATTTCAAATTTCTCATTTCTGATATAAGATTTTAGATTTCTATCATTAATATTTGGCTTTTGTCTTGCAAAGGTAACCATTTTTTAGTAATATTGCAGACGTTTTTAAAATTTACTTCACATGCATCCATTAGAGAAATTTGAGTATTGCCCCATGTGCGGCAGTCATCACTTTGTAGAGAACAGCAACGCAAGTAAGAAATGCGAGAACTGCGGATTTGAGTTTTTTATGAATCCCAGCTCTGCCAACGTAGCAATCATCACCAACAGCAAGGGCGAAATACTCGTAGAACGCCGTCGCAACGAACCCGCCAAGGGCACGCTCGACCTGCCAGGAGGATTTGCCGAATTGGGCGAAACTGCCGAACAGGGCGTTGCACGTGAGGTTATGGAAGAGACAGGACTGAATGTAACGGAGTCGAAATACCTCTTCTCGCTGCCCAACATCTACCGCTATAGCCGCATCGACATACACACACTCGACATGTTCTTTGAGTGTAAGGTGGAAGACGAGAGCGTGCTCACAGCCAACGACGACGCTGCTGAATGCATGTGGATAGCACCCGACGACATACATACAGAACAGTTCGGACTGCGCAGCGTGCGCTGGGGACTCATCAAATTCCTCGGACGTGAAGAGTGTTTTTCGCCCGAAAATCGCGAAAATGTGGATAAAAATGTGTAAGTTTGCAGTCTATTAGTCAATAGACACACATTTTTATATATAGCATAATAACAAAAAACAATGAAGATAAAACCATTCAACAGCCTCTTCGCCATCGCTTTGGCGGTAGTGGCAGTGCTGGGCATGGCCTCATGCAACGAAAAGAAGTTCCACGTCAACGGTACTATCGGCAACGCTGCCGACTCAACGCTCTACTTTGAGAATATGAGTCTGAACGGTCCGGTGGTAATCGATTCGGTGAAACTATCGGCCGACGGCACCTTCGACTTTGACGACAAAGCCCCTACAGCACCCGAGTTCTACCGCCTGCGCATTGCCGGACAAATCATAAACATTGCCATTGACTCTACTGAGACGGTCAGCATAAAGGCAGAATACCCCGGTATGGCATCGCAGTACGAAGTAAGCGGATCGGAAGAGTGCTCGCGCATCAAGGAGCTTACGCTCATGCAGATGGGACTGCAGACACAGCTCAACGCCATTGCAAACAATCCGCAGCTCGGAGCCGATGCAGTCAACGACAGCGTGGCACGTGTTGTTGAAGCATACAAGACCCGCGTGAAGACCGACTACATCTTCAAGGAGCCTATGAAGGCCTCGTCTTACTTCGCATTGTTCCAGACTTTGAATGCAGGCGGACAGTCGGTGCTGATATTCAATCCCCGTTCGTCAGAGCAGGATGTCAAGGTTTTTGCTGCCGTGGCTACAAGCTGGGACACATTCTATCCTAACGAGGAGCGTGGCGAGAACCTCCATAACATCGCCATCGAGGGCATGAAGGACATACGCATAATCAAGAGCAAGCAGGCTCAGGGTGTCATTGCTGCCGACAAGGTGAACACTACGGGCATAATCGACTTCACACTGACTGACAACAAGGGTCAGGAGCGCCGCCTGTCGTCGCTTCAGGGCAAGGTTGTGATGCTCGACTTCCACCTCTTTGCGGGCGAAAAGTCATTGCAGCGCATCATGATGCTGCGCGAACTTTACAACAAGTATCACGCTACCGGACTCGAGATATATCAGGTAAGCGTCGACTCTGACGAGCACTTCTGGAAGACTCAGACTGCCGCTCTGCCTTGGATATGCACACGTGCAGACGACGACTCACGCGTACTGCAACTGTATAACGTACAGCAGGTGCCCACCTTCTTCCTGCTCGACCGCAACTGCAACGTTGTGAAGCGCGATGCACAGATCAAGGACATCGATGCTGAGATTAAAGCGCTGCTTTAATTGAGGTTGAGATGGTGTGGTGGTGCAGACAATAAAAGGGGACCGACTTCACAGCCGACCCCCTTTGTCTATTATACAATAACATTATGAATTTATAATTTTGGCTATTTTGAAACGTGTGGCGGCAATGCCATCGGCATCAGCCACTGTAATCATCACGTTGGCAAAGTTACTATAAATTAAAAACTTGCACAATACTCATATATGAGTAAATTTGTGCAACAACTAAATTAAACGAAAATGGAAAAGAAATCGAACAAAAAAGGATGGATCATCGCAGGTGTGGTGATTCTGGTGATAGCCCTCTGGGGCATAAGCGGATATAACGGACTGGTGTCGATGGACGAGGAAGTGAACGGCAAGTGGGCTAACGTTGAGACACAGTATCAGCGCCGCTCCGACCTCATACCTAACCTCGTGAGCACCGTCAAGGGCTATGCCAAGCACGAGAGCCAGACGCTTGAGGCTGTAATGGCTGCACGCTCGCAAGCCACTCAGGTGAAGATTGACCCCTCTAACTGCACTCCGCAGCAGCTGGCACAGTATCAGAAGGCGCAGGGCGACGTTACCAATGCCCTGGGCAAGTTGCTCGCCATCACCGAGAACTATCCCGACCTCAAGGCCAACCAGAACTTCCTCGAACTGCAATCGCAGCTGGAAGGCACCGAAAACCGCATCAACGTGGCACGCAAAGACTTCAACGATGCTGCCAAGGAATACAACGTGGCTATACGCCGATTCCCCAAAAGCCTGATTGCAGGCATGTGCGGTTTTAACAAGAAGAACTACTTCGAGGCAGAGGCTGGAGCCGACAAGGCTCCTAAAGTGGAGTTCTAAACAATGAACATCGTTAACTTTCTATCCCCGTCCATTAAAGGATGGGGCAAGGGAGCGGGGCTTCTTATCGCAGCCCTGCTCTTTGTCTTTACGGCAACTGCTGCCGCAGAGACCAAGCAATACACCATCGACGACGTGCCCAACGTGCGCCTCAGCGACGTGCGCCAGTATGTGACCGACCCTTCAGCCATTCTCTCTGCTACAGCACGCGACTCTATCAACGCCATACTCGGACGCTTGGAGAAGAGCACGGGCATTGAGACTGCCGTGATAATGCTGCCAAGCATAGGCGACGAAGACATCTTTGACTTTGGCCACGAACTGTTCCGCAAGTGGGGAATAGGCAAGAAGAAGAGCGACAACGGACTGCTCATCCTCTTCGTAAAGGACCAGAAGAAGGTGAGGTTTACTACCGGTTATGGCATAGAAGGCACTATGACCGACGCCATGTCGAAGCGCATCCAGACCACCTTAATGATACCACGCTTCAGAAAAGGCAACTGGGATGGCGGTATGGTGAGCGGCGTCCGTGCCGTGGCGAAGACTCTCGACGGCTCGATGCAGGCAGAAGAGGACAGCGGCGAGGACGACTTATCGGATATCCTGATTGCACTCGTGTTCATAGTAGGAACTATGCTGATATTCATTTATGCTATGGGCTCGCAACAACGCTGTCCGAAATGCAAGAAACGCAGTGCCCTGCGCAAGGTGAGGGAGCAGCATCTGGTGGTGAGGAACAAGAACGGACGCATCATACGACGCATTCTGCGCACCACATACGTATGCAAACACTGCGGCAACACCGTAACTAAGGACACCGACGAGAACAATCACGGTAGCGCTATGGCTACTGGTGCCATGCTCGGTTCGATGCTGGGCGGTGGCAATAGAGGCAGCGGATTCGGTGGCGGCAGCTTCGGTGGCAACTTCGGCGGAGGCTCAACGGGTGGTGGCGGAGCAACATCGGGATGGTAACAGAATGTGGAATTAGGAATGTGGAATGTTGAATTGTCGGCTTCGCCGATTAGGAATTGATGAATTAGGAATTCAATACTCAAAATTCAAAACTCAAAATTCGAACTATGAAAATACAAATCATAAATGGTCCCAACCTCAATCTGTTGGGAACACGCGAACCCGGAATATACGGAAGCAGCACTTTCGAGGCTTATCTCGACTCATTGCGCAAGCAGTATCCTGACGTTCAGATAGACTATTATCAGAGTAATATAGAGGGATGCCTCATCGACAAGATGCAGGAAGTGGGTTTCTCGGCAGACGGAATAATCCTCAATGCCGGAGCATACACCCACACCAGCATAGCATTGCAGGACTGCATACGCTCGCTTAAGAGTCCTGTCATCGAGGTACACATAAGCAATGTGCACAAACGCGAGGAGTTCCGACACAAGTCAATGATTTCCTGCGCCTGCCTGGGCGTAATATGCGGATTCGGAATGGACTCTTATCGTCTGGCACTCGAAGCAATCAAAGCACTATGACTGAAGATATAGAGAAGTATGTACTCGCCCACTCCGAACCCGAGGGCGACTATCTGTACCGCCTCTACCGCGCCACCAACATCCATACCATACACGGACGCATGGCGTCGGGACATCTGCAAGGACGCTTGCTGAAGATGCTCGTGAGCATGATACGCCCCAAGAACATTCTTGAGGTGGGCACCTTCTCGGGCTATAGCGCCATCTGCATGGCTGAAGGATTGGACGAAGGAGGCAAGGTGTGGACGTTTGAGATAAACGACGAGATGGAAGACTTCACCCGTCCGTGGATTGAAAACTCGCCCGTTGCAGACAAGATAGACTTCCGTATAGGCGACGCCAACATTGAAGCGCCTAAGCTTGGCGTGACGTTCGACCTCGCTTTTGTCGACGGCGACAAGCGTACGTATGTCGAGACTTACGAGATGGTACTCAGCATACTGCGCCCCGGCGGATATATCATTGCCGACAACACACTGTGGGACGGCCATGTCACCGACCCGGCTTACGACCACGACCATCAGACACAAGGCATCAGACAATTCAACGACCACGTTGCTGCCGACAACCGTGTTGAGCAAGTCATCGTGCCGTTGCGCGACGGACTGACGCTGATTAGAAAAAAGGATTAAAGACATTAAAGGCTTACAAAAGAACCACTACTATATTATATGGCTCAGAAAAAGAATGACGACGGACTGACACCTATGATGCGACAGTTCTACACGTTCAAGAACGAGCATCCCGATGCACTCCTGCTCTTCCGCTGTGGCGACTTCTACGAGACTTATTCGAGCGATGCCGTTGAAGCGGCTAAGATTCTCGGCATCACTCTGACTCGACGCTCCAACGGAAAGAACCCTTCAAGCGCAGCAATGGAGATGGCAGGATTTCCTCACCACGCTCTCGACACTTATCTGCCAAAGCTCATCAGGGCTGGCAAACGTGTGGCTATATGCGACCAACTGGAAGACCCTAAGCTCACAAAGACGCTCGTGAAGCGTGGCATAACCGAACTTGTCACGCCCGGAGTGGCTATGAGCGACAACGTGCTCAACTATAAGGAGAACAACTTCCTTGCTGCCGTGTTCATGACAAAGGCGCAGTGTGGCGTGGCTTTTCTCGATATCTCTACCGGCGAATTCCTCACTGGCGAGGGCACTTTCGACTATGTTGAGAAGTTGCTTGCGTCGTTCCAGCCTAAGGAGGTGCTGCACGACCGGCAGATGAAGGCGCAGTTTGAGGAGCATTTCGGCAACCGTTGGTGTACATTCCAGCTCGACGACTGGATGCTTACGGAGCAAAGTTCACGACAGAAGTTGCTGAAACATTTCGGAACGAAGTCGCTCAAGGGTTTCGGCGTAGAACATCTGAAGCTCGGAGTGATTGCTGCCGGTGCCATATTGCAGTATCTTGAAATGACGCAGCACACCCACTTGGGACACATTACATCGCTGCGCCGAATTGAAGAGGACCGCTATGTCAGACTCGACAAATTCACCATACGCTCCCTGGAACTTCTGCAGTCGATGCAGGACGACGGCGTTTCGCTGCTCGATGTTATCGACCGCACCACGACAGCAATGGGTGCTCGCATGCTGAAACGCTGGACTGTGTTCCCGCTTATGGACGTTGCGTCTATCAACAAGCGCCTGGATGTGGTGGAGACATTCTTCCGTAAGCCCGATTTCCGACAGACTATTGACGACAATCTGCATCGTATCGGCGACATGGAGCGCATCATATCCAAGGTGGCTGTGGGACGAGTGTCGCCACGCGAGGTTGTACAACTGAAGCTGGCATTGCAAGCCATCATCCCGATAAAGACCGCTTGCCTATACAGCGACAATGAAGAGATACGCTCAATAGGCGAACGTCTGAACCTATGCGAATCGCTTCGCGAACGCATTGAGCGTGAAATACAGCCCGATCCGCCTCAGCTCATCAACAAGGGCGACGTTATTGCAGCCGGATTCTCGCCCGAACTCGACGAACTGCGGTCGATTTCGCGCGGAGGAAGAGACTATCTGCTGCGCATTCAGGAAGACGAAGCGCAGAAAACGGGCATTCAGTCGCTTAAGGTGGGATATAACAACGTGTTCGGATACTATCTTGAGGTGCGCAATACGTATAAGGACCAGGTGCCACAGGAGTGGATACGCAAGCAGACTCTTGCCAATGCCGAGCGCTACATAACCCAGGAACTCAAGGAATATGAGGAGAAGATAATGGGAGCCGACGAGAAAATACTCGCCTTAGAAACCCGTCTCTTCACCGAACTCGTCACCGACATGGCTGAGTTCATCCCACAGATACAGATCAACGCCAACATCATTGCACGCCTCGACTGCCTCCTCTCGTTTGCAAAGGCAGCCGAAGAGCACCGCTATGTGCGCCCCGTTGTGGCTGACGACTATGTACTTCAGATTAAGTCAGGACGTCATCCCGTGATAGAAACGCAGCTGCCTATGGGCGAGGAATATGTGCCCAACGACATCGAACTGGACACCGAACAGCAGCAGATAATGATTATTACGGGTCCGAACATGGCGGGTAAGTCGGCTCTGTTGCGCCAGACTGCGCTCATAACGCTTATGGCTCAGATGGGATGTTTTGTCCCTGCAGAGGCTGCACGCATTGGTCTTGTCGACAAGATATTCACCCGTGTGGGTGCATCAGACAACATCTCATTGGGTGAATCGACCTTTATGGTGGAGATGACGGAGGCATCAGACATTCTCAACAACGTCACACCACGCTCGCTCGTGCTCTTCGACGAGCTTGGACGAGGCACTTCTACCTACGACGGCATTTCCATAGCGTGGGCTATAGTGGAATATCTGCACGAGCATAAGGGTGCGCAGGCACGCACACTCTTCGCCACCCACTATCACGAACTGAACGAAATGGAGAAGAACTTCAGCCGTATCAAGAACTATAACGTCAGCGTGAAGGAGCTGAACGGCAAGGTTATTTTCCTGCGCAAGCTGATGCGAGGCGGTTCGGAACACTCGTTCGGTATTCATGTGGCTGAGATTGCAGGTATGCCGAAGTCGATTGTCAACCGTGCCAACACCATTCTGAAGCAATTGGAGGCTGACAACGCAAGCGTTGGAGTTGAGTCGCGACAGAATATCGGTTCGTCGTCTGCAGCAGGTATGCAACTCTCGTTCTTCCAACTCGACGACCCCGTGCTCTGTCAGATACGCGACGAGATTCTCGGTCTTGACATTAACAACCTCACTCCGGTTGAAGCCTTAAACAAGCTGAATGAGGTGAAGAAGATAATAACGGGACGGTCGTAATCAATAAGGATTGAAGGCAGAATATATAAGGATAAAAGTATATTAATGATACTTGCACATGTATATTAATGATACTTGCAAAATGAATACGTCTTACTTTGCCTTTGAATACGTTTTACTTTGCCGATGAATACGTATTACTTTGCCGATGAATACGTATTGCTTCCGAAAGCATGCTTCAACAGATGTCAGTTATACGGGCTGAATGCAACAAATGTAGGAGGATAGCGTGCTAAAAGTCTAAGCAGCACGCCCCGAAGGGGCAGAAGCACATAGCCCAGAGCACCGCCCTGGGTGTACGGATGATAGTAGCCCAAACGCCCTGTAAGGGCAAAAGCATTGATAATTAACGCTTTTGCCCTTACAGGGCGCATTGGTTTTTGCGATACTTTTACCCAGGGCGGTGCCCTGGGCTATGAGCTTATTGGGCTTTCAGCCCGCGTTGTTTGACTTTTGATACACCCTCTAATCAGCCTTCATTTTCAGTTGATAGAGTGAAGGGTGAAGTCAAATGTCAATTATACGGGCTGAAAGCCCAATGTTTCCATAGCCCAGGGCAGCGCCCTGGGTACATAGCATTCAATAAACATTGCGCCCTGTAAGGTAGGGTGTTCAAAATTTAGATATAAATCTGACATAAAAAGTGCAAGAATTCAGCTCGTTAAGTTGCTGACATTTAAC
>URDM01000002.1 GCA_900546575.1 uncultured Prevotella sp.
ACGAGCTTCCAAATTAGAGTTTAAAGTCAAACAAACTTGACGGTTCGTTTTTCTTCTACCCAAGAACGAATTTCTTCATTCTCGCTTCTTGTACTACTTTATCTGTCTTATGTAAATCTTTTCAAAGAACTCTTTCTTTTAAAACTTTCTTCTTCCGAACTTATCTCGTTTTGCTTGAGGTTTCGTTCGTTCTCGAAAGCGGATGCAAAGGTATGACTTTTATTTGAATCTCCAAAACTTTCACTGAGAAAATTCAGCATTTTTGCTGTATTTTCATTGAAAGTTGATTCATATCAACCATTCTCTGTTTGCGCAAACAACGACACCTTATTATATATTTAGGGCCCCATATCAGAGCACATACTGCAACCCTATGCTACAGTCGAAAGTGTCAGACAACACCTTGTCGTGATATTTATAATGCGTGTCGCGCCAATAATTGGACACTTTCATGTCGAGATTGATGCGCTTAGACAATGCCAGACAGAAGCGGGCATTGAGCACGAGCAGCGAAGAGTTACCCTTATCGCCCTGGGCATTGAGATAAATTGGGTTGGTATTTGCCACGTCCTTGTTCTCATAACCCTTCCATGTGAATATACGATAGTAGTCAGCACCAAACGACATGCTGCCAACTTTGCCGAATTCCATCAAGCAACTTGCCTTAACGCTGTATCCGCTACCCATATTGTAGTCGCGGTCGATTACATGATAGTAGTCGCTAAGGCTTCCGCCAAGCAGTATGCCGTCTACGAAGATGCGCTGTTCGAGCTTAGTAAGATTGCCCACCTTGGGGAAACGGCAGATAAAGCCCGGACCTATAGAAGCTGCCTCCGAGATGCGATAAGGCACAACGTCCGATCCGTTCTTCACAGGTTCGGAGTCGTAATAGTTGAAATGCTGGAACAGTCCGAACACCATATCAGCTCCATTCGAGATGGTTACGGGAGTGCTCCACAACCGTCCGAGAAGATGAACACCCGTGATGAGCGGTTGGTTTCCGCTAAGTCCAAACTGCAAGTCGGCTGTAAAATAGTCGTAAGGCTTAGTTTGTTCACGGTCGAACGGGTCGCCATAGTTAAGGTTGAAATGCACATACGGATTGCCCTCACCACGAAACAGCGCACCATTATCTGCAAGATAGCGATAGCCAACCGACGCTGCAAAGTGAACCGGAATGCTCTCATAGTCGTGATACTTGTAATAGCTGCTGCGCACACGCCAAGCATCACCATATAGAATACGATTAAGTCCCTTGATAGGACAAATCAACGTGCCGACAAACTCACGCATGAAGCGAGGAAAACCACGCAAGCGGTCGTCGTAGACAAGATTGCTAATACGATTGGTCACCTCACCTATGCACACTCCACCGAACGTAGTAGCCATGAGGTCGTTGATGGCAGGCGGCTCAATCTCGCACGTCGTCTCCCACATCAGGCTTCCACAGAACGAGTAAGGCACTGATTCCCAGAACGACATACCGTGAGAACGGGCAGCATTGAAATAGAGTCCGCCATGATAAGGATGAGCAAAAAGATTGGTAGAAAACTGGTCGTTGTCCCAGACGAATCCCGTCTTGATATTGTTCTTGATACTGCTCCATGAAATCTTGGCAAAATCCTCGTTCATGACATATCGGTCGAAGAACTGCACACCGACATTGATGCCGAATGCTTCGAGTGCAGCACGCCACGGATGTTTCTTCTGTCGCATCGGATCATCGAAAGCAAATGCTGTAGTATCAGCCCCATAGCCCTTCAGACCATACTCATCGTCAGCAGCAGTATAGAAATGCCTGTTGCGCGAGAGTCGCCATGCCAGACCCGCCTCGAATATGGCACGTTGCCTATAGCGGCGTGCATGGTTATAATAACGTGTGTCGCCATAGCCAACAGTAGCAAACAGGCTCGTGTAATTGCCCAGTATCAGGTCGGCATTAAGACGAGCCTGAAGCGAGAATAGACGTTCGGGCTTGCTGTTGGAATTCTCCTCAAACGACTCGATATGATAATATCCGAGGTCGCCACTGAGCGAAAAACGCGGAGTGATGTTGAAGTATTGGCCTATACGATAGAACAAAGCACCCGAGAAATGCTTGTCGAGTCCGAAGTAATGGGTGCCTACACCTATTATATTATAGGTGCTTCGGTTGCGGAAACGTATAGCCAAGTTGGTCTTGGTAGCCGTTCCGCCGTAAGTCATGATGTCGATACGGGTATTAGGATTGACATTGACGAGTCCAATCTTATGAGCAAGCGTGTCGCGACTGTAGTTGATAAATCCAATCTGCACGCCTCGCGGATGTGCGACACACACGTTAAGCAGTCCTATCTGCGAACCGTTGAGCGTATCGGCATAGTTATAAAATCCGGTCTGAACGCCTCGCATATACGACGAACAGATATTGGTGCCACCTATCTGCATGCCACGCTTCATGCCCAGCGAGATATTGGACAGGGCACTCAACTGTATGCCGCGAAATCCCTCGCCAGCCACATTATTAAACATAGCCACCTGAACACCATTGCCACTTTGCAACAGATTGGACACGCCAGAAATCTGCACGCCACGCATGTCGCTGCCTACAGCATTGACAACGCCAGCAATGTTGACACCACGCAACTGCCTGCGCACCGTAGCCGAGAAACTTCCTATCTGCACACCGCGCAAAGTGTCAACGTCGCCAAACAACGCCACATTGCCACTGCTGTATAATGTAGAGTCGGCACCATGATGATTGATGCCGACTCCGATGTTGTGAGTTTTGCGGAAATCGTCCTGCGCCTGCCCCATAAGAGCCGAAAACGAGAAGAGAGCCGCCAATATGAGTTTTGTATTCATTTTCTACCGAAACACTTGTCTACTATAAGCGCCAGCGCACCGTCGCCTGTCACGTTGCACGCTGTGCCAAAACTGTCCATCGCAATGTAAAGCGCTATCATCAGCGCGAGCGACTGCTGGTCGAAACCGAGCATTGACGAGAGGATGCCGAGTGCAGCCATGATGGCTCCACCGGGCACACCCGGCGCTGCAACCATCGTCACACCGAGCATCAATATGAATCCCGCCATCATCTGGAAGTCGTAAGCTATACCCTGCATCATCATGAGTGCAAGCGAGCAAGCCACAATCTTCATCGTACTGCCCGACAGATGGATAGTGGCACACAGCGGAATGACAAATCCGGCAATGTCCTTGTCCACACCGTTGATGATGGTCTGGCGCAACGTGACGGGAATAGTAGCAGCCGACGACTGCGTGCCGAGCGCCGTGAAATAAGCCGGCATCATATTGCCAAGCATCCTGAACGGATTCTTATGTACGAAGAACGATGCCACCACATACTGGAATATGAGCAGGAATATGTGCATGACGAATATCACGCCGATAATCTTTACAAACACGCTGAGCACCTTGAAAACCTCACCCGAATGGGTCATGTTGAAGAAAATGCCGAAGATATAGATTGGCAGCAGCGGAAGCACCACCACCTGTATTGTCTTGGTGATGATATCGCGGAACTCGCCGAACACGTTCTTCAGCGCCTTGCCGTCCAAATGGGCAATGCCCAGTCCGAGCGTGAACGCCATCACCAACGAAGTCATGACGTTGAGCGGTGTCGGAATGGCGACAGTGAAATAGGGCTTGATGCCCTCAGCCTGACTGATCTGGGCTATCTTCAGATTGTCGGAGATGAGCGACGGGAAGAAGGTCTGCCCCACTCCATACGAGAGGAAGCCGGAGAATATCGTTGCTCCATAAGCCAATAGTGCCGTGACAAGCAACAGCTTGCCCGCACCCTTGCCTATATCGGCAATGGCAGGGGTGACGAGTCCGACGATGATGAGCGGAATCAAGAATCCGAGGAACTCACTGAACAGCGCGTTGAACGTTACGAACACACGCACAGGCATGTCGGGTGAGACGATGCCAAGACTGATGCCAAGGATGATGGCAACAATGATTTTAGGCAACAGGCCTAACTTTATTTTCTTCATAGCACACAATTATTTGCATAAGGCTGTATGTGCTACAAATTTAACGAAAAGAACTGAAAGTCACAAATTCACATAACAAGATAAGCTACATTTGTATGTGGCACATCCATATTTCTCAATTATTTTGCCTAATTTTGCAGTCTACAGCCACCCCTACTTTATTATATATAGACAATAAGACATGAACTTGCCATCTGACTTCATCTCATACACCCGCCAACTCATGGGCGACGAACTGTACAGCCGCCTTGAGGAGGGACTTGATTCACAAGAGTCGCCCGTAAGCATACGCCTCAATCCGTTCAAGGCGCAGTCGCTTGACGTTACCGAAGGACTATACGACTGCACCGTACCATGGTGCAGCGCCACCGGACGCTATCTGCGCGAACGCCCCAACTTCACCTTCGACCCTCTGCTGCATTCCGGATTGTACTATGTGCAGGAAGCCGCTTCGATGATAGTAGACCACATCGTGCGCACATTCATAAAAGAACCCGTGCGCATGCTCGACCTATGTGCAGCACCGGGAGGCAAGTCGACAGCCCTGCGTGCAGCCCTTCCCGAAGGATCGGTACTCTTCTCTAACGAACCTATGCGCACCCGTGCACAGATACTGAGCGAAAACCTGCAGAAGTTCGGACACGAAGACGTCATCGTAACCAACAACTATCCGCGCGACTATCGCAAGGCGGGCATCATGTTCGATGCAATTCTTGCCGACGTGCCGTGCTCGGGCGAGGGAATGTTTCGCAAGGACGACGGTGCAAGAGCAGAATGGAGCCAGCAGAATGTGGACAACTGCTGGCAGCTGCAACGCGAGATTGTGAGCGACATATGGAAATGCCTGCAACCCGGCGGACTGCTCATCTACTCTACATGCACGTTCAATGCGCACGAAGACGAGGAGAACGTGGAGTGGATAGCAAGCGAACTGGGTGCCGACATAATAAAGTTGCCCGTCGAAGAGTCGTGGGACATAACGCCTGCCGTAGTAGGCAATGTTCCTGTATGCCGCTTCCTGCCGGGCATAAGCCGTAGCGAAGGACTGTTTGTAGCCGTTCTGCGAAAACACGGCGAGAGCGAAACGACTGCATTGAACGCCTCTGCCGCCAACTCCAAACCTAAGAAAGACCGCAAGAACCAGCGCAAGCAGACAGCTCAAGGCGGCAAACAGCAGTCGGCAGACACGATGCAGGCGCTGCGCACACCCGATGACTTCACAGCACGACGCAACGGCGATGAAATAGTAGCTATACCCAAACGATGGGCTGACACTTACGATGCAGCAGCCTCAACGCTTAAGATTATGCACGCTGGCGTGACACTTGGCACCGAGAAGGGACGCGACATCATACCCGACCAATCGCTCGCCATGTCGCGACAACTCAACATCGACGCCTATCCACACGTAGAACTCAGCTATGCAGAAGCCATCAACTTCCTGCGCAAGGAAGCCGTAACGCTGCCAGAAGGAACACCGCGCGGATTTGTCGTAGTGACATACCTGGGCTATCCGCTCGGCATGGAAAAGAACATTGTCAACCGTGCCAACAACCTCTACCCTACCGAATGGCGCATCAAGAGCACACACGTGCCCGAATCGGAATGCCACGTGCTTGCCTGAATATAACATTTAACATATAACACTTAACATTAAAATAAACAATGCAACAATACTTGAAACTTCTTGACCGTATCCTCACCGAGGGTGCTACCAAGACCGACCGCACCGGAACCGGCACCATGAGCGTGTTCGGCAACCAAATGCGATTTGACATGGCAGACGGATTTCCGTTGCTGACAACAAAGAAACTGCACCTCAAGTCGATTATCTACGAATTGCTGTGGTTCTTGCGTGGCGACACTAATGTACACTATCTGCAGGAGCACGGCGTGCGTATATGGAACGAATGGGCTGACGAGAACGGCGAGCTCGGTCCGGTTTACGGACATCAGTGGCGTTCGTGGCCCGACTACAATGGTGGCACTATCGACCAGATACAGAACGTAGTGGATATGATAAAGAACCATCCCGACTCGCGCCGTATGATGGTGACAGCATGGAACCCTGCCGAGGTGGAACAGATGGCGCTGCCTCCATGTCACTGTCTCTTCCAGTTCTACGTTGCCGACGGCCGCCTCTCGCTGCAACTCTATCAGCGCTCTGCCGACACCTTCCTCGGTGTGCCGTTCAACATCGCTTCGTACGCTCTGCTGTTGCAGATGATGGCTCAGGTGACCGGATTGCAGCCGGGCGAATTCATACATACGACAGGCGATACACACCTCTATCTCAACCATCTCGACCAAGCTCGCCTGCAACTGACACGCACTCCGCGACCATTGCCGACAATGAAGATTAACCCCGACGTGAAGAATCTCTTCGATTTCCACTACGAAGACTTCCAGCTCGAAGGCTATGACCCATGGCCGCATATCGCTGCAACAGTTAGCGTTTAGCTGCGAAGCGGAATGTTGAGTTTTGAATGTTGAATGTTGAATTAGTCGGCTACGCCGATTAGGAGTTTTGAGTTTTGATTTTTGATTTTTGAATTGTCGGCTACGCCGATTAGGAATTATTCAATTTTGAATTAAAAACTCAAAATTGCCGAAGGCAACAATTCAAAACTCAAAATTCAAAATTGCCAAAGGCAACAATTCAAAATTCAAAACTCAAAATTCAAAATTGCCAAAGGCAACAATTCAAAACTCAAAACTCAAAATTCAAAATTGCCAAAGGCAACAATTCAAAATTCAAAACTCAAAATTCAAAACTCAAGAATGATAACAATAATCGCTGCCATTGCCGCCAACCGCGCCATTGGCCTCAACAACAAATTGCTGTACTGGTTGCCCAACGATCTTAAGCGCTTCAAGGCGCTCACTACGGGCCATACAATAATCATGGGACGCCGCACATACGAGTCGCTGCCCAAGGGAGCGTTGCCCAATCGTCGCAACGTAGTGCTGACCCGCACGCTTACCGACCTACCCGGATGCGACATATACACTTCGCTCGACGAGGCATTAGCCCACTGCTCCAAGGATGAGGACATATATATAATAGGTGGAGCGAGCGTCTACGTGCAGGCACTCGAATGCGCCGACCGCCTCTGCCTTACCGAAGTACACGACACTCCAGCCGATGCCGACGCCTTCTTCCCTGAGTTTAAGGGATGGAAAGAGACCATGCGCGAAGAGCATACTACCGATGAGAAGCATCATCAAAGCTACGCCTTCGTAGACTATGTAAGAAAATAATAAACGGATAAAAACGCACTTGAAAACAGCAGAAAACGCACTTGAAAACAGATAAAAACACGCCTGAAAACAGCTGAAAATACATTCCGTTTTCAAATGTAGTCCTTTTGCATTGCAAATGTATTCATTTTGCCTTGCAAAAGGACTACTTTTGTATAGTAAAAGGACTCCTTTTGAAAGCCAAAAGGACTACATTTTTTAGGGGTTTGATTATTAGTGTTTGATCGTCAATTGTTGTTCATCCGACAATTCGAGTGACAATGATGTAAAATTCAAGTTTTGTGAGTAAATTGACAATGTAAATTGTAGAAGGAGGGTGTATCAAAAATCAATTATTCGGGCTGAAAGCCCAATAAGCTCATAGCCCAAGGCAGCGCCTTGGGTGTACTGATTGAAAACAGCAATGCGCCCTGTAAGGGCAAAAGCATTGATAATTAACGCTTTTGCCCTTACAGGGCGCATTGTTATTTACGATACTTTTTTCCCCAGGGTGTTGCCCTGGGCTATGAGCTTCTGCCCCCTTCGGGGCGCGCTGTCTTGGCTTTTGAGTATCTATTACTCCTCAACTACCTCTTCCTGCTCATCGTCAAACTCATCCTCAACGGGCAATTCGCTGATAGGAATCTGACGATTGATGGCGGCATTGAACGAAATTACCGTCTCCGAACGTGACAGACCGAGGGGCTGCAACTTGTCGTGGATGATGTTGAGCAGATGATGGTTGTTGCGGGCATATATCTTTATGAACATGTCGAAACCACCTGTCGTGTAGTGACATTCTACCACTTCAGGAATCTTCTTCAGTTCCTCAACTACGTCATCAAACTTAGCGGGATTCTGCAAGTACAAACCTACGTAGGCGCACGTTTCATATCCCACCTTCTCCGGGTCGACTATGAACTGCGAGCCTTTCAATATTCCGAGATTAGTAAGCTTCTGAATGCGCTGGTGAATAGCAGCGCCACTTACATTGCAAGAACGTGCCACCTCCAAGAACGGGATGCGGGCATCTCCTGCAATGAGTCGGAGTATTTTCTTGTCAAGTAAATCTAAATTGTGATGTGCCATTTATGAAATGTTGTTTTAATACATCGCAAAGGTAGCATAAAATTACGATATACACAATTATTAGCCCAAAAACTAACAATTTATAACTTGACAATAAGAATAAAAGATTTATTTGCGCTTTTCTGCCGAATAACTGATGCGTTGTACGTGTGCCTTGCGCAGCGCCTGCTTCACATCGGTTATCATTCCCATTGGTGTCTGACGGTCGGCCTTGACAGATACGGTCTGGCGCGCACGGTCTTCGTCCGACATGCGATGACGCTCTGCCGACATGAATCCGGCAATGTCCGAAGGCGAAGCAATGCGGTCGTTTATCTGCATTTGAAATCCATTGTTGCCATAGCCCGATGCGGGTTGGCTATCATCCGATGCCGCCTTGCCCTTCCCAGGCGCAGCTGCCGGTCGGCCTATGTAGACATACGACACAGCCGTCTTCTTCGTAAGGCGGGTCAGCTCAGTGCCTTGAGGCACACGGAAGCTTACCTTCAGCGTAACCGTTCGCATGTGCGTCACCACCATAAAGAAGAACAGCACGGTGAAGATAAGGTCGGGCAGCGACGCAGTGTTCAACTGCGGCATCTGTCTGCGGTCACGATTGCCGAATATCATGGCTTGCCTCCTTTCTGCATTGTGCCATCTGCACCTGCCGGTGCTGTCGTAGTGGCGGCATCGGCCGACGTCCTGTACGTTTCGAGTATGTGCTGCGGACACGCCTTGCGCACCTTCTGGCGTTCAGCCTCCGACAGTTGGACATAGCCAGTGCGGTATTTCTTGCGTGCTATGCGGTCGCGTGCGTCGGCATAAGCGCCCACGATGGCATCCTCAAGCGCGAAGTAAGTGTTGTAGTCGGCAGCCGGATCGGTGTCGATGCTTATCACATGATGCTCGCCACGCTTGCCCACAAAGTCAGCCACACGGCTGCGCACCTGACTCATATTGACAGGCTTGGCATCAAGAGTGAGCTTTCCGTTGGCATCAATAGCAAACGCCATGGTATTCTCGCGTTCCACCTCCACCACCTCAGCGTTCTGCTCCTGCTCGTTGTCAAGCGGCGGAAGCTGGCGCACAAGTCCACGGTCCACATCCATCGACGTAGTGACGAGGAAGAATGTGAGCAACATGAACGATATGTCGGCAGTGGCTGTGGTGTTGAGCACCGGCACCCTGTGTTGTCTGCGTTTTATTAACATGTCAGTGAGATTTACGTATGTATCGTGTGGCACCATACACCACAGCCGCAATGGCGGCTACAATCATCAATAGCGATGTTCCGACAAACATGCCCGAAGCACGCAACCAGAATGTGTCGGTATAGGCTGCGCCATTGACTTTGAGCGCATCGGTAGACGAGAGGGCGAACGTGAGCACCAGCAATAGCAGCGTGCCCAACGCCACGCACACCGAAATGCGGCGTGCCGGAATGTTGTTGACCACACGGTTCTCGTCGCCGTTAATGCGCATTCCCCTTATCATGGTCCACACCATAAGCACCAGCGTGCCGCCCGTGAGCAACAGCATGAACGTCACTACAGCACCCGTAAGCAGCGGTGCGTTGTAGTCGAAGTTGTATTCATAAGGCATGTCATAGCCTATAAGCCTGAACAGCAAGCCCAACACCACTATCAAGCCTATGAGCACATAGAATACAAAGCCCGAAAGGCGCTCGGTGGCATAGTGTCTGAAATCTATCTTCTTCATAATGTGAGTGCTTGTCAACCCTTATACTTCAGTATCGCGTCGAGCAGCGTTATGGCGCTCTCCTCCATCTGCGCTGTCAGATGGTCGATCTTTGACAGCACATAGTTGTAGAACAGCTGCAATACCAGGGCCACGATTATACCGAAGATGGTGGTAATGAGCGCCACCTTCATGCCGGCAGCCACAATTGTGGGGTTGATGTCGCCCGCCAGCTGTATCTGTTCGAACGCCATAACCATACCGATAACCGTTCCCAAGAAGCCGAGCGACGGTGCCATGGCTATAAACAGAGTTATCCACGAACATCCCTTTTCAAGATTGGCTGCCTGAACCGTGCCGTATGCCGCCACCGAACGCTCTATGTCCTCTATCGGCGAATCAATGCGCAGCAGTCCCTGGTAGCATATCGAGGCTACCGGACCGCGTGTGTTGCGACACTGGGTTTTGGCTCCTTCAATGTCGCCAGCCTCTATCTTGGCGTCAATATCGCGCATGAAGCGTTTGGCGTTAATCTCCGACAGGCTCAGATAGAGTATGCGCTCTATGCAGAAAGCCAGTCCCAGCACAAGCGCCAGGGCTACAAGCGACATGAACGAAGCGTCGCCCTCAATGAATTTCTCCTTCAACACCTGGTGAAAGCCTGCGCTCTCGCCATCGGCAAGTTCTTCTATCGGGGCTGCACAAGCCACAGCACCCTGAAAGAACCACATCAATACTGTTATGACCACAGCCGACAGAGCGGCGTGTCTTGCTGAAAATTTTCTCATACAATGCAAAATTACCTATTTATTTTCGTATATACGGGTGTTTGAGTGTGTTTTTATCACTCTTCGCCCTCTATATCTTTCAATATCGTTACGGCCTCGCTCACGGTTGGAACTCCCGTCACCACCATCGAGCGCTTGCCCTTCACCTCCTTAAGATTGCAGCGACGGGTGTGCGATGCTATGTAGGCAAGCATCTTGCCGAACGCCTGACTCTTGTAATAAGCCGACTCGACGTTGCTCACAAACTGCATCTGCATGCGTCCTTGCTTGAGTATTATCTTCTCACATCCAAGACGCTTGCCATACCTACGCAGCGCAACCACCTGTAGCAGCTCCTCGCCTTGTGGCGGAACAGGACCGAAACGGTCGATCAGTCGCTGGCGGTAAGCCTCCAACTGTGCGTCGTCGGCAATGTTGTCGAGTTCGCGATACAGCAGCATACGCTCCGAACTGCCCGGCACGTATGGCTCGGGGAAGTACATCTCAAGGTCGCTCTCTATGGCACAATCCTCCACAAATTCGTCGCCCGAAATCTGCCTTCCCTGTGCAATCTCGGCTGCATACATGTCCTGGAACTCATCGTTCTTAAGCTCGGTAACAGCCTGGTTCAATATCTTCTGATAGGTTTCGTATCCCAGGTCTTCCATGAATCCGCTCTGTTCGGCACCCAGCAGATTGCCAGCACCACGTATGTCGAGGTCTTGCATGGCAAGATTGAATCCGCTGCCCAGTTCGGAGAAGTTCTCAAGAGCCTCCAGTCGGCGGCGTGCTTCGGGTGTGAGCACCGACTTGGGCGGTGCCAGCAGATAGCAGAAAGCCTTGCGGTTGGAGCGTCCCACACGTCCGCGCATCTGATGCAGGTCGCTCAGTCCGAAGCGGTGGGCGTCGTTTATGATTATGGTATTGGCATTGCTTATGTCGATGCCGTTCTCCACTATCGAGGTGGAGAGCAACACGTCGTAGTCGTAATTCATAAATCCTATGAGTATCTTCTCCAACTCTTCTGGATTCATCTGACCGTGACCGATGGCCACACGTGCGTCGGGCACATACTTGTGTATGAGCGATGCTATCTCGGGCAGAGTCGATATGCGGTCGTTGACGAAGTATACCTGTCCGTTGCGCGACATCTCGAAGTTGATGGCATCGGCTATTATCTCATGACCATATACGCCCAATTCTGTCTGCACCGGATAGCGGTTGGGGGGCGGAGTGCGTATGATACTCATGTCGCGGGCACCCATCAGCGAGAATTGCAGGGTGCGTGGTATAGGTGTAGCCGACATAGTGAGCGTGTCGACATTGGTCTTCAGCTTGCGCAGGCGCTCCTTGGTAGACACTCCGAACTTCTGTTCCTCGTCGATGATGAGCAGTCCGAGGTCGTGCCATTCCACGGTCTTGCCTATAAGCTTGTGCGTTCCGATGAGTATGTCAATCTTGCCTTCCTTCAAATCGGCGAGCACCTGACGCGTCTGCTTGGCAGTTCGGGCACGCGACAGATAGTCTACACGCACGGGCATGTCCTTCAGTCGGTCGCAGAATGTGTTGTAATGCTGGAATGCCAGCACCGTAGTAGGCACCAGCACAGCCACCTGCTTGCCGTCGGTAGCGGCCTTGAAGGCAGCACGTATGGCCACCTCGGTCTTGCCGAAGCCCACGTCGCCGCATACCAGACGATCCATTGGGCGGGCACGTTCCATATCCGCCTTTACGTCCTGTGTAGCCTTCGACTGGTCTGGCGTGTCCTCATATAGGAACGAGGCTTCAAGTTCGTGCTGCAAGTAGGAGTCGGCCGAGAAAGCGAATCCCTTCTCGCGGCGACGCTTTGAGTACAGCTTTATCAGGTCGCGGGCTATGTCCTTGATGCGCTTCTTGGTGCGTTCCTTCAATCGGTCCCACGCTCCTGTGCCCAATGTGCTCAGTCGTGGCGGCTCACCAGTGTCCTGACGTCGATACTTCGATATCTTATAGAGCGAGTGTATCGATACGTCGACTATGTCGCCACGCTGGAAGTAGATGCGAATGGCTTCCTGATAGGTGTCGCCGACGGGCACACGCACCAGACCGCCAAACTTGCCTATACCGTAATCGACATGCACAATAAAGTCGCCCGGCTCCATTTCCTGCAACTCTTTCATAGTGAGTGCCATCTTGCCCGTACGCGCAGCGTCGCTCTTGAGGTTATACTTGTGGAATCGGTCGAATATCTGATGGTCGGTGAAGAAGCACAGGCGCAGGTCGTTATCGGCAAATCCCTCGTGCAGAGTATGGTCGACGGGGGTGAAATCGAGCCTGTCGGCTACACTCAACGCTTCCGAATTGGCCGACCCACTGGCATGCGTGTTGCGCAAAGCCTTCATCTCATCGCTGTCGAATATATCACGCAGACGACGTGTCTGTTTCTCCGAGTCGGCGAGTATATACAGCTTATAGCCCTGAAGCAGATAGTCTTCGAGCGACTGTGCAAGCAGTTGGAAATTCTTGTGGAACAGCGGTTGTGGCGAAACGTTGAACGTTATGGTGGTCTGCGGAGTGCCTGTAGGCTGTGCGCCGAACTCTACCGTGCGGAAACGGCATATCTCCTCGCGGAAAACGGTGGGCGAAACGAGGTTGTTCTCCTTACGCATGTCGCGTATTATCTGCTGCTGTTCCACCTCTGTGGCACCCTCAAGGCGTTCGGTAAGGGCTTGACTGGAAAATCCGTCGTTGTATATCTGCTCTATCGACGAGCACAGATACAGCCGGTCTTTCATCACGAGCATGGTGTCGTCGGGCAGCATTGTGGTGAAAGGCTGCTTCTGTTCGGCTGTACGAGCCAGCTCGGGCACGATGCTGACGCTTTGCTTTGAGTCCTTCGACAACTGGTCTGCCACTTCAAACGTACGTATAGTGTCCACCTCATCGCCAAAGAAGTCGATACGGAATGGCAATTCCGACGAGTAGCTATATACATCGACAATACTGCCACGCATGGCAAACTGACCCGGCTCGTAGACATAGTCCACCTCGGTAAAACCGAATTCGCGCAACTTACGGCCCAAGTCGGCAAGGTTGACAATGTCGCCTACGGCTATGTTAATAGTGCGTTCGTCGAGCCGACGCTTTGAAACGACAAGTTCGCTGAGCGCCTCGGGACACGTCACTACATACAGAAAGGGAGCCGTCTCGCTATTGTCGGCACGCTTCTTGACATTGCCACTCACGGCAGCAAGCCTGCTGAGCGCCTCAGTACGCAATATCTCGTTGGCAGCATCACGCTGTGCGTACTTCACGGCACGCCGATAGGACGACGGAAAGAACAGCACGTTGTCAGTACCAAGTATCTGTGTCAGGTCGTGATAGAAGTATCCAGCCTCATCGTTGTCCTGAAGGATAAAGACAGAAGTAAGCGTTCTCTTCTCGCCTGATTTTTCACTTTTCCCTTTTCCCTTTTCACTTTTCTCTTTTCCATTTTCACTCTCCCTTCCTACGGCGGCAAAAAACACAGAAGCCGATGAGGCAAGTAATCCTTTCAGATATACATGCCTCATCGACTTGTCAGATATTATATTCAAAAAAGCCCCACACTGCGGCAGGGCTGAATATATGCTACTTATTTCTTTGATTTCCATAATTAGTGCTTGGCTACGGGATATTTTCTGAACCATCCGTCCCATCTGAGGCGCATGACTCCGAAGAATGCCTCACCGAAGATACCTCCGTTCATCTTGCTCACACCCTCACGACGATTCACAAAGATTACGGGCACTTCCTTAATCTTATATCCCATCTTGTAGGCGGTGTACTTCATCTCTATCTGGAAGGCATAGCCCTTGAAGCGCACCTGATCCAATGGTATTGACTCGAGCACACAACGACGGTAGCACTTGAATCCGGCTGTAGTGTCGTGTACATTGAATCCGGTGACAAAGCGCACATACTTCGATGCGAAGTAGCTCATGAGCACACGGCCGATGGGCCAGTTCACCACGTTGACACCACTCACATAGCGCGAGCCGATGGCCACATCGTAGCCCTCGTCATGACATGCTGCATAGAGACGGGGAAGGTCGTTGGGGTCGTGCGAGAAGTCGGCATCCATCTCGAATATATAGTCGTAGTTGTGCTCAAGCGCCCACTTGAATCCGGCGATGTATGCCGTACCAAGTCCCAGCTTGCCCGAACGCTCCTTGATGAAGAGTCGGTCGGCAAACTCGGTGTCTATGAGTCGGTGTACAATGGCAGCCGTGCCGTCGGGACTTCCGTCGTCGATGACAAGGATGTGGAAGCACTTGTCGAGTGCAAACACCGCACGTATGATATTCTCTATGTTCTCCTTCTCATTATAGGTGGGAATGATAACTATGCTGTCGCTATTATTCATATATGTGTCGTTGAGTAATAATATATAAATAGGTGTATACTATTGTCGTGATGCAAAAATACAAAGATTATTCTAAAGCAATATACTTTTAGGAATAAAAAACCCTAAAATAAGGACTTACGTGCCTCATTACAGTTCCAATGTGCGCATCTCAGCATTCTGCATGGGGGCGATGTCCTTCATAGGCCGATTGTAATAAACGCTCTGTATCGCCTTGTTTATTATGCCGTGGCCTACTGCCAGCACTGTCTTTCCACTATACTTTGCACGTATAAGGTCAAGAAAACGGCTGCCTCGCAGCTTCATTGCCTCAAGCGTCTCAATGTCGTCGGGCCACACGGCATCCTTAAGGTCAGGGATATAACGGCCCGTAAACCCTCCCCAATCACGCTCACGCAGCAACTGGGTCTGCTCTATCTGCGGCTCGGCTCCATCGAAATGGGGCTGCGCTATGATTCGGCATGTATCGTAGGCACGCTTCAGGTCGCTCGACACAAAGGCGTCGATAGGTGTAGATGCCATCTGTCGGGCTACGGCTTCAGCCTGCTCTATACCATGCAGGGTCAGACAACCCGGTGTCTGACCCTGCATTATTCTGTTTACATTGTCCACGGTCTCACCGTGACGGACAAGCAATAGTCGTGTCATTTGTTGTTTACTGAACTTTCGCAAGTTCAGAGAATTCAGTAGTTAAAGGAGTTAAGAAGTTAAGCCAAATGCTTATAATGCTATATCAAGCAAAAAAGCTAATGGCTTAACTCCTTAGCGATCGTAGGGCGCGACAACTCCTTAACTTCTTAACTACTTTCGCTTGCGAAATTTTAATCGTTTATTTGTTGTGCTCGGTGAGCCAGCGCTCAGCCTCAAGAGCAGCCTTGCAGCCCGAACCGGCAGCCACAATGGCCTGACGATAGGTCGGGTCGGCGCAGTCGCCTGCTGCAAACACTCCGTCAACATTGGTGCGCGGTGTGCTACCGATGGTCTTGATATATCCAGTCTCGTCGCATTCTACAGCCGGGCGGAACACGTCGGTGTTGGGCTTGTGGCCGATAGCGAGGAAGAATCCGTCTATAGCTATGTCGTAATGAGTCTCGTCTGCCTCGCCTTTGCGCTTAACGAGGTGTGCACCCTCAACGCCGTCCTCGCCAAAGAGACCTTCGGTGTTGTGCTCGTAGAGTATTTCGATCTTCTCGTTGTCCTCAACGCGCTTGCGCATAACGTCAGAAGCACGCAGATAAGGCTTGCGTACAATCATGTACACCTTCTTGCACAGACCTGCCAGATAGAGAGCCTCCTCGCAAGCAGTATCACCACCGCCTACAACGGCAACCGTACGCTTGCGATAGAAGAATCCGTCGCATGTGGCGCAGGCGCTCACGCCCTGACCGTTATACTTCTTCTCGTCGTCCAGACCAAGATACTTGGCACTGGCACCGGTTGCTATGATTACTGTGTCAGCCTCAATCTCCACTCCAGTATCTGTAGTGAGCACGTATGGCTGCGACGCAAAGTCGGCCTTTACGATTGAACCCTCGCGCATGTCTACACCGAAGCGCTCTGCCTGTTTGCGCAGGTCGAGCATCATCTGATTGCCGTCAACACCCTCGGGATAGCCAGGGAAGTTTTCTACTACGGTTGTCTGTGTCAGCTGTCCGCCAGTCTGTATGCCACAGTATTCTACCGGACTGAGGTTGGCACGACCTGCATATATTGCGGCTGTGTAACCTGCCGGACCGCTACCAACGATGAGGCAGCGAACGTGTTCTCTGTTTTCCATTACTTATATTGTTTATAGTAGTTCTTCAATTTGTTTTGCTATATTATCGATACTTTCTGTAGGTTCGAAACGAGCCATCACCTGTCCGCGCTTGCTGACGAGGAATTTGGTGAAGTTCCATTTTATGTCGCTTGTCTCCTTGTAGTCGGGATTCTCCTTTGAGAGAATTTCCTCAAGCACTGGTGTGAGCTTGTGTGCAGGGTCGAAGCCTGCAAACGACTTCTGCTCCTTAAGGAACTTATAGAGCGGATCGGCATCGTCGCCGTTCACCTTTATCTTCTTAAACCGTGGAAACTCTGTGCCGTATGTCAGCTTGCAGAACTGATGTATCGACTCGTCGGTGCCTGGTGCCTGCGCTCCAAACTGATTGCAGGGGAAATCCAAGACCTCAAATCCCTGTGCGTGGTATTTTTCATAGAGTTTCTCCAACTCTTCGTACTGCGGTGTGAATCCGCATTTAGTGGCGGTATTGACAATGAGAAGCACTTCGTTGGCATACTCCTTCAGAGATACTTCCTTTCCTTTTCTGTCCTTTACAGAGAATTCATAAACAGTTCTCATTTTCTTTCCTTTTCTGTTTTTATGTGTTTCAATCTTTATATGAGGTACAAAATTAGATAAAAATAATGAGAAACAAGAAATACATTTACAATGATTTGTCAATTATAGTCAAAAAAAACATTATTTTTCTGCAATGCACTCTGCCTCAACAAGCCATTCCGGACGGCACACTTTGCCGTGTACTATGATGTATGGCACACTTGGAAAACGACTGCTGAATACGGCATCCACCACCTCATAGTCGCTTATGTCGCGCAGATATACTATGAAATAGCGTATGTCAGACATCTTGGCATCGCCTTCGGCAAGCAGAGCCTCCACATTTTCAAGCAGTCTGTACGTCTGACGTTCCACGTCGCCCAGATACAACACGTCGCCATGATTGTCTATACTGGCTGTACCCGAAACATAATAGTGGCTTACATTGTCTACGGTGAGACGTGTGGCACGTTCGAAAGCCACTCCATACTCATGCGTGGGATTAAGATATTCGGGAGCCTTGAGGTATGTCTTCTGCTCTTCGGCTATTTCGGGATAAGTCAGAAAGTCGATGGCTACACATGCATGACGCGACTGGCTGTCGCCACCAATACCCGTAGACGCTATGTAATGGTTGTCGGCGGTAAGCCCGTAACGCTCGAATATGTCGTTGCGTGCCTTCACCACGCCAGCATAGTTGACGTCTATATCGGCTATGTATATCCATGTGCGCACCAGATGGGTGCTCATGTCAAGCCCATGCGCCTCCATATAGTTAATGTATTTCTCAAAGAGCATCATAGTCTGCATGTACGAGCGATGGCCTTCAGCCTCTTCTTCGCTAAGGCGGAGGCTGTGCAGACGGAAGCATTCATTAAGATCGGATGTCTTCACGAGTACGGCTATCTTTGAGCCACACAATGGGGCTTGCCCTACTATGCTGCACGGAGCCTTGCTGAGCATGTCGGTATACAATGCCGATTCGCTGAACATTGTGTTCTGATTGCGTATGTCGCTGAGGAATACTTTCGAGTAAACTATACGGCGACCATTCTGCTTCTCTTCATTGATATATTCGCCTACCGTAGCTTCGAGTTCTTCTATGCGCACCGCAAACGACTGTCTGTCTTTCGGATAAAAAATCTTGTAATTTTCCATGTCTTGTTTTATATGCAAATAGCTTTCTTATGACAACAAAATTACGTGTTTTTTACGCAACCTGCAAATATTAAGTGAATAATACCTATTAATAAGTAATGTACCGTTGGATACCCGGCTTTTTATTAATATTATTTTGTCACAAAAATGAAGAAAACGATATGATTAACATTTGTTAGTTTTTTTTAATTTAGCATATTTGTTATTTAATTGAAAATACCTAACTTTGAAAAAATTTAAATCAAACCTTAAAGTACAAACAAAAAAACATTCATCTATGAAACAAAACCATTATAACCAATCATTTGAGAAGAATGATATAATATATGCTGCAACCATGAAAAAAGTACTACTAATAATACTATTATTCACATTTGCGATACAGTCCCAAAGTATGCCCAGCTTCAAGGACACTATCATGGTGTGTTCTATTGTGAAGGACGAATTTACAGGTGAGGTAATAGGAAATGCTGCTATTCGTGTATACGACGAGCAAAACAATCTTATAGCACAAGGTAAAACAAGAAGCCAACCAAGTATGAACAACAATCAGTTGGCTAATTTCACTCTCTTTATACCTCGACGCAACAATACTGTTGTCTTTAAAATTACAGCAGACAACTATGAAGATTTTTCACACACATATCAGCTGAAGGCAGGCGCACGTGAAATATCTATTACTATATCTCCCATTATACTAAAAAAGAAACACAAGAAGATAAAAGAAGTAAAGCTTGACGAAGTTACTGTGACTACATCCAAAATCAAGATGGTGATGCATGGTGACACTATTGTATATAATGCTGATGCATTCCAATTGTCAAACGGCTCCATGCTCGACGAATTGATACGCCGTCTGCCTGGTGTCCAACTTAAAGGAAACCAGATAACTGTGAACGGCAAGTTCGTCAGTTCGCTGCTTGTAAACGGTAGTGACTTCTTCAAGGGCGATCCTGCGATTGCTCTTCAAAATCTTCCGGCTTATACCGTCAATAAGCTAAAAGTGTATGAGCGTAAAGACGACATAGCCGAATTCGCCCAGCAAAAGGACATAAAAGGTATGGCACCACTTGTAATGGATGTCAGTCTGAAACGTCAATATATGCAAGGAATGCTTGCGAATGTTGACTTAGGAATGGGTACTAAGGACCGATGGATGTCACGCCTTTTCGCATTGCGTTATACCAAATTGTCACGCATTGGAATATTTGCCAATCTCAATAATATAAACGACGAACGTGCACCTGGCACTAACGGAGAATGGGGAACAGCACAATTGGAAAACGGAACTTCAATACAAAAGAAAGTAGGTGCCGACTATCTGTTCAACAACAAGGACCGCTCTTTTGAGTTTTCTGGAAATACTACATTTGCACACGAAAATACCAACCAACAGTCAATCGTATCGTCAGAACGATTCCTACAAGGCGGTAATACTTACGGACGCAGCCGTAATTATGGAAAAGAAACTGAGAGTTGGATTATGAGCATGAATACCATCAAAAAGAACTGGACCAGGACCAAATTAGAAATCTTACCGCAGTTTACATATTACAAGAATACGACAAACAATCTCGTACAAAGTGCCACTTTATCAGTTGCGCCCAACGAGAAATATCGTGGAGCTTCACTCGACTCGCTGTTTGCTTCACCAGCAAGCAAACAGTTGAAGGAGGCAATGCTCAACCAATTGAGCGACCATCAACTCAACAGAATGCGTTATTATGACGGTAACCTCTCAGGACAGATTCAATGGAAAATGCCACAAAGTCCAGATGGTATCATTCTGAAGACAGAAAACCGCTACTTCAACAAGAAGAACGAGAACGCCTCCATCTACGACCTTAACTACAAAAACGGCGTACAGGATTTCAGAAACAAGTACAACGACAAGTGGAACCTGAATCTCCGTACAATATGGGATGCTTGCTACTATTATAATGGCAATATTGACTTCAAGTACAGTTTCTCTGCTGGTCTGAAATACACACACATATACGACAAGAACAACAACGACCTATTCAGACTTGACAAATACGCCGAGTATGGAGGGGCAAGCAATGTAGGTGTGGGTTATCTGCCATCAACCCGCGACTCCCTACAACGTGCAATTGACGCTGACAACAGTTTCCGCTCGCATATAAACAAGGACCGCTACGAACTGACTGGAAGAACTCCCAGTATAAAACTTCCGATTTTCGGTCTGCATACGTTTTTATCACCTGGAGTGAACTATCGTAGCGAACGTATCGACTATACGCGAGGTGCGTACAAAAAGAAAATGACACGCAACCTATGGTCGTTAGAACCTACACTTTTCGTAGGTAAGGAAAACTGTCATTTCAAATACAATGTGAAGAAAGTCCTACCTGAACTTACAGACATTCTCGACATTACGACCACCGACAACCCTCTGAATCTATGGAGTGGCAATCCGAATCTGAAAAATACAGACATCCACAGGATTGATTTTTTTAGAGGATTCTACAAGTATGATGAAAACTATACAGGCCGTAGGGCGATAGAAATAAAAGCCTACTGGCAGTTGATGCGCAACGCAATCGGACAATATGTAACTTACGACCGCAATACGGGCGTGGTACATTCCACACCTATGAACATCAACGGCAACTGGGATATGGGAGCCTCATTCGATTTCAATGGCATTCTTGACAAGAAGAATCGTTTCACATTATCGAACAGGACTGAAATAGGCTATATCAACAGCGTTGACTATGTAGCAATTGAGGGAAAGTCGGGAAAGGATCCGCGCTCATCGGTACGCACAGCCAAAGCCAACGAGACAGTATCGCTCGACTACAGTTTTGGCAAATACTCATTCGGTGCCAAGTTGCGTTGTGCCTACATCCACGCTGAGGGTAGCCGTGAGGATTTCAAGACCATCAATACAGCTGATGTTGATTATGGTCTGAACGCTACACTTGAATTGCCGCTAAAGCTTAGGCTGTTTACCGACATTACACTCTATAGTCGCTACGGCTACTCAGACAAGTCGATGAATACGAACAATCTTGTATGGAATGCCCGACTGGAGCGCTCATTCGGTAAGTTTACTGTTATGGCTGACGGTTTCGACCTGCTCGGAAAACTCTCAAACGTACGTAAGGTTATAAATGCACAGGGACGCACCGAGACATGGTATAACACGGTGCCACGCTACGCAATGCTACACATTATGTATAAGTTGCACTTCAAACCAAAGCGCTAAAAAACATTATTTAAGTTTCGCAAGCGAAAGTAGTTAAGAAGTTAAGGAGTTGTCGCGCCCTACGGTCGCTAAGGAGTTAAGCCATTAGTTTTTTTTGCTTGATATAGCATTATAAGCATTTGGCTTCGCTCGGCTTTGCCGCTTGCTTGCAAGAACTTCTTAACTCCTTTAACTACTGAATTCTCTGAACTTGCGAAAGTTCAGAACATTAGTTATCATAGCCAATGCTCTTGAGCAGAGCATTGGCATTTTTTATGGGCGAAATAATGAGTTCGGGCAGATTGTACGTCTTCATGAATGTCTCGTAGAACGAGGGCGACTTCTGTGGCAATACGAAAGGCTTGTCGAAGCGTCCGGTCGTTTTATTGAAATGGGCGAAATAAGGGCGTGCCCATCCTCCGTCCATACGCTTGCTGCTGAACACCATCCATCTGCCAGTAGACGACCATGTGTGGAAACTGTCTACATCCTTGCTGTTTATCTCTTCTATACGGCGCACCTTGCCTGTCTTGGTGTCAAGAATGGCGAGGTCGGCTTCTTTGTGCCATATAGAGAAGTTGCCATAGTCGAACTCCACAAACACCACATATCTACCATCGGGCGACACACGAGGCAGACTGACCGTATGCTTCGTGGCACTCGCCTCATACACACATTCCGGTTTGCCGAAAGCTCTTGCCTTGGCATCGAAGCTGACACGCCAAAGGTCGTAGCGCAGGCTGTCGAATGGCGTATTCTTGGTATAGGCATTGCCACGGCAGAAGTACAAAGTCTTGCCGTCGGGAGTCCAAGCAGGGAATGTCTCCATAGCATTGTCGCCACTAAGCTCTGGCGAGGTGATTATAACGTCGTTGGCAATGTCATAGACACCAAGATCGGCTGCAAGGTCGCTCACCTCAATAGGCTTCTGTCCGCTTGAATGGAAGAACTGCTGTATCTCGTTCATCGAGAAAGCTATGAACTGTCCGCTTGGATGCCATCCAGCATAGGTAGCACCCATTTTTACAGTAGGACACTTTGGAGCTACCTTCTTCACCTTACCGTCGTGACTGATAAGCGTGCCGCCATTCTTGCCACGCACATGCAGCATAAAGTCGCGCGTGGAGTTCTGTCGGAACGTGTGGCAATTGATACATTGCTTGCCGAAGTCACGGTTTTCGAGTATTGGTGTCTCGTCGTAGTTGGTAAGATTACGCTGATATATTCCCATCTCGTTCCACAACTCATAGCCTGGATACAAGAGTCGGTAGGCCAAGTACTGGTCGATGGTGTCGCCACTCACATAATTTGTTATAGGCTTGTATTCGGTCCATTTGCCGTCGCGCTTCACTCCAACGGCTATCTGTATCTTGCCATTTTTGTTCTCGGCAAGCATCTTGTGCCAAGAGTCTTCGGGAATAATCACTTCGTTATCGGTAGAAGCTTCACGATAGTATTCCTTTCCTCCGGCTGTCATCACCACCTGATAGGCATCGCCCTCCTGGTTGATGCGGAAATTGGCAGGAGCAATATTAACGGGCAGAGTCACACCCGTATAATCAGGATATATCTGCGCCTGTGCGTTGGCGTAGACATCAGCCTTCTGGTAGCCACTCTCACATGAAGCAAGCAGCAAAAGAGCTGCGAAGGAGAATATTGTTGATTTAATGTTGATTTGCATCTTCGTATTGTTTTTGAACTTCTCGTGTCCTTATTTCTTTAATCGGTTGCCATACGGGCTGACATAATTGAGGTAGAACCAGTAAGTATTACCGAATTCTGCCTGCAACGCAGCTATATTTCCAGTTTGTGCAAGCTGAGCATACTGTTGGAAACGGTTCTGCGTATCGCTACTTGGCTGCAATCCCTTGGTGTCGTTGCCACCAAGCTGATAGACAAGCAGAGCCTCATCGAATATGCGTGGCATCTGCTTGTAGAAGCTGCTGGCAAGCGGAAGGTTCTCAACAAAGCGTGGCAGATTGTTGGAGAGCAGAAGGTCGCACATCAGATACTCGTATGCCATGCGGTTGTGCGGGTCTTGCGTGAGCACATATTGCAGATTAGGACCTATGTTGAGAATGTTCACGAAGTTGGCTTTCTCTGGTTCCTTTATGCTGAAAGCACGCAACCCCTCTATCTGTCCGCTCTCCACACAGGCCTCCAATCTGTCTGCCTCGTCCTTATAGAAAAGACTCTGGCGCAAACGGGCTATGTATTTACGGGCTATCGTCTTGCGACGGTTGATGATATTATAGCGTGCAAGGTTGATGAGTCGTGGAGCCGTCTCGCCCCACACCACCATAGCCTCAAACTCCCAATGCTGTGCATCGTTGATGCAACCGAGCTGTTCAAGCAGATAGTGGCCGTACTCGGTCTCACGTGTGCGGCTCTGCCACGGAAAGTAAAGGGCATTGATGCCTACAACGGGCTGATAGTCGAACAGACGGTCGAGCAGTACGCCTTTATTGTAGAGTGCTATGTTGTGGAAATAAAAAATAAGCGGGTTGGGCTGTCTCTGATTGTCAAGATAGCGTTCGGTATGATGCAGGGCATCGTCCCAATCGTGGCGGTCTAAGGCTTGCTGCGCCTTAATCATGCGAAACTCGCTCATAGAGAATGAGCGCAAGAAGCTATAGCCCGATGCTAAAGAAATGACTGCTAAAGAAACGATTGAAACTGCTGCATACTTCCAACCCGTTAGCGGAAATTGCTTTATTGTCTTGCCCTTTGCTAAGAAACATGCCGGCACGGAAATAACGGCTAAGACTATAAATGCCCACACCACAACCGACAGAGTATGCGACAAGCCTGCTGTCCACACCCAAAGGGCAAGCGAGGGAATGAGCGAAAGGCGCAACATGTCCTCACGACGTGTGAGCGCAGTAAGTATGCGCCACGACATAAGATATATTGCCGTGAGCAAGCCTGACATTACTGCCGCGCCAAGTAGTGGATAATAGAAAAACTGCACGACAAAAGCCGTGAGCCAGCCGGTAAGTGTCTGGCTATGGTAATAGTCGGCTGTATAGAGAAACAGCTGATGCTGCTCGTTGTAGTACAATACATGCGACAGCAAATCGGTGTATGACGCAAAGAATACGCCAAACAGCACAAGGGCTAACAAATAGTGAAGAGACTTTCTCATTTACTGATTTTTTTAGTTAGCTATAACTAATACAAAAAGGAGTGTGCCATAAAAGGACTCATACTCATCCTTATTGACACACTCCAATTTATTATTTACGTTTTATGTTTTCTTAGTTCTTGCCATAACCCGGATTCTGCTTGAGATTCGGGTTGAGGTCCATCTCTTCCTGCGGAATCGGATAGATGTAGTTGTGGTCAGAATACTTGCTGCCAGGAAGGGATACGTGTTGTGTACCAACGTATGGAGTAAAATTCTTGGTAGCATCATCATAGGTATAAACCATACTGTGATACTTGCGGTTGAGCACTTCCTTAGCGTCTCCCCAACGACGGAGGTTCCACTTACGGATGTCGCCCTCAAGCGCAAACTCTACACGCCACTCGTTCTTGATACGCTTCAAGAGTTCGGCCTGTGTTCCGCAATATGTAGGCTTGCTGGCATCGGTCTTCTGCAACGCTGGCATACCAACACGTGCACGTACCTTATTGACTGCATCGAAAGCCTCCTGACAGAGCGGATTGAGATTGTTCATAGCCTCGGCGTATGTGAGCAGAACCTCAGCATAACGGATAAGCACATAGTCCTTGCCCATGTCCCAACCCTGCGACTGAGGATTGATAGACGGGTCGAGCCACTTCTGCTGATAATAACCGGTCTCTGTTGCATCACCATGGCAACCTATACCAGTATCACCACTAATGCCCCTGTTAGGAGCAATCTTAATTGTAACACCATACATCTCCTCGCCATGATGCAGAACGTTAACTTCAAGACGTGGGTCGCGATTGGCAAACGGATTGGCTGGGTCGAAAATCTGAGAGAGCTGTCTTGCTGTCGGGTTGCCGTTATCATCACGTGCCACTACGCCAGCAGCACTTGACTCATATATCGGGCTACCGTCCTTATCCTCGAAAGCATCGACAAGATCCTGAGTCGGGTCCATACCGCCCCATCCAAGTGTCGGGAATGCTTCCCAACCAATAAGGTAGTTGGTACGGTCAGGTGCATTATACTGGATGACAAGTATATTCTCGCAGCAACCGTCGGTCTCCTCCCAGAACAGATTGGCATACTTGCCTGTGTTGTCCTTGTCCCAGAGGTCGTATACGCCTGCATCCATGATTGCCTTAGCCTCGTTGGCAGCAGTCTGGTTGTCGCCATAATACATGGCAGCACGCATCTTGATGGCACGGGCAGCGCCCTTGGTGATACGGCCATAGTTGGCGTCATCCCACTGCTCAGGAAGAGAAGCGATAGCCTTATCAAGGTCTGCCATTGCCTTGGCGTAAACATCCTCACGTGAAGACTGTTCTGTATTGTTCAGGTCAGCCAATGTCAGAGGCTTGTCAATATAAGGTACTGAGCCGAAACTACGGATAAGGTCCCAATACAGATAGCCACGGAAGAAGTAAGCCTGACCTTCCAACTTCTGACGTGTAGCATCGTCCATTGATACGGAAGGCAGCTTCTCAAGTGCGAGGTTTGCCTCACGGATGTATGTGTAGCTACTCTTCCAACCATAGTCAGAGGGGTCGTAAACGCCCTTCGACTCGTTGCCGGCAGCCCACTTGATACCCATTGTTGCGTCGTCGGTATTGATTGCATCATCGGCTGACCAGCCAAGACTGTTATACATATCGCTGATGTACATCTCGGCATCGGTGCTTGATTTCCAGAAGCTGGCGTCAGAAAGTTCTCCCTTCGGAGCCTTGTCAAGAAAATCACTACAAGATGAGAGTGCAGCAACTCCAGCGAACGCTAATGCTATATTTAATATACTATTTTTCATTTGTTCTGAGTTGTTTTAGAATGTAAGTTTAAGACCGCAAGAAATCTTTCTGACGTTGCTGTACGACCAGCCACGGCTGCTGTTCGACTCCGGGTCAAGACCCTTGTCAAGACCTGAGATAGTGAAGAGGTTCTCGCCTGCGAGGTACACCTGGGCAAACGACAGACCTATACGGCTGATAAGGTCAGAAGGCAGGGTGTAAGCCAATGTGAGGTTCTTCATGCGAACATACGAAGCATCCTGCAGCCAGAATGTAGAGAACGCATTGTTGGTCTGCGATTGAAGCGACAGACGTGGGAAGTTGCCGTTAGGATTCTCCTCGCTCCAACGGTCCCAGTGCTTGTTAAGACATGATGCACTATTGAAGAATGCGTAAGAAGCCTCACCGTTGTAATAGCGCTTAGCATCGAATGCACCCTGCAGAAGACCGCTCAACTCGAAGTTCTTGTAACTTACGCTGAAGTTGAAACCACCAGTCCACTTAGGCATCTGGTTGCCGATAATCCGACGGTCGCCAGCAGCTGTAATCTTGCCGTCGCCATCAAAGTCCTTGTAGCGGATATCACCAAGCTTCTCACTACCTGTACGCAGCGGACCCTTCTTGAGTTCTTCCTCTGTACGGAACAATCCGTCGGCTACGTAGCCATAGTATGAGCTAATGGCATAGCCCTCAAGGTTCCAGATGTTGCTGTCTGATGTAGGACCTTCGGTACCTGCCATATCGATAATCTCATTCTTGTTGTAGCCCATATTGAGCGAGAGGTTGTAGCTCCAATCCTTACCGATACGGTTGTTGTGACCAAGAACAAGCTCAAAACCACGGTTCTCTACGCTACCAACGTTCTGTGCAGGAGCATCCAAACCGATAACGCCCTGAAGCGGCAAGTAGAGAAGCATGTCGTTGGTCTTCTTCTTGTATACCGAAAGCTCCATTGTCAACTTGTTGTTGAAGAAGCCGGCGTCGATGCCAAGCTCATAGTTGGTTACGGTAGCCCACTTCAGCTGGTCGTTGACAAGACGGCTCTCGTAAGCTGTAGAATACAATGTATTACCGAACATGTTTGAACCGTAAGCATAGGTAGGAACTGCAGGATAGAGGTCATTTGACTTCAACTCCTCGTTACCTGTCTTACCCCAACCCAGACGAAGCTTAAGGTTGCTCAACCAGTCAATGTTCTTCATGAAAGCCTCCTCAGAGATACGCCAGCCTGCAGAGAATGCAGGGAATGTACCCCAACGTGAATTCTTAGGGAAGCGTGAAGAAGCGTCGCGACGTACGTTAGCCTCAAAGAGATACTTGCCGGCATAGTTGTATTGCAGACGTCCGAAGTAAGAGAGACGTGTCATCTCTGTACCACCACCTGTGTTCTTCTGTGAAGAAGCGTCGAGAGTGCTGAGCGATTCGTCAAGGTTGTTGTTGCCACCACCCTTACGTTCGGCAGTCACACCACGGTACTTGACATCATACGACTCCATACCTGCGAGTACGCCAAGGTTGTGATCGCCAAACGACTTGTTGTAGTTAACGAGAATCTGACCTGTGAGGTAGTCGTAGTTGTAGTTTCTGACATAACCTTGACGCAGACCTGAGTTGTATGTGCCGTAGCCCCATGTCTTCTTGAATCCGAGCTGGTCCTCAGTCCAGTTGCGCCATGAGTATACACCCTTGATGCTGAGGTCCTTGATAGGCTTGATTTCAGCCGAACCGATGAGGAATACCTCCTGGTCGATGGTCTTCTGCCAGCCTGTCTTGTCTCTGCCCTGAACTGCTACAGGGTTGTCAACACCAACGAACTTGAAGTTGCCGTCCTCATCATAAACAGGATCTGTAGGATGCGAACGTGAGATACCCTGAATCACCTGGGTATAACCAGCCCATGCATCCTGCTTGGTGCCACGATAGCCCGAAGCGTTGAGTCCGAGAGTGATGTATTTGTTGATTTGCGATGTGATGTTCATACGGGCGTTGATACGGTTGTAGTCAATGTCCTTTGTAACACCATCCTGGCTGAGATAGCCAAGATACATATTGTATGTAGTCTTGTCGTTACCACCGCTGAGCGAGAGGTTGTGCTGATGCTCGAAACCGCTACCGGTAAGAGCCTCCTTATACCAGTCGGTGCTTGGAAGCTGGCCTGTGCGATACTTCTCTACAGTCTCGTCAGAGAAAGGCTTCTTTGCGCCCGGGTGGTCGTTGAGGTAAGCCTCGTTGTAGAGGTAAGCATAGCCGTAAGCATCAACAAGGTCGAGCTTGGCAAGAAGTGACGACCATGAGAATGTAGCGTTGTAAGAAACTGTAGTCTTGCCTGTCTTACCCTTCTTTGTAGTGATAAGGATAACGCCGTTGGCAGCCTGCACACCATAGATGGCAGCTGAAGCAGCATCCTTCAATACTGTTACCGACTCGATTTCGGCAGGGTTGAGAACGTTCATCGAACCCGGCACACCATCCACGATAACGAGTGGAGAGGCTGCATTAACCGAGTTCTTACCACGTACTGTGATAGAAGCGTTCTGGCTACCAGGAGCACCCGTAATCTGCACAGCAGTAACACCAGCCATCTCACCAGCAAGAGCTGACGAAAGGCTTGATACCGGACGTGTGGCAAGCTTCTCGGCATTCATAGAAGCTACGGCACCAGTAAGGTTCTCCTTCTTCTGTACACCGTAACCTACTACTACAAGTTCGTCGAGAGTCTGTGAGTCGTCCTTAAGAACTATGGCAACATTGGCCTTTGCCTTGACCACCTGCTTAAGATAGCCAATTGAACTAATCTCAAGCTCTGCACCGGCAGGTGCATCAAGTGTAAATTTACCGTCAATGTCGGTAACTGTTCCGCCAGTAGAGCCTTTCACCTTTACTGACGCGCCGATTATCGGCTCGCCGTTAGCGTCCTTCACAGTACCCTTGACGGTTTGTTTCTGTTGATTGTTTGTTAGTAGAGCAACGTTTTCATGTACGTTTGTGATTTGAGAGGCAAACAGCGGTTTTACCCCCCCAGCCAGCAAAACGGACAACATGAGAATCCGTGCGTTGTTAAAATAGGAGTTTTGCATAAACATGCTTTGTTTTTGGGTTCCTAACAATTATTGTTTGTTACGGGCAGACATAGGAACCTTTGTCAGCCTTCTGGTTAATTATTTCTAAAGTCGTTATAGAATTGGGTTGTCTTAAGATTGTGCTGCAAAGATAAACATAAATTACATAACTAAAGCTAATATTTTTAGGATTTTTTTTAACTGGCTGCATTTTTAACAATTGGCGGAATAACATCAGATAAAAAAGTTATATAATGCTACTTGACCAAGTATCATATATTAAAGTGGCATTTAATATAATGATAAATGGCAAAGTAATATATAATCGCATCCCGAACGCATCCCGAAGGAATCCCGAAAGAAAACAAAGCGACTCGATACCAAAAAACACTCACAAAAATACTACTTTTATCCAAAAGTCAAGGCATAAAACTGTTAAATCCATCCAGAAGTCAAGGCTAACACCACCAAAACAACCGGAACGTCGGACTCCCGTCCGACGCACAGCAAGCCTTTTAGCTATATATTATACCGATGGCGTAATAATCAATCGCCATGTACCATCTTTGTCTACTCGTTGTACGTATCCCTTAGTGGTCAATTGCTTCAGTTGCTTGTTTACAGCAGCAACATTGATCCCCACCTCGTCTGATAGTTTCTGGATTGTAATATCAGGGATTGCAAACATAAGATTAAGGATTTTGTTTGTTGAGTCACTACGGAAGTTCACTCGCTCTCCATCAAACCACCATACATTATCGCCTCTTTCTGTAAGGAAACGGATATTGTATGTGACCTCTTCTATAAAAAGATTGGTAAAATAGGTAAGAAATTGCTGTATTCCTCTTTTGGAGGCATGAGCACCAAGGGACGGTTCTGAACCAACAGTAAGATCTGTTTTGTGCAGGGCTTCCAAGTATTCATTCTTTTTACGGCTACGTACCACAATCATTGGATAGCCATGACGTGAGAGAATGTAATTCACCATCAGTCGGGCTATTCGTCCGTTACCATCTTCAAATGGATGAATGCGGATATATCGGTAGTGGAATATTGCAGCGAGTTCAATTGGAGTGTATTTGCCAGAAAGTTCTGCTTCGTTGTACCAATCCACCAAGTCAGTCATCAGCGCTGGAGTCTCTTCTGGTGACGCATATTCAAATCTGTCCCCATAATGTGTAATAACACTATTAGGGCGAGTCTTATACTGCCCTGCATGAATCACATAACTGGTTGATTGCCCACCAGGCAGATTGAGATAAACAGTATAATCTTCACGAAGCAATGTTTTATGGAGGATACGTATAAAGTTCTGAGTCATAGGAACATCCTTTAGTCTTGACTCCTCTGTCATCATCTTCAGCCCCAAATTACTTGCAGTCATTTCTTGCACATCTTTTACTTCAGCTTCACCAATAATCTTTCCGAAGAGCAGAAGTATCTCTGTCTGTCCATATGTCAGCGTATTGCCCTCAATATGATTGCTATTATAATTGAAGTCAATAGTAAATCGACGACTCAACATTTCCCTGTCTCGGTCAGAGAGTGGTTGCAGCGCTGTCCAACGTGCCATTATGTCTTGTATCTTATCCATACTCATACTGCTATTTTTGCAAGTTTTCGCTCTAAAAGGTATATACCGTCTACCTTTTAGAGCGTTTTTTTACATTCTATTAGTGCAAAGATACAATCTAATTTCGATAATCCTTCAAGAATCTGATAATTTTAAAGGTATCATATTGCCTTTTTACAACTCCGCTTTTAGCGAGCGCCATTCCTTGGCAGCCAACCGCTCATCCACAATCCGGCAAACGTCAGCATGCCGTTGAGCATAAGGAGTTCGTAGCCGAACTTGTAGCCCCATACGCCTTGGGCTACTGTATCGATGGCGAAGCAGAGCAATGGCGAGGCTATGGCTATGTATGGCACGAGACAATCGGCTACGGGGCGACGTGTCGTCAAACCGAAGGCGAACAGACCAAGCAACGGACCGTAGGTGTACGAGCACATCACGTAGATGGCATCTATCACGCTTGTTGAATTGAGCATTCGGAACAGCAGGATGAACGCCACAAACACTACGGCAACGCCTATATGGGCACGTCGGCGCAGACGCTCGTCGGCTGGACGCTGGCGTATGTCGACACAATAGCTTGTGGTGAGTGCCGTAAGAGCAGAGTCGGCACTTGAAAATGATGCCGCTACAACACCAATGGTGAAGAGTACTGTAACCATGCTGCCCAACCTACCCGTAGCTGCAAACATAGGCAACAGCTCGTCGCCACTTGTCGGCAGAGCTATACCGTCGCGTTGTGCCAGCATCATAAGCAGCACGCCGAGCGACATGAACAAGAGATTGGCAGGCACGAAGGCAAATCCGTATGTACACACATCCTTCTGCGCCTCGCGTAGCGTGCGGCACGTAAGGTTCTTCTGCATCATGTCCTGGTCGAGTCCGGTCATAACGATGGCTATGAAGGCTCCGCTGAACAACTGCTTCCAGAAGTTCTGTGTAGAGAAGAAATCGTCCATCACAAACATACGGCTATGGCTGTCGGCTGCTATGGCACGCACGGCATCGGGCATGCTCATGCCCAACTGCCCCACCACATTATATATAATAAGGATAAGGGCGGCAAACATGCACGTGGTCTGGAACGAGTCGGTCCATACGAGCGTCTTTATTCCACCACGACGCGTGTACAGCCATATAAGCAACGTCATGCCAACTACCGTCACCACGAAGGGCACGCCTATGGCATCAAACACAAAACGTTGCAGAATGATGCACACCACATAGAAGCGTACGGCGGCTCCCGTCATCTTCGACACGAGGAAAAACCACGCTCCCGTCTTGTACGAACGCTCGCCCAAGCGCCCTTGCAGATAGGTGTAGATGGTGGTGAGATTGAGTCGGTAATAAACCGGCAGCAGCACAAAGGCTATGACGAAATATCCCAGAATGAATCCTATACACGTCTGGATGTAGGTCATGTCGATGCGCATGGTCATGCCAGGCACGCTGACGAACGTAATGCCCGAGATTGATGCGCCCACCATACCGAATGCCACCATATACCATGGCGAACGACGGTTGGCACGAAAGAAAGTTTCGTTGTTGGCATTACGATGTGCCGTGAGTCTGCTGAACCCCATAAGAGCAGCAAAATACAGAATTACGGTTAAGAGTATAAGCATTATTTAATATCATTAATCGCGTGCAAAATTACTGTTTTATATTTATTTGAGCTAACTTTGCAGTATAATAGTGACATATTTTTAAGACTCATGCAACGCATATGAAACAATTAACGAATAAATTTGTGAAGACCAAATGGATAGCTATTATGAGCCTAAGAGTCTTCATCGGACTGTTTTTGTTTACCGCACTTGTCAGCGGACGCCCCAATGACAAGGCTGTGATGCTGCGCGGCACCGTCGTCGACCAAGACGGAGTCGGAATAGAGGGCGTAGTGGTTAACAACGGACGCGAGTTCTGCCGTACAGACAAACGCGGCACATGGAAATTGCCTACCGACACAACGGTAAGCAAGTTTGTTGCCATATCCACTCCGCGCGAATATGTACTGCCACAGCAGAACGGACTGGCTGCGGGCTACTACATTCCCATAAGCAAGGCTGTTGCCCATAGAACAACCAACAAATTCACCCTTCAACGACGCGACTCCATATCCAACCGCTTCCACTACATCGTAGTGAGCGACCCGCAAATACTCAATGCACACGACATGAAACGATGGCGCAACGAGACGGTTGACGACATAATGCATACGGCAAGCCGACTGCGCAAGACGGGCGACGTGATAGGAATGTCGCTTGGCGATGTGGTGTTCGACAACATGGCGCTTTATCCGCAGTATGTCAACTCTATCAAAAGCCGACGCATGACTTTCTTCCAATGCATAGGCAATCACGACTTCGACAAACGGCATGCCGACCTGCACAATTCCGAACCTGGTGTGGAGGAGTATGCCGAAAAGATATTCGGCAAGTATTTCGGACCTGTCAACTACTCGTTCAACATAGGCCGATGCCACATCATCACGATGAAGAACATCGACTATCGTGGCGGATGCAAGTATGAGGAGCAGTTTACCGATGCAGAACTACAATGGCTCGAACATGACCTTAGCTATGTGCCGAAGGATATGGTCGTGATTCTGAACATGCACGCTCCGGCATGGAACAAGATGGAGACCATCAACAATATCCTTAATGCCGACCGACTGGCAAAGATTCTATCGCCATACGAGGCTCACGTCTTTGCCGGACACACTCACTTCTTCGAGAATGTGGAGGTTACGCCACGTCTCTATCAGCACAACATTGCTGCTGCGTGCGGAGCCTGGTGGACAAGCAAACTAAACCGCGACGGCGCTCCCAACGGATATATGGTGGTGAACGTGGACAGCACCCGTCTGAACTGGTCGTATCGTGCCGTAGGCTACAAGCAGAACATACAGATGCGTGTATATAAGCCAGGCGAATTCGCTTCGCAACGCGACTATGTCGTGGCTAACGTGTGGGACTGGGATCCGCATTGCCGAGTGGTGTGGTATGAAGACGGCAAGTATAAGGGACAGATGCAACGCTTCACATCGTACGACGACGCATTCCTCAAGACAAAGCCACGCAAGCACCAGCTGGCTCTGACGCAGCACCTCTTCCGCGCACGTCCAACATCAAAGAAGTACCGCCGCATCAAGGTGATTTTCATCAACCGATTTGGTGCCACATTCAGCTACTCCATCGAGAATCTCAACAACAGGCCGTTCCTGTTGGAGTAATTGAGAGTTGAAAATTGAGAGTTGAGAGTTATGATTTGAGATTTTATTTGTAACTTTGCAATCTCCTTAATCTACAAAGCATAAGATTATTTACTAAAAACTATAATATTTATGAGAATCAAAACGACCAACCTGTTGCGTCTCGCAATTGTTTTTCTGTTTATCGCGATGACAGCAATGGCACAAGCGGCAACCGACGATTTCGACGTGCTTATGCAACGCATACGCAAAGACTTCAGCCACAATCCCAACATCGAGGCTACATTCAAGCAGTATGACGCCCAAAAGGGTGCCTTTACCGACATTGACTATTCACGCGACGACCTTACCAACTGGCCTCCACTCAAGCACTTGGACCGTCTGCAGCAATGGGCTGCTGCCTACACCAACAGCAAGAACAAGCACTATGGCGAGGACGCCCTCTACGAAAACATAGTAAAAGCTCTGCAGCATTGGCAGAACGTCAACCCCAACTGCCGCAACTGGTGGTACAACCAGATAGCCGAACCGCAGTCGCTCGGCATCACTCTCATACTGCTGCGCTCTGGTAAGAAGCAGGTGCCGCAGGAGCTTGAGACAGCCATACTCAACCGTATGCGCGAGGAAGGTGGCGACCCTGCCAAGTGGACCGGTGCCAACCGTACCGACATCTGCCTCCATTGGATTTACCGCTCTTGCCTTGAGCGCAACGAGAAAGACCTCAGCACAGCCATGCAGCTTGTGTTCGACCCAGTACGCTACACCACAGAGGAAGGTTTCCAGCACGACAACTCTTACTTCCAGCATAGCGTTCAGCTGTACATCGGAGGCTATGGCGACGAGGTATTGAAGGGTGTTACGCAGGTGGCTATGTACGCTTTGGGCACCAAATACGCTCTTCCAGCCGAGAAGGTGCAGATACTGAGCAAGTTCATGCGCGAGACTTACTATCAGACCATACGCGGACAATACATGCTTTGGGACGTTATGGGACGCAGCGTGAGCCGTCGCAACATGCTCAACAAGAAGGACAAGGCCAAGTTTGCACAGCGTATGATTGAGCTTGATCCCGAACATGCCAACGAATTCCGTCAGATTATCGACCGCATGAACGGCAAGCAGCAGCCTTCGTATGCCATTCAGCCTCGCCATACACACTACTTCCGTGCCGACTATACTCTACACGTTCGCCCTGGATACATCTTTGACGTACGTATGGTGTCCAACCGCACGGCACGCCTGGAGTATGGCAACCGCGAGAACCTCAAAACATACTTCGCAAGCGACGGATGCAACTCGCTCGTGAAGCACGGCGACGAATACTTCAACATATTCCCCACATGGGACTGGGCACGCATTCCAGGTACTACAGCACCGCATCTCGACGAGATTCCTCTCGCCAAGAAAGACTGGATGCAGCCCGGCACTTCAAAGTTTGCAGGTGGCGTGAGCGACTCTATCTATGGTGCTACCGCTTATGCCTACAACGACCGTTGGGACGGCATCAATACCGAGGCTAAGAAGTCATGGTTCTTCTTCGACAACGAGATTGTTTGTCTTGGTGCTGGCATTACTTCAGACAACGAGTCCCCGATAATGACCTCGCTAAACCAGCGTCTTGCCAACAGAGGCGACAAACTGACTTATGCCAACGTTAAGGGTGCTGCCACAGAAGGCACATCGGCTGAAGGCAACAACGTGGCATGGGTGATGTACGACGGCGTTGGCTACGCTTTGCCTAACGGCGGAAACGTGAAGGCTGAGATTAAGAAGCAGTCGGGTACATGGTACGCCATCAACCAGACTCAGATCAAGACCGTACAGACCAACGACGTATTCTCTGTAACGCTCGACCACGGTGCAAAGCCTAACAACGCCACATACGCCTACATCGTAGTGCCTGAGGCTAACACAGCCGACCGTATGGCAGAATATGCCAAGCACAAGCACATCGCCATTCTGAGCAACACACCGCAGATTCAGGCTGTACAGCAGACCGACCTCGGCGTATGGCAGGCTGTGTTCTACGAAGCCGGTCAGTATAAGGACAAGAACATAACCATCACAGCCGACCGTCCGTGCGCTGTAATGGTGCGCCGCATGCCTAACGGTTCAACAGTAATGCACGTGGCTGACCCTGCACAGAAGCAGCAGCCCATCAACATCAGCGTGAAACTGAAGGGCATGAAAAAAGCCGCAACCGTAAACTGCGACTTTACTGGTACCGGTATTTATGCCGGTGCGACAAAGAAGTATACATTATAATATAAGCCCCACAAAAGGCCACACAAAGCCCCACCCCCACAAAGCCCCACCCCCGGCCCCTCCCCCGTAGGGAGGGGAGTGATATGCACTACTTGCTATAGAAATCTTGCTATAGAATTCTTGCTATTGATTATTAGAATAAACTCGCAAGTGGCAAAGCATACCGCTCCCCTCCCTACGGGGGAGGGGCCGGGGGTGGGGCTTTTTCCTCTATGCAGAGGGGCTGGGGGTAGGGCTTTTGGGGGCTTTATTGGGCTTTATAGGGCTAACAACCTCCCATAATACTCCGCCTTCTTCTCTACCTTTAGCGGATAAGCCCTTGAGCTGCTTGGCATTCGCCAGAGCCTCAACATTCTTCCTTCAAATTCAAACTCCACATATTCTCCTACACGTGGTTCGTCTTTAATGTCGAAACACTCGCGCAGCACGTCAGTAGCCTTTTGTCCAGTTGTTACAATGGCTTCAAGACATGGCAATGAGCGTACCATAGCTTTGAGGTCGGTAGGCTCAACCACCTCCAGGTCTTTGTCGGCAGCAGTATTCTTCAGTCGGCGCACAGCCGTAGCTGTGTCGTACATGCCAATGCCTTTGGCTGTGAGAAAATCGATAATCTCATTCAAACGGAATGTCTTATGCTCAACATCCACAAAGTGGAGCTTGTCAGCAAAGAAGCACAAGCCAAATATTCGCCACATATCGTTGGTGAAGTTGGGATAATAGAAACGCATAGACCAGCGCTTCTCGGCTGGCGGAAAACTGCCAAGCATCAGCAGACGACAGCCTTCGGGAAGAAAAGGCTTAAAGGGATGACGTTCGATGGAGCACATATTGAGTTTTGAATTTTGAATTTTGAGTTTTGAATTGGTGCGGCTTTGCCGCATTTTGATTTATTGAATTACGAATTGTCGAGCCTTGGATTACGATTGACATATACATTATTATATATATGACACTCATTTTATTACGACATGCTCTTCATTTGTTACGATATACTCTTTTTACTTATTAGTACATATACTATTAGTTGATATAGACTACAAAATTAATGAAATAAATCGGGTGAAGAGCAAAAAACGAAATATTCTTGGTTATAAATTTGCAAGATACAAAAAAAGTACGTACCTTTGCACTCGCTTTTGAAACATAAGGCAAACACGGAGATCCGCTAGCTCAGCTGGTAGAGCACAACACTTTTAATGTTGGGGTCATGGGTTCGAGCCCCATGCGGATCACAAAAAAAGGACTTTACTTCGGTAAAGTCCTTTTTTTTGTGTTTCTACGCATGTTTGCGTTTTTCAATCATGCAATGTATGCTAATCATTCACTTTCGAAGCAAAAAGATTGTTTTAGTAAATGTTTTAATGGTTTATTAGTTAGTTTAAGGTTTAAGGTTAGTTTTAGGTTAGTTTTAAGAATTTGAAAACGGGTTTGTCGGGAGGCACACCTTTTTTTATGCCCTAATGTTAAGTTTATAGAAATAAGTGCAGAAAAATGTAGAAGAGAGGCTGTTTTATGTGCAGAAAAATGTATCTTTGTACGTAAATTATATGCAGAAAAATGTATCTTAGCACACAAATTATGTGCAGAAAAATGTATTCAAACATCATTTTTATGTGCAGAAAAATGTTAGCACCATTATGGAAAGACATGTATTACAGCAACTTAAAGAATGGAAAGAGCGTAAAGACAGGAAACCTCTTATTGTAAATGGAGCGAGACAAGTAGGAAAGACTTGGGCTTTACGCGAGTTTGCCAAACGCGAATACGCCAAGGAAGCATATATTATATGCCGCAAAAACGAACTTGTTGAACAAGTTTTCAAACAAGATTTCAACGTTGAGAGGATTTTACTTTCTCTCAGCGCCATTATCCATGTCGACATTACTCCAGGAGATACACTCATCATCTTGGATGAAGTGCAGGAAATACCAGAAGCCATTGAAGCCTTGAAGTATTTCTGCGAGAATGCTCCGGAATATCATATTGCAGTAGCTGGTTCCTTATTAGGTATCTCATTGCATCATAATGTTTCATATCCAGTAGGCAAAGTGAATGAAATAGACATGTACCCGATGAGTTATGGAGAATTTCTTTTAGCCAAAGGCGAGAAACAATGTTATAAACTTTTGGAAGAAAAGAACTTTGAAATAACCAACTTACTGCACGAAAAATACGTAGATCTTCTTCGTCAATATTATTACGTGGGAGGCATGCCTGAAGCTGTGAAGGAATATGTTGAATCTGGAGCACTTAAAGAAGTAAGAAGAATACAAAAGGAGATACTTAAAGGCTATGAGCGTGATTTCTCAAAACATTCGCCCAAAGAACAAACAGAACGAATAAAAATGGTATGGAGGAGTATTCCATCCCAACTATTCAAGAACAACAAGAAATTCATATATGGTGCACTTCGACAAGGTGCAAGAGCTAAAGACTTTGAGATTGCCATAGAATGGTTAGTTAATTCAGGTCTTCTCTATAAGGTATCAAGATGTACTAAACCTGCTCTGCCCTTGGATATTTATGAAGATTTTTCTGTATTCAAACTATATCTGTTGGATATAGGATTATTGGGAGCGATGGTCAATGTTGACCCTGCACAGATTCTTATTAATAATCAAATCTTCTCTGAATATAAAGGAGGAATGACTGAAGAATATGTATTGCAGGAAATGAAGAGCCGAAACATCTCACCGATATATTATCATAAGACAGATGATTCACGCTTGGAATTAGATTTTGTAATACAATATAATGGGAAGCTGTTGCCTATTGAAGTAAAGGCAGAGGGTAATGTAAGGGCAAACTCACTAATGTCCCTTCTCAAAGCCAACCCAGACTTACAAGCAGTAAGATTATCTATGCTTCCCTATAAACAACAAGAACAACTTTTCTGTGTTCCGTTGTATGTTATATAACCGCACATAATTAATAAAGCTTGCAGATAAGTGTACTTATCTGCAAGCTTTTTGTTATTCTTTATTCTGCCGCACCTTCTCGCGCAACTCCTTCAGATTGAGCTTTCGATGTGCCTTGACGTGGTCGAAGCCTCTACCGTACACACCCACCACAGCCGACTGAGCCACAAATGCGTTGGGGTCAATCTCGTCGATAAGCTCGAAGATGAAGTTCGACTCGCTCTTTTTGGCTATACAGAATATCACCTTTATGTCTTTCTTTGTATAGAAACCGTTGCCATTGAGCATAGAGCAGCCACGGTCGGCTATCTGGTTTATCGCCTCGCCTATCTCCTGATACTTGTCGGAGATGATGAAAAACTGCACGCTTCGGCGCAGAGAGTTGACCAAATGGTCGACTACAAACGAGATGACAAACAGCAATACGTAGCCATAAAGCACCTTCTCCCAGTCGCGCAACACCACATACGACGAAGTGATGATGGTGAGGTCGCATAAGAGGATGATGTGTCCGAGCGACACGTCGCGATACTTATTCACCATTGCGGCAATGACGTCAGAGCCACCGGTAGAACCGCCTGCCGACAATCCCAAGCCTACGCTGGTGCCTAAGAACACGGCGCCTACCATACACGCCATAAATTTCTGGTCGGCAAGGAGGTGAAGGTCGGGCGGCATGATGCTCTGCAACACGGTAGAAGCAAGTGTGAAGACTACCACACCGTATATGGTCTTGGCGCAGAAACGCCATCCCAGCACCTTCAGAGCCACTATGAGCAGCACTGCGTTGAGCGCAAAGAAGGTGTCCTGAACGGGTATTCCCGTTCCCCAGTACACTATCGATGCCACACCGATGATGCCACCCGTAGTGATTTCGTTGGGCAGCAGGAACAGGTTAAGACCTATAACGCCCAACATCATGGCGATAGTGATGATACCATAGTCGCGCAACTGGCGCATCAACTTACCTTTGTTTCTTCTTGAATGCATAAATTGTTGATTTGTTTAGATCAGTTTTTCTAACTAAAATAGTTTGTATGCAAAGTTAATAAGAATAACCAAAAACTACAAGTATTTCCGTGTTCAACGTATTGCAAAGCTGCTTATTTCGAAATAAATAAGTCATAAAGTTCACTTCGGCTTTGCCAATTGACAATCATACACTAAATTTGCAGATGATAACCAAAACAATACATTTATCATCATGAAGCATATCCTAACATCTTGGCTGCTTGCCATGTGTGCCATGACAGCAAGCGCTCAGCAGACTCCCGTATATCTTGACGATACAAAGCCTATTGAACAGCGTATCGACGACGCTTTAGCCCGAATGACTCTTCAAGAGAAAATACGTGTAATACATGCGCAGAGCAAATTCTCATCGGCTGGAATACCACGCTTGGGATTTCCCGACTTCTGGACAGATGATGGTCCTCACGGTGTCAGACCAGACGTTTTATGGGACGAATGGAGGCAAGCGGGACAGTCAAACGACTCGTGCGTTGCCTTCCCCGCTCTTACTTGTCTTGCTGCAACATGGAATCCAAGCCTCTCCATGCTCTACGGCAAGAGCCTTGGCGAGGAAGCTCTGTATCGTGGTAAGGACATGATACTCGGACCGGGAGTGAACATCAACCGCACTCCGCTTGCCGGACGCAACTTCGAATATATGGGTGAAGACCCTTACCTGACATCTACCATGGTTGTGCCTTACGTACAGGGACTACAGTCGATGGGCGTTTCGGCATGTGTCAAGCACTACTGCCTGAACAACGACGAGGAATATCGCCATCAAGTGAATGTCGTAGTGAGCGACCGCGCCCTGCACGAAATATATCTGCCTGCATTCAAGGCTGCCGTAGAGCAAGGCAAGGCGTGGGCGATAATGGGCGCATACAATCTCTATAAAAACCAGCACAACTGTCACAACCAGTACACGCTCAAAAGAATATTGAAGGGCGACTGGGCTTTCGACGGCGTGGTAGTGAGCGACTGGGGAGGTTGTCACGACACCGATCAGGCCGTAAAGAATGGTCTTGACATAGAATTCGGAACATGGACCAACGGTATGTCGACCAACAGAAGCAACGCATACGACTTATACTATCTTGCCACACCATATATACAAGGTATAAAGAGTGGCAAATATAACACACGCGAACTCGACGACAAGGTGCGCCGTGTGCTGCGTCTGTTCTATCGTACTACAATGAACCGACAGCGTCCTCACGGATTCCTGTGCTCGGAGTCGCACTACGAGGCAGCCCGACAGATAGCCAATGAGGGCATTGTGCTGCTTCAGAACCGCAACAACGTGCTGCCTATCGACCGCAACAAGGCAAAGCGAATACTCATTGTCGGCGAGAATGCCATTAAGATGATGACCGTAGGCGGAGGTTCGTCGTCACTTAAAGTGCAGCACGAGATTCTTCCTATAGACGGATTGCGAGCCAAATTCGGCAATACGGCTGAGATAGAATATGCACGTGGATACGTGGGTGACGTTACGGGCGAATTCGACGGAGTGAAGACTGGTCAGAACCTGAACGACAAACGCTCGGCAAAGACACTTATAGCCGAGGCTGTAGAGAAAGCCAAGAATGCCGACTATGTCATTATGATTGGCGGACTCAACAAGGCTGGCTATCAAGACTGCGAGGGACACGACCGCAAGCAATACGGATTGCCGTACGAACAGGACCGCCTCATTGAGGCTCTTGCAAAAGTAACCGACCGCCTTATATACGTCAACGTGTCGGGCAACGCCGTTGCCATGCCATGGAAAGAAAAGGTGGAAGCCATCGTTCAGAGCTGTTTTATCGGCTCGGAAGCAGGCAATGCCATTGCCGACGTGCTTGCAGGCGATGCCAATCCGAGCGGCAAGCTGCCCTTCACATGGTATGCAAGCCTCAACGATTGTGGCGCTCACGCCCTGAAAACCTACCCCGGCACATGGCGCAACACCAACGACAAGGCTGTAGGTTTTGATAAAGTGATTGACGAGGAATACAAGGAAGGCATATACGTAGGCTACCGCTGGACCGACAAGCACAACATCAAACCTACGTTTGCATTCGGTCACGGACTGAGCTACACTACGTTCAGCATCAGCAACCTGCGCCTCTCGTCGAAGGAAATGACCCGCGACGGCAAACTTACATTCACCGTAACTGTGAAGAATACCGGAACAAGACGTGGCGCGGAGACTGTACAGCTGTACATCAAGGACATAAAGCCGACCATTGACCGTCCCGTCAAGGAGCTAAAGGGCTTTAAGAAGATATGGCTGGACGCTGGCGAACAGCAGGATGTAGACATAACAATCGACAACTCTGCCCTCGCCTACTACGACGAAGCCACAAGCGCATGGAAATCGGACAACGGAGAATTTGAAGCACTTATAGGTAACGCATCCGACAACATTACCCTTAAGGGCAGATTCGCATTGAAATAAGGTTAATCCGACATTTCGATACATATATATTTATCATTACAAGACAACAAGTAATATACAAAAATAGCCCAGAGCATATTGCCCTGGGCTATTTTAGTATATAAATGACGATTAAGGCTGCTTGCCAATGTAAGCCAAGATACCGCCGTCAACGTAAAGGATATGACCGTTTACGAAGTTAGAGGCATCGCTTGCGAGGAAAACAACGGGACCCATCAAGTCCTCGGGAGTACCCCAACGTGCAGCAGGAGTCTTAGCTACGATGAAGCTGTCGAACGGATGACGTGAGCCGTCAGCCTGACGCTCGCGCAAAGGAGCAGTCTGAGGAGTAGCAATGTAGCCCGGGCCGATACCATTGCACTGTATGTTGTATTCGCCGAACTCTGAACAGATGTTGCGTGTGAGCATCTTCAAGCCACCCTTTGCAGCTGCGTATGCCGAAACAGTCTCACGACCAAGCTCTGACATCATTGAGCAGATGTTGATAATCTTGCCGTGTCCCTTCTCCTTCATACCAGGAATGACAGCCTTAGAAACGATGAACGGAGCGTTGAGGTCGATGTCGACAACCTGACGGAAGTCCTCTACCGACATCTCAGTCATAGGAATACGCTTGATGATACCAGCGTTGTTAACGAGGATGTCAATAACACCCAGTTCCTTATTGATGTCGGCTACCATAGCCTTTACCTGCTCTTCATCGGTAACATCGCAGATATATCCATGAGCCTCGATGCCCTTAGCCTTATAGTCGGCAAGAGCCTGATCCATGTGGTGCTGTGAACGGCAGTTGAACGCGATCTTTGCGCCTGCATTGTACAGAGCTTCAGCCATAGCGAAACCGATGCCATAGGCTGCTCCAGTAACGAGGGCTACCTTGCCCTCAAGTGAAAACATTTTGTCCATTGTTGTTACTTTTAGTTTTATTTCAAGTCAGTTGTCTGGATTTTCTGCATATCGCCGTAGTCGAGGTTCTCGCCTGCCATACCCCAGATGAATGTATAGTTGCTGGTACCGGCAGCGCAGTGAACCGACCATTGTGGAGAGATGACAGCCTGCTCGTTGTTCAGCCACATCGGACGGGTCTCCTGCGGCTCACCCATAATGTGACAAATGCGCTGACCTTCGGGTACGTTGAAGTAGAGATAGGTCTCCATACGGCGCATGTGTGTGTGAGCCGGCATTGTGTTCCATACCGAACCGGTCTTCAGCTCGGTTACACCCATCTGCAACTGGCAAGTGCGTACACCAGCCACACCGTTGATGATGAGCTGATGTATAACACGGTCGTTGCTCTCGGCAAGCGAACCTGCCTTGATGTTCTTGGCTTCCTTCAGTGTGACGAGCTTTGTGGGGAATGAAGTGTGAGCTGTAGCACTGTTCATATAGAACTTGGCAGGATTCTTGGGATCCTTGCTTGAGAGTGTGATGTTGTTAGGATTCTTCTCGGTAGAGCGTCCTACGTAGATGCCCTCCTGGAAGTTGAGGTCGTACTTCTTGCCGTCTACTGTTACAACACCAGGTCCGCCGATGTTAATAATACCCATCTCACGGTTCTCGAGGAATGTCTTGGCGAGCAGCGGCTCGATCGGTTCAATCTTGATAGGAGCGTCAACTGGCTCGGCACCGCCTATGAGGAAGCGGTCGTACATAGTGTATGTCCAGTTAACTTCGTTGGGAGCGAATACCTTCTCTACCAAGAACTCCTTGCGCAAACGATCAGTTGTGTAGTGCTTGGCATCCTCCGGATGATTCGCCCAACGTACCTGATAGTTTACGGTCTGTGCCATTGCCGACATTGACATGAGGGCAACGGCTGCTGTGATGAATAATTTCTTCATTTATCTATTGTTTGATTTTAGATTTACTTGCGTGTCACATCCTTAACGATGCGTGTGCGGTTGTACCACATCATACCCAGTGTAATGGCTACGAGAATAGCAGGACCTACGTACTTGACATGGCATGAGAGCTTGTAGATGATCCATCCGAATGACGAAGCGGCAAAGTCGAGTGCGCCACCAGAGAATCCTTCTGGGATATGAGCGGTAGCGTCGCCAGTGGCAGCATACACCTGATTGGCTGCCATAGTGAAGTCGGGAGCCATATCCGTTACGAAGTACAGACCGATGATGAGCGTTACAAGACCGATGATGAGGGTCTTCACAACATTGCCCTTAGTGAAAGGCAATACCATCGGGAAGAGATAGAACATTCCGGCGAGCGATGCCAACGGAAGGAACTGGTTGCCCGGGAGGAACACAGCCAATGCAAGGATAACGGGGATGAGGATGACCGAAGCCACGAGTGTGGTAGGATGGCCGATAACGAGAGCGGGGCTCATACCGATGTAAACCTTCTTGCCGTTGAACTTCGACTTAACCAGCTCCTGTGTCTTCTCCGAAATAGGCTTCAATCCCTCAATGAAGAGCGATGTGATACGTGGGATAAGCTCCATAACGGCACCCATTGTAACGCCGAGGAAGAGCACCTTCTTGATGTCAAGCTGTGCTGCCCAACCGATGAGCATACCTACGATGACACCCAATACGAGCGGTTCGCCGAGCACGCCAAACTTCTTCTTCATACCCTCAGCATCGATGTCGAGCTTAGAGAAGCCCGGAATGCTGTCGAGAGCCTTGTTAAAGATGATGGCGAAAGGCATGAAGCTCTGGCAGAAAGGCTGCGGAATAGAGATGCCTTCGAGGTCGTAATACTTCTGGAACTTCTCTGCTGTGAGGTCGGCACATACCAGAGTGTTTATGTAGCAGATGATGGCAGCGAAGTAGCCCCACAACAGGCTCTCGCCCATCACGAAGTAGACAACCGCACCGATGAATGCAAAGTGCCAGTAGTTCCAAAGGTCGATATTCACAGTACGAGTGGTCTTGGTGATGAGCATGAGGAAGTTGACGCCAAGACAGATGGGGATGATGAGCGCACCGACTGCGGTGTTGTAAGCCACAGCGGCAGCAGCAGGCCAACCCATGTCAAACACGTTGAGCTGCAAATGATAGATTTCGGAGATGCCCTTGAGCGGATCGTTGAAGTTGGAGGTAAGCAATGCTGTAACAACTCCCAAACCAACGAAGCCCACACCGACATAAAGACCCGACTTGAATGCCTTGCCGAACTTCATGCCGATGCCAAGACCGATGACGGTAAACAGTATAGGCATCATCACCGATGCACCAAGACTAATTATGTAACTGAAAACTTGATCCATTTAATATTGTTATAAGGAAAGATTATAGTACTACTGCAATACCCCTACCCGACTGAATACGGTTGGGAAGGGGGTATTGCTATATATTCTACTTCGACTCGCGTGCCTTGGCAACATACTCCAACGACTCGCGGCACTTGTCGCTTACAGCCTTCCAGTCGCCTGCAGCGATAGTAGCCTTCGGGAACAGCTTAGAGCCCATGCCTACGCAGTTGGCGCCAGCCTTGATCCATGAAGCGATGTTGTCAGCGTCGGGCGAAACACCACCAGTGACCATAATGAGCGACCAAGGCATCGGAGCCTTCAAGCCCTTAACGAAGTTAGGACCGAGTACGTCGCCCGGGAATACCTTGCAAAGGTCGCAACCCATCTCCTGAGCCATGCCTACCTCTGTCACCGAACCGCAACCCGGTGTGTAGGGGATGAGTCGGCGATTGCATACCTTAGCTACATCGGGGTTGAACAACGGGCCTACTACAAAGCAAGCACCAAGCTGAATGTAGAGCGATGCTGTAGGAGCATCAACGATTGAACCTACACCCATAGCCATCTCCGGACATTCCTTGGCTGCAAACTTAACCACCTCGGCAAACACTTCGTGTGCGAAGTCGCCACGGTTGGTGAACTCAAATGCGCGCACGCCACCCTCGTAGCATGCCTTTACTATATTCTTTGCTATCTCTACGTCGTTGTTGTAGAATACAGGTACCATACCGGTTCCGGTAATCTTAGCAAGTACCTGCTGTTTGTTGAATTTTGCCATAATAATGAATATAATTAGAAGCCCTACCCACAGCCCCTCCCCCGTAGGGAGGGGAGTGGTATGTTGGGCTACTTAAAGATTTTAAAATTATTTTTAAAGTTCTATCGCTGTACTCTACCGTTAGCGTTTCCGGCAGCAAGAGCCTCTACCTCGTCAACTGAAACAAGGTTGAAGTCGCCATTGATAGTGTGCTTCAGAGCCGAAGCAGCTACTGCAAACTCGAGAGCTTCGCCCTGTGTCGGCTTGGTGAGCAAGCCGTGGATGAGGCCACCAGAGAATGAGTCGCCACCACCTACGCGGTCGATGATAGGCATGATGTCGTAACGACGGCTCTCGTAGAACTCCTTGCCGTTGTAGATAAGTGCCTTCCATCCGTTGTGAGTTGCCGAGAAACTCTCGCGCAATGTAGAAACAACGTACTTGAAGCCGAACTCCTTCTGCATCTGCTCGAATATCTTGTGATAGCCGCTTGCGTCGGTCTGGCCACCCTCTACGTCAGCATCGGGCTTGAAGCCAAGGCAGAGCTGTGCGTCCTCCTCGTTGCCGATGCAGACGTCAACATACTGCATCAACGGGCGCATAACCGAGATTGCCTTCTCTGAAGTCCAAAGTTTCTTGCGGAAGTTGAGGTCGACGCTTACAGTAACGCCGTGGCGCTTGGCAGCCTCGCAAGCCAAACGGGTGAGCTCAGCGGCCTTGTCGCTGATGGCGGGAGTGATGCCGCTCCAGTGGAACCACTGTGCGCCCTCCATGATAGCATCGAAGTCGAAATCCTCAGGATTAGCCTCGGCGATTGAAGAGTGTGCACGGTCGTAGATAACCTTTGACGGACGCATTGAAGCACCAGTCTCTGCATAGTACAAACCGACACGATCGCCACCGCGGGCAATGAAACGTGTGTCTACACCATAGCGGCGCAATGCGTTGACAGCAATCTGTCCGATGTCGTGCTTCGGAAGTTTGCTCACGAAGTAAGCTTCGTGTCCATAGTTGGCCACACTTACAGCCACGTTAGCCTCACCACCACCAGGGATGATACGAAACATTTCTGACTGGATGAAACGGTCGTTGCCATTGGGCGAAAGGCGGAGCATGATCTCGCCAAGAGTAATAATTTTTGCCATTTTAATATGCGTTAATTTCTTTAGTTAATGAGTATACGAGTTTTTAAGACCTGCTGATATAAGAATTATGTAGTCTTACATGACATTTACTATAGTCTTACTTAACAGTCACGGCTGTCTGCAGGGGCTGCTTCAGGTTGCTGATGAAGTCCTCAATCTGCATGTACCACACACGCTGGTTGGGAGTTCCGCTCTTGCACCATGATGCTCCGAAGTAGTAGGTGAAGCGTTCGTTGTTCTTTACGCCACGCTTTACGCCCACTGCGTTGCCTACGATGCCGGCCTTATGGTGCCACGGGTCGCGCACGAGTTGAGTTGCATCGGCACCGTCGGGGAAGAGTGCTGCCACATAAATCTCAAACTGATGGCGCTCTGCCGAGTCGGTCGGGTCGGTATATGCCACGTAGTTGGGGGCGAGTTTGAGGTCGGAAGCCTTGTCGGTGTGTACCACTACGCCGCCGCAGACGTCCATAGGCTTCTTCAGTCCGTCGTACCATACGGTCATCTTGTTGAAGAACGACCACTTGTCGAGGCTTATTATGCGATGTTCGGTCACGTTCTGTCCGTCAATCTTCTCGGTATTGTACACCAGTTCGAGCGTGAAGCGCAGCGGACCGTTGTCCAGCACACGGTATTCCTTGAAGCAATATGGCATGACGATGCTGTCGCCGAGCATGATGGCGGGCGTTCCGCATCCCAGACTGGGACCTACGTTGTAGCAGTCGAGACCTGTGCCGTGGTCGAGATGCAGCGAAACGGTCTGGTCGAGCGAGTCGGCTTCCTGCTTGCGGTCGTCCTTGCGCATCTGTGCCGAGATGCGATGGCCGTTGTAAACAACCGCATAGCGTTTCTCTACGTCAGGATATGGAGTGCTCTTGAGCCACACGTCCATGCCGAAAGCCTTCTCTCCGGTGCGCTGCAGGGCCGGTCCGTAAGCCCGGTACGAGCAACGGTCGTTCTCCCATACAAAGTCGTCAACTCGCCAGGGATACAGTTTTCCCTCGACAAAGCTCTGTGTAGGGTCTGGTGTGCCCGGTTTGACATAGAACTTGGCTGTACCTCCGGGTATGACGGTAGTCTCTACAAGTAGTTTGTTGTCGTGTGTGATCTGACAAGCCTCCGGTAATCCGTAGGGATTCAACACTCTCACGGGACTGCCTTGTGCCACTCCGAGAGCTTTCCATACTTCGTTGGCATCAAATTCAGCCACCTCAAGTCGCTGCTCTTGTCCGCTGTTTTTCACGGTGAGCACCACGTCGGCCATACTATCAACGCCTTGCGCCAATGCAAGGAGCAGCATGAACGCATACTTTATTTTCCGTATCATTTCCTATATATTAATATGTAATAGATATCGCTTAAACGTGAAGCACTTTTTATTTAAACATCTGAAGTTAGCTTGATAGCGTCTTCAAATATACAAATAATTATTCTATTAAAGAATATCGTGTTTTGGTTTTCCGATAGATTTAATAACTGTTATACATTTATTATCTATAATAGTACGTCTCAGTTTACAAAATTACGGCAAACAAATAATATTCGGGTATAAAAACGTACAAACCGCATACGAATTTCGTACATGTACATAAAAAAAAAGAGATTGCGCCATATCACATGGAGCAATCTCGAAAAAGGAGTTTTCTAACATCAACTTTTAACTTAGGGTTGTAATACACATTTACCATATACCCTAAATATAAACTAATTATAAATAAACCATTTAATACAAAAAATCCCTATTTCTCTATTAGCTTTTGTTATTGTCGTATGTTATCCTTGCCGGCGGCTTGTTCCGACCGGCACCCCCCAACTACTTGGGAAGGAAAAGGAATCCATTAATTTAAGTCGACTTCATTTACTTTTAGCATCTAATCGATAATTTGATACAATCTGCTTGTGTGTGCTTTATGATTTCGATGCAAAGGTACTTGTAAAGCACCAATCGGACGGTACATTTTCGTCCGAAAGGTGTCCTTACTTGTTCATTATGTCTTATTTAACAATCATTTAACGGCTACCTTAGCCAGAATGCCTTCAGTTGCCCATGGATCTTCAATTTCGTACAAAATTTGACCCATACGCTTTGTCAGCTGCTTGATGAGCTTACGGTTTTCGGGCTTGTTGGCTATGTTGTTGAGCTGATAGGGGTCGTTCTGGTCGTCAAAGAGCAGAATTTCCTTGCGCTTGTAGTCGCGTGTGATGTATATTGCCATCGTGTAGCGATGGGTCTTGAGTCCGCGTGCCGACGGGAAGTAGTTGACAACGAGTCCGTCCTTGTCCTTGTCGCCGTCGAGATTCTGTATGTACAGAGCTGCGTCGGGGCGCTTGACGGTCTTGGATGTGGGGTCGAGGAAGAGGCTCGAGTAGTCCTTGCCCTGCGTAACAGAGGGTATCTGGTCGTGCAGCCCTACAAGTCCGAGCATTGTCGGCATGATGTCGGGCGACGAAAGCAGCAGGTCGTCGGTACGCGGAGTAAGATGTCCCTTATACCTTACTATAAAGGGCACGTTCATAGACTCTGAATACGGCGAGTTCTTCGGGTCGTCGGTGTTCTGCGAGCACATTGTCTCGCCGTGGTCGGATGTGAACACTACGATTGTATTGTCGTCGAGTCCTGCCTCGCGCAGAGCGTCGAGTATCATTCCGAAGGCGCGGTCAACGCCCGTAACTGATGCGAAATAGTAGCGTACTGACTCTGCCTTAGCCATTTCGCGTCCTGCATTCTTGCGCACAAGGAGCTGGTCGAGCGGCTGCTTGGCATACAGATTATAGTCTTCCTCCATACAGTCGGTGAGCGAACGGTAGGGGCTGTGGGGCGGGTTCATGCCCACCATGAGGAAGAAAGGCTTTTTGGAGTCGCGCTCGCCGTTGCGGTTGAGTATGTAGCTTACGGCGTGCTTGGCCTCGTAAACGGGCGACCACTCGTGCGGCTCGTGTCTGTTGCCGTTATTGTCCCAGTAGTGTGGGTTCTTGTGCTCGTCGAATGTGCCGTACGACAGCCAATAGTTGAATCCGTGGCGCTGCTGCGGCTCGGTGTAGGCGTCCCACACGGGGCGCTGTGTCTCTACGTATTCACCGGGGTTCTGCGGCGAGTTCTTGGTGGGGAACTGCACGTGCAGCTTGCCAATGTAGCCACAGTCGTATCCGGCGCGGCTCATCACGTCGCTCCAGCTTACGGGGTCGGTGAGCCAGGAAGATATGGGTCGGTTTGAGTTGCAGTTGAGTGGCACACCGCTCTTGTTGGGATACATGCCGGTAAGTAGCGATCCGCGGTGCGGACTGCTCAACGGACAGTTGCTCTGAGCCGATGTGAGCACTACCGATTCGCGTGCAAAGCGGTTGATATTGGGTGTATGTACGGGGTCGTTCTTCGAGTTGATGCATCCCTCAAAACCGGGCTGTCCCCAGAATTCCATTGCGTAGTTGCGCATCTGGTCGGGGAATACATATACTATATTGGGCCGCTGTTGGGCGGCAGCAGTTGTTGCGAATACCGAGAGCAACGGTGTTGCAACGTTCTTTAGCAAAGATGTCTTGCTAAAAAAGTTTGAGTTAGACATATATTGTTGTTTTTAGGTTTTATAATCGTGATATAAAGATTCTGTGTAAATACTGTATCATTATGTGGCAAAGTTATGAAATCTAAATGAAATAGACGTACTTTTTCATACATATTATTTCTCAATTAGTGCCATTTTACGGGGTTTTTATGCATTTTTTGCGGTTGTGCAAAAAAATGTAGTCCTTTTGGGTTGCAAAAGGGCTCCTTTTGGACTGCAAAAGGACTCCTTTTGGTGAGTAAAAGGACTCCTTTTGAAGGGCAAAACGAGTCCTTTTGCGCGACGTGCGTGTCACGGGGTGAAGAAAAGCATTATAAAGTGGTACGCGCGCTGTTAAAAAAACTTGATTGTTTGCACGTTGCGTCATAAAGTAGTAATTTTGCCGACGCAATGAAGTACATATTATTAACGACCATCACGCTGCTGCTCTTCACGGCATGCGCTAAGACCGACGACGAGAAGGCGCAGGATCTGCTCGCCCAGATTGACTCACTCTACGCCAAGGGCAAGTACAAGGAGACTCTCGACTCGATTACCGTGCTGCGCGAACGCTATCCTATGGCGATAGAATCGCGACGCAAGGCTCTTGCCGTATGGCAGAAGGCATCGCTCGCAATGGCGCAGAACGACGTGGCAAGCACCGACCTGCGCCTGCAGGAAGTGACCCGACAGCTCAACGAAGCTACCGACCGCCTGACACGCAACATGCTCGCCGTGAAGCGCGACTCGCTGCAGGCACGCTACGAAGCAATGTGCGGCGTGGTGAGGATGATACACCTAAGGCAGAAACAATAGCAGGCGATAAACTTGTTTATTTGACAGGTTTTTTGTATTTTTGTGCCGACTTATTAACAGACATGACAAAGACAGAAGAACAATTCAAAAGCGTGATGCAGGAGTGCCGGACGTTATTCGGCAAGAAACTGCACGACTATGGGGCATCGTGGCGCATATTGCGCCCGTCGTCGCTTACCGACCAGCTCTTCATCAAGGCAAAGCGCATACGCTCTATCGAAATCACCGGCACTACGCTCGTAGGCGAAGGCATACGCCCTGAGTTTATCGCTTTGATAAACTATGGCATCATAGGACTCATACAGCTCAAGAACGGATTCACCGACACGGTGGACACTACGCCCGACGAGGCTATGGCTATGTACGACGAGCACGCCCAGGAGTGTCTGGAACTGATGCTGCGCAAGAACCACGACTATGCCGAGGCATGGCGCGACATGCGCGTGAGCAGCTACACCGACTTCATACTGACCAAGATACAACGCGTCAAGGAAATAGAAAACATCAACGGCAACACACTCGTCTCCGAAGGCATCGACGCCAACTATATGGACATCATCAACTATGCATGCTTCGGAGCCATAAAGACTGCGGACGACGAATAATGCCGTGACACGCATTCTGTAAGCCGATACAACAAACCACATACAAGAAATGGCAAAACTCAGAATATTCGCTGTAAACCTGTGCCGACTGCTGCTCGCCCTTACGTTCATCCTGTCGGGATACGTCAAGGCCATCGACCCGCTCGGCACACAATACAAGCTGAAGGACTATGCCGCCGCCATGCACCTGGCTGAATACATTCCCGACTGGCTTACGCTCACCGGAGCGATAACGCTTGCCATGACGGAGTTCGCTCTCGGCATATTCATGCTGTTTGCCATACGGCGCCATCTGGTGTCAAAGCTGGTGACGACATTGATGGTGGTGATGACGCTCATCACGGTGTGGATATTCATTGCCAACCCCGTGAAGGACTGCGGATGCTTCGGCGACGCCATAAAGCTCACCAACGGCGAAACGCTTTTGAAGAACATAGTGCTGCTGGCAGCCGCCATTGTCACGGCAATGCGCCCTCTGGACATGGCACGGCTAATATCCAAGTCGAACCAGTGGATTGTCACCAACTACACACTGGTGTACATCGTATGCACAAGCATCTACTGCCTGTACGCCCTGCCCACCTTCGACTTCCGCCCGTATCACATCGGCGCCAACATCAAGAAGGGCATGGAAATACCCGAAGGAGCCGAGCAGCCGGAGTTTGAGACCACGTTCATACTGAAGAAGAACGGACAGACGCGCGAGTTCACACTCGACAACTATCCCGACTCTACATGGGAGTTTGTCGACTCGAAGACCATTCAGACACGCCAGGGCTACGAGCCGCCAATACACGACTTCAGCCTGACACTCGCCGAGACCGGCGACGACATCACCGACGACGTGCTGAGCCGCAAGGGATACACATTCCTGCTCATATCGCCATCGCTTGCCTACGCCGACGACGGCAACTTCGGCGACATCGACCAGATATACGAATACGCATCGGGGCACAACATACCCTTCTACTGCGTGACGGCTTCTACCGATGACGACATCAACCGCTGGCGCGACCTTACCGGAGCCGAATACCCATTCTGCAATGCCGACGAGACAACGCTCAAGACCATAATACGAAGCAACCCCGGACTGCTGCTCCTCAAGGACGCTACCGTCATAGGAAAGTGGAGCCACAACCAGCTGCCCGACCCCGACGAGCTCACGGCAAGCCCCGACCAGCTGCCCATAGGACAACTGCCGGACGACGGAGTGACCGGCAAACTCATCAAGGTGCTGCTCACATTCCTGCTGCCTCTGACGCTGCTGACCATCGCCGACCGCCTCTGGGCATGGTCGAAGTGGGTGCGCAACAAAGAAAAGAAAGAATCTAACAAAATATTTCAAATCTTTAAAAACAAAAAGAAAATGAGAAAGAAAATTGTAGCAGGTAACTGGAAGATGAATCTTAACCTGCAGGATGGCGTAGCTCTCGCCAAGGAAATCAACGAAGCACTCGTAGCTGAAAAGCCAAACTGTGAAGTTATCATCTGCACTCCGTTCATTCACCTCGCTTCTGTAGCTCAGGTGCTTGACCAGAACGTAGTAGCTCTCGGTGCCGAGAACTGCGCTGACAAGGTTAAGGGCGCTTACACTGGCGAAGTTTCAGCCGAAATGGTTAAGAGCACTGGCGCTCAGTACGTAATCCTCGGCCACTCAGAGCGTCGTCAGTACTACGGCGAGACTGCTGAGATTCTGAAGGAGAAGGTAGACCTCGCACTTGCTAACGGCTTGAAGATTCTCTTCTGCTGCGGCGAGACTCTCGAGGAGCGTCAGGCAGAGAAGCAGAACGAGGTAGTAAAGGCAGAGCTCGAAGGATCTGTATTCCACCTCGATGCAGAGGCTTGGAAGAACATCGTTATCGCTTACGAGCCGATCTGGGCTATCGGTACCGGCATGACTGCTACTTCTGATCAGGCTGAGGAGATGCTTGCTTACATCCGTTCAATCGTTGCCGAGAAGTACGGCCAGGAGGCTGCTGAGAACACTTCTATCCTCTACGGTGGAAGCTGCAAGGCCAGCAACGCTCCCGAACTCTTCTCTAAGCCTAACATCGACGGTGGACTTATCGGTGGCGCTTCATTGAAGTGCGCTGACTTCAAGGGCATCATCGACGCTTGGAAGAAGTAATACGGACTCAAAACGACAAATTCAAAACAGTGGAGCCGTCACAAAGTTGGCGGCTCCACATTATAATATATATATGAAACGCTTTCTATTCATTCTGAACTTGCTATTATGCATAGGTGCAGCCACACAGGCGCAAACCTACACACAACACCTGCAACAGAAACAGCAGGGCAAGGCCAACGTCACCCTGACACAGAGCCGCGAAATAGAAACGCTTGTCAATGGCGCCAACGTGAGCGCACGCAAACCTGCCTACGACAACACTACGCCCAATAACACACACAAGACAGACAACGCCCCCACCCAAAAGCAGAACAACCATGAGCAGACGCAGCAAAAGCACTCTGCCAACCAACATAAAGGCGACAGCACCAACAACGCCCATCGCGAACAGCACGCTACCAGCGAGCAGCACGCCGACACACACAAGACCGACAACAACGACAACGAAATGGAGATACCGACGGTCGACATGCGCAAGAAGGTGATGCGACGCGCATACAAGGTGAACGGCTATAGAGTGCAGGTTTTTGCCGGAGGCAACTCGCGCAACGACAAAATAAAGGCACAAAACGCCGGCAATGCCATGAAAATGGCGTTCCCAAGCCAACCCATATACGTACACTTCTACTCGCCACGATGGATATGCCGCATGGGCAACTACCGCACCTACGCAGAAGCCAACGCCATACTGCAACAGGTAAAGAAAATGGGATACAAACAGGCTTGCATCGTAAGCGGAAAGATCACAGTGGCGTATTAGGAATTAGGAGTTTTGAATTTTGAGTTTTGAATTATTCTCGGCTTCGCCTGCGATTAGGAATTAATCAATGTTGAATTGAGAATTCAAAACTCAAAACTCAAAACTCAAAATTGCCAAAGGCAATAATTCAAAATTCAAAACTCAAAACTCAAAATTGCCAAAGGCAATAATTCAAAATTCAAAACTCAAAATTCAAAATTGCCAAAGGCAACAATTCAAAATTCAAAACTCAAAACTCAAAATTGCCAAAGGCAACAATTCAAAATTCAAAACTCAAAATTCAAAATTCAAAATGATAACTCCCGAATACCGCAAGGGTCTCGACGACCTCGCATCACACTACAAAGAAGTACTGACATTGCTCGGCGAAGACCCCGAACGCGAGGGACTGCAGAAGACACCGATGCGTGTAGCAAAGGCAATGCAGGTGCTCACACGCGGCTACTCGCAAGATCCGCACAAGGTATTGACCGACGCCCTCTTCAAGGAAGACTACAACCAGATGGTACTCGTCAAGGACATCGACGTGTTTTCGCTTTGCGAGCACCACATGTTGCCTTTCTACGGCAAGGCACACGTGGCGTATATCCCCAACGGCTACATCACCGGACTGAGCAAGATAGCACGCGTAGTGGACATATTCTCACATCGTCTGCAGGTGCAGGAGCGTCTGACTCAGCAGATACGCGAGTGCATCGAGGACACACTCCATCCCCTCGGAGTGATGGTAGTGATTGAGGCTAAGCACATGTGCATGCAGATGCGTGGCGTGGAGAAGCAAAGCTCCATAACCATGACGAGCGACTTCTCAGGCGCTTTCGAACAGGCGAAGACACGTCAGGAACTGATGAACCTCATCAACTCCAATTCGCACAAGTTCTGATAAGAACAAAAAAATATTGAAAAAAAGCAGACTATCCGTGCAATGTTTACCTGATGCCTGCATTATATATAATGTATAGGCTGTAAAGCTATAACATTGCAACGAATATAAAAACAATAAAAACAGAACAAACAGAATGAAGAATCTTAGAAACTTTATCATGGCGTTCGTCGGCTTCATTGCCGTTGCCATGTGCGTAACATCATGTCTCAGCAACGAGGACGACTCTCTCGACTACGCTACACAGAAGCAATATCAGCAAATTATGGCAGGTCCGCAGACCGGCTTGATCCGCTTCTATCGCCAGCAGGGCACAAGAGCCTACGTAGGTCAGCAGACTCTCGTTAAGTACGACTCTATTAAAAATGCCAGCTGGTATATAGGATCAGACTCTACTATAACAATCAACAACTTCCCGGTATATATGCTCGACAGCGCTATTATTGTCAACAAGGATGCTACAGGCGACGATGCCGTAAAGTATCGCTCGCTCAATCAGGCTATACGCGCCCTGAAGAACAGCTCACTGGGATCAGAAAATGTCAAGGCTTTTTATGCAATTCCTTCAACAGGATGGGTAAGCGAAAGCGTTATACAGTTTATGTTTCAGCCGACAACCATCGAGCGTACAATAAACTTTAACGGAGGCGACCACAAGGTTTACTTTGTATTCAACAGCTACAACGTAGGCGCATTCTCAAGAAGCACCCGTGAGGCACAGGCATCGTACACACTGTCTGCCATCTGCATCGACAAGCTCAGCCAGCAGAATGCTGTGCCGTCAACATACTTCAATAGAGTAGGCATCCTGTTGGCAAAATAAGGCGCAACACGTGTGCTACAGCTACAACAATAAATAAGCAAATACACATAAATGAAATTCATTTCATGGAACGTAAATGGTCTGCGTGCGTGCGTGCAGAAAGGGTTTGAAGACTCTTTCCGCACGCTCGACGCGGACTTTTTCTGTCTGCAAGAGACCAAGATGCAGGCAGGTCAGCTCGACTTGCAGTTTGAAGGCTACAACTCCTATTGGAACTATGCCGACAAGAAGGGATATTCGGGCACTGCCATATACACACGCCACACACCCGTAAGCGTGAGTTACGGCATCGGAATAGACGAGCATGACCACGAAGGACGCGTCATAACACTCGAGATGGAGAAATTCTATCTCGTCACATGCTATACACCCAACTCGCAGGACGGACTGCGCCGACTCGACTATCGCATGAAGTGGGAGGACGATTTCCTCAACTACATCAAGCAGCTTGATGCCAAGAAGCCAGTCATTCTGTGCGGCGACCTGAACGTAGCACACGAGGAAATAGACCTCAAGAATCCCAAGACCAACCGCAAGAACGCCGGATTCACCGACGAGGAACGCCAGAAGATGACACAATTCCTTGCCAACGGATTCGTCGATACGTTCCGTTCGCTGCATCCCAACGACCCCACCTACTCGTGGTGGTCGTACAGATTCCGTGCACGCGAGAAGAACGCCGGATGGCGTATCGACTACTTCATCGTGTCCGAACGTATGCAAGCCAACATCACATCGGCAGCAATACACACAGAAATATACGGCAGCGACCACTGCCCCGTAGAGCTCGTCATTGAATGACGGGCTTTTTTTATAATGTAATAGGCATAACCTAAAGAAACATTAAAATATTTGTCATTTCCGCAAAAAGTAACTATCTTTGCACAGATAAATTGTGTCCGTGCATACATCTGTTTTCTTGACATTTCTATCGGGACATACAACATGACGTAAAAACAAAATTAAAACAACAACCAAATACAGCCTAACCCCATAACTTACAATGATTAAAAGAATAAAGAAACTCAAGAAAATACGCCTACACCGTGAAGGAACCGACACTCTCGTATACGGATTCATATTCATTGCAGCTATCGCTCTGCTGTTGTGGCGCTTCTGCGACAACAAAGCTCCGTTCTGGTGCTTCACTGTAATATTCGCTGTAGTCTACGGAATTGTAATCAACTTCTTCCGATGCCCCATCAGATTCTTCCCAAGCGAAGACACCGAGAAGATAGTAGTGGCTCCGGCCGACGGTCGCATAGTAGTGATTGAAGAGGTAGACGAAGACACCTACTTCCACGAGCGCCGCATTATGGTGAGCATTTTCATGAGTCTGTTCAATGTACACGCCAACTGGTTCCCAGTAGACGGACGCGTCAAGCTCGTAGCTCATCACAACGGCAACTTCCACAAGGCTTGGTTGCCCAAGGCAAGCGAAGAGAACGAGCACGCCGACGTAGTCATAACAACTCCCGATGGTGTCGACATCCTGTGCCGACAGATAGCAGGTGCCGTGGCACGACGCATCGTGACATACGCCAAGGAGGGTGAGGATTGCTACATCGACGAGCACCTCGGATTTATAAAGTTCGGTTCGCGCGTTGACGTTTATCTGCCACTCGGCACCGAGATATGCGTCAAGATGGGACAAGCCACTACCGGCGACCAGACTATAATAGCTAAACTCAAGTAGAGATTGGCACATAAAGAAATACGGAACAACAATGAACTTAAATAATCGCGGCAATGCCGCGATTTTGATTTTATAAATTCAAAAATCGAATAATGGCAAACTTTATAACAAGTAAGATACCAAACACCCTGACATGTGGCAACCTCGTATCTGGCTGCATAGCTACCTACTTCGCCCTGTGCGGCGAAGCCCAGCTGGCACTCGTATGGATTATAGCAGGAGCCGTGTTCGACTTCTTCGACGGAATGAGCGCCCGACTGCTGGGCGTAAGCTCGCCTATAGGCAAGGAACTCGACTCTTTGGCAGACGACGTTACGTTCGGCGTGGCACCGTCAGCAATGGTTTTCACACAACTTTCGGTTATGGACTATCCGTCGTTTATGGATTCTATCGCGTCATACGTGCCATTCTTTGCCTTCGTTATGGCTGCCTTCTCGGCACTGCGATTGGCAAAATTCAATCTTGACACACGACAGACAACGTCATTCATTGGTCTGCCCACACCAGCCAACGCGCTGTTCTGGGCTTCGCTGCTTGTGTCGCAACCAGACTTTCTGGAGAGTTCTACAGTAATGGTATTGCCGATGCTCGCCATGATATGCGTAAGCTGCTGGCTGTTGATAGCCGAAATTCCGATGTTCGCCCTCAAGTTCAAGAACTGGGGATGGGCAGGCAACGAGCTTAGATATTCATTCATCGTGTTCTCGGCTGCCATGATTGTATTACTGGGCATAATGCAAAGCTTCTGGGTTATCATAACAGCCTACTTCCTGACATCGGTTGTAGCTAACGCTATGAATACCAAAGCCAAGCAATAAGTGGCAGGAAAAGCTCAAGAGAGGCACAAATATATTTATTAACTTCAAACAGACAAAGAAAATGGTATTTGTAGGACTCTTTCTGAAATCAATATTTCTCATCTTGCTGCTGAGCGCCTTCTTCTTCATCGGCATCATATTATATTTATATGTACGCGTGAAGAAAATGACCAAGACGTTCAATTCCAAGTCTACAAGACGCTCCACCAACAAGTCACAACCGACAAACGAACACGTATACGACGAACGCCCTGAAAGCCAAGCCAAACGAAAGATATTTGCCAAAGACGAAGGCGAATACGTGGATTTTGAAGAAGAAAAGAACTGATATGAGCAAGTACACAGACGAAGCCGTAGCACTGCTGCAACGACTTATTGCAACTCCGTCAATAAGCAGGGACGAGAAATCTGCAGCCGACATCATGCAGGGATACATCGAATGTCTCGGCATGAAGACGTGGCGCGAGGCTAACAACGTGTGGACTGTATCGCCATGGTTTGACGAAAACAAGCCTACCCTACTGCTCAACGCACATATCGACACCGTAAAACCCGTCAGTTCGTGGACTCGAAAACCCTTTGAACCTACCATTGAGGACGGAACGCTGTACGGACTGGGCAGCAACGACTGCGGTGGCGGACTCGTATCGCTGTTGCAAGCAATGCGCATCCTGTGCCGACAGGAGCAAAAATACAACATCATTTATCTCGCCTCGGCAGAAGAGGAGGTTTCGGGCAAGGACGGAATAAGCCGTGCCATACCAATGTTGCCGCGCATCGACGTTGCAATAGTGGGCGAACCTACTGGCATGCAGCCAGCCATTGCTGAAAAAGGACTGATGGTTCTCGATCTGACGGCACACGGCAAGAGCGGACATGCGGCACGTGGCGAAGGCATCAACGCCCTGTATGCAGCACTCGACGACCTTGTATGGATACGCGACTACCGCTTTGAGCGCGTCAGTCCGTTACTCGGACCTACCATAATGAACGCCACAGTCATCAATGCAGGCACCCAACACAATGTAGTTCCTGACGAATGCCATATCATAGTGGATGTGCGCACCAACGAGCTCTACACCAATGAGGAGGTATGCGAATTCGTTGCAAAGAACATTCAGAGCGACTGTAAGGCGCGGTCGTACCGCCTGCACTCATCACACATACCCGTCGACCACCCAATAGTACAACGACTCAAGGCTATGGGCAAGACTCCTTTCGGGTCGCCGACGCTTAGCGACCAGGCTCTTATGCCTTGGCAGTCATTAAAACTTGGTCCAGGAGACTCGGCACGTTCCCACTCTGCCGACGAATACATACGCATCAACGAGATTAACGACGCAATAGAAACATACGTTGAATTGCTCGACAAACAAGTAATTTGAAAACAACAAACTTAAAACCCTGCAATCTATTATGCTTAACAATTTCAAGATAGACAACGAAACCAAAAGCGGACAATGCAAGAAAGGCATACTCAACTATTTCGTTGCTAACGGCAACTCAACCATACAGGAGCTGGCCAAGGAAGTGAATCTTAGCGTTCCAACCGTTACCAAGGCATTGGGCGAACTGCTCAACATGGGATATATCAACGAGTATGGAAAGCAGGAGACCGGCGAAGGACGTCATCCGACACTCTATGGCCTCAATCCCGACTCAGGCTATTTTGTCGGAGTAGAGATTAAGGAAGGCTTTGTCAATCTTGGAATGATCAATTTCCGAGGCGACCTCGTTAATATCGAGAACGACAAGCCATGCCGCATCGACAACACAATGGAGTCGGTCAAGGAGCTGTGCGAACTCGTTAAGCAATTTATCGACAAGTCGGGAGTAAACAAAGACAAGATACTTAACGTGCTGTTCAGCATCGCCGGACGCGTAAACGCAAAGAGCGGATACAGCCACACAATATATAATTTCACAGAAGAGCCCCTCACTACACTCTTCTCCGACCTGCTCAACTATCCTGCAAGCATCGAAAACGATACAAGAGCATACGCTTACGGCGAATATATGGCAGGCAATGTCAACGGCGAACGAGACATTCTATTCGTAAATGCAAGCTGGGGACTTGGCCTCGGAATAATCGTCAACGGCGAACTCTATACCGGACGCTCTGGATTTGCAGGCGAAATAGGTCACATGCACTTATATAACAACGAGATACTCTGCCACTGCGGCAAGAAGGGATGTCTCGAAACCGAGGCTTCGGGACGCGCTCTCTACCGCATAATGCACGAACGCATCAATGCCGGCGAATCGTCGTCGCTGACACAAAGCGTTGGCAACGACTTCACACTCGACGACATCATCGATGCTGTCAATGCCGAAGACCCACTGAGCATAGACGTAGTGGAGCACATCGGACACGCTATCGGCGAGACCGTTGCCAACCTTATCAATGTGTTCAACCCCGAACTGGTAGTCATAGGCGGACTGCTGGCACGCACGGGCGACTTCCTTCTGCAGGCTGTCAACGTGTCGGTGCGCAAGTATACACTCAATCTTGTCAACAAGGACACACGCCTGTGCCTGTCAAAACTCAACGAACGCGGAGGCATTATAGGAGCCTGTCTGCTGGCACGCAAGATGGTGCTGGGATAAGAACAGACCCGAATAAAGCCGCCGCCGATAATATCAAAATAACATGGAAGATTTCATTCACCTACACGTACATACCTATTACTCCATACTCGACGGACAATCGCCCGTGCAGAAACTTGTGGATAAAGCGGTAGCCAACGGCATGCGCGGCATGGCCATAACCGACCACGGCAACATGTTCGGCGTGAAAGAGCTGTTCAACTACTGCAACAAGATAAACGGCAAGCTGAAGGACGAGGGCAAAGAACCCTTCAAGCCGATATTCGGATGCGAGATGTATGTGGCTCACCGACGCAAATGCGACCGCGAAAAGGACCGCGGCGACATGGGCGGATACCACCTTATAGTGCTCGCAAAGAACTATAATGGCTACAAAAACCTCATCAAGCTGGTGTCACGTGCATGGGTGGATGGATATTATATGCGTCCTCGTACCGACCGCGAGGACTTGGAGCGATATCACGAAGACCTTATTGTATGCTCGGCATGTATTGCCGGCGAAGTGCCCGCCAAGATTCTGAAGGGCGACATGCAAGGAGCGCGCGAAGCAATTGAATGGTATAAGCGCGTGTTTGGCGACGACTATTATCTGGAACTTCAACGTCACGAGGTGAAGGACCCGCATCAGCGTGCCAACCGCGAAACATTCCCATTGCAGCAGCGTGCCAACAAGGAATTGATAGAGCTGTCGAAGGAGTATGGCATCAAACTTGTCTGCACCAACGACTGCCACTTTGTCGACCAGGACAATGCCGAAGCCCACGACCACCTGCTGTGTCTGGCTACCGGCAAAGACCTTGACGACCCCAACCGTATGCTCTACTCCAAGCAGGAGTGGTTCAAGACGCGCGAAGAGATGAACGAAATCTTCGCCGATGTGCCCGAAGCACTTTCCAATACACTTGAAATATTGGACAAGGTGGAGCCATACTCCATCGACCATGCGCCCATTATGCCTTTCTTCCCCATTCCTGCCGAATTCGGTAGTGAGGAAGAAACACGCAAGCGCATTACCCCTGAAGAGCTGTTCCGTGAGTTTACAACCGACGAGAACGGCAACGACATCATGTCACACGAAGAAGCCGAGAAGAAAATCAAGAAACTTGGCGGACTGGACAAGCTCTATCGTATCAAGTTTGAAGCCGACTATCTGGCCAAACTCGCCTACGACGGAGCCAAGAAGTTGTATGGCGACCCGCTACCCGACGAAGTTTACGAGCGTGTGAAGTTCGAATTGCACATCATGAAGACCATGGGCTTCCCTGGTTACTTCCTTATCGTGCAGGATTTCATCAACTCTGCACGTGACGAACTTGGCGTTATGGTAGGCCCTGGACGTGGTTCGGCAGCCGGATCGGTTGTAGCCTATTGCTTGGGAATTACCAAGATTGACCCAATCAAGTACGACCTGCTTTTCGAACGATTCCTTAACCCCGACCGTATTTCCCTCCCCGATATCGATACCGACTTCGACGACGACGGACGAGGCAAGGTGCTCGAATGGGTTGAGGACAAATACGGACACGACAAGGTTGCGCACATCATCACCTACGGCACTATGGCCACGAAAAACTCTATCAAGGACGTGGCACGTGTGGAAAAATTGCCGCTCGATATAAGCAACCGTCTGTGCAAAGCTATTCCTGACAAGCTGCCCGACGGACTTAAGATGAACCTTCCCAACGCAATCAAGAGCGTGCCCGAGCTGCGCGAAGCCGAAGCAAGCGCCAATCCTCAAATGGCAAACACCATAAAATATGCCAAGATGCTTGAGGGAACGGTGCGCGGAACGGGCATTCATGCCTGCGGAACGATTATATGTCGCGACGCAATTTCGGATTGGGTGCCAGTGTCAACAGCCGAAGACAAGTCCGATCCAGGCCACAAACTTCTTGCTACACAATACGACGGACACGTCATTGAGGAAACGGGACTCATCAAAATGGACTTCCTCGGACTCTCCACCCTGTCCATAATGAAAGAGACAGTGGAGAACATCCGACTGACACACGGATTCACCGTCGACCTGGACACGATTCCTATCGACGACGAACTCACATACAAGCTATATCAAGAGGGACGCACCATCGGTACGTTCCAGTTTGAGTCGGCAGGCATGCAGAAGTATCTGCGCGAGCTGAAGCCCACGGTTTTCGAGGACCTTATTGCCATGAACGCCCTCTATCGTCCCGGTCCTATGGACTACATCCCATCGTTCATCGCCCGTAAGAATGGCAAAGAGGAGATAAAGTACGACATCCCGTGCATGGAGAAGTACCTCAAGGACACCTACGGCATTACCGTATATCAGGAGCAGGTGATGCTCCTCTCGCGCCAGCTTGCCAACTTCACCCGAGGAGAATCGGATGCCCTGCGTAAGGCAATGGGTAAGAAGAAGAAGGCTATCGTTGACGCGATGAAACCTAAGTTCATCGAAGGCGGACAGAAAAACGGCCACGACCCAAAGGTACTCGAGAAGATTTGGGCAGACTGGGAGAAGTTCGCATCGTACGCATTCAACAAGTCGCACGCCACATGCTACTCATGGGTGGCATATCAGACAGCCTATCTGAAGGCGCACTACCCTGCCGAATTCATGGCAGGCAACATGAGCCGATGCATCAACGACATCACGAAGATTACGAAGCTCATGTCCGAATGCCAGGCAATGGGCATTCCGTGTCTCGGTCCGGACGTTAACGAGAGTCAGCGAAAGTTCTCTGCCAACAAGAAGGGCGAGGTACGCTTCGGACTATCTGCAATCAAGGGAATGGGCGATGCGGCTGCCGTCAACATCATAGCCGAACGCGAAAAAAACGGTCCATATAAGGATATATTCGACTTTGTACAAAGAGTCAACCTCTCATCGGTCAACCGCAAGGCACTTGAATCGCTTGCTCTGAGCGGCGGATTCGACTCGTTCGGTATCAAGCGCGAGCAATACTTCGCCCAAAACGTCAAGGGCGACACTTTCATAGAGACCATATTGCGCTACGGCCAGGTATATCAGACCGAGCAATCATCGATGCAGAACTCGCTGTTTGGCGACATGGGTGGCATAGAGATAACCACTCCGCCAGTACCAAATTGCGAACCTTGGAGCACAATGGAGCTGCTCAAGAAGGAGCGCGAGCTCGTCGGCATATACCTGTCGGCACATCCACTCGACGACTATGCCGTAGTGCTCAACCATATGTGCAACCTCAAGTGTCCGCAAGTGGGCCGCGAGATGGACAAGAAAGACCTTGCCCGATACGAAGAACTCACGTTCGGAGGCATCGTTACAGCCGTGTCATCACGCTGGACCAAGACCAACAAGCCCTTCGGAATAGTGACAATCGAAGACTTTGAGGGCGCAGGCGAAATAGCATTGTTCGGTGAAGAGTGGACAAAATGGCAGAGTATGCTGCAAGAGGAATATCCCGTGTACATCACGGCAAAGTGCCAGCAGCGTTTCCGCAACAATCCAGACGCCTACGATCTGGTGATAAAGAAGATTGAATTCCTTAGCGACGTGAAGGACAAGTCGATAGACAAGCTCACCATCTACATCGACTCCACACTGTTCAAGGACTCCAGCATCACCGACCTGCAGACCATGCTGCAAAGCAACAAGGGCCAGGTGCCGCTCTACTTCAACATCCACGACTCTGAGCACAACACCAACATCGAGATGTACAGCAGCAAGGTGACGGTAGACGTCAACAAGCGTCTGCTCAACTTCCTCGACGATATGGACAAGCAGTCGGGCGAACTTCACAGCGTGCGCTACGCCATCAATTAGTCAAGGCACAAGCAAGAATGGCACAGACTTTGATATTAATTATTCATTAACGACAATATTAAAAACAAAAGACAATGGAAGTAAAGATTACAACCGAAAACATTGAGCAGTACAAGAGCGGCGAACTGCCGTTGGTAGTTGACCTTTGGGCTACATGGTGCGGTCCTTGCCGTATGATTGCCCCTATCGTTTCAAAGCTCGCCGAGGAATACGACGGCAAGATAGTAGTAGGCAAGTGCGACGTTGAGGAGAACGACGACGTAGCAGCCGAGTACCGCGTACGCAACATCCCTACACTGCTGTTCTTCAAGGGCGGCGAACTCGTAGGCAAGCACGTAGGTGCCATCACCGAGGGCGACCTTAAGGCAAAGTTCGACGAGCTTCTGTAAGCCACTCCGAACTATATGACACTCCCTAAGAGGGTGTGCTACAACTGGACTGACCGGACTTGACGTTCCGGCAAATCCAGTAGTAGCACACCCTCTTTTTTTTGTATATTGCCATCCAGCAAAAACGTCGTATCAAGCCATGATACGATCATTTCAAGGCACGAAATGGTCATATCAAGGCTTGATACGACCGTTTCAAGGCACACGACAAAACCTTATATCACTATCCAGACATTAGTATCACGGTTGAAAAGGTACATGGTAACGTATTGCAGACGTGCTTGGCATCTATCAAGAACGCACGAAAAAGCCATGAGTGATATAGTGTAACCCATTCTTTTCAAGTGCAATAATAAAATACAAGAAATAACGTTCTTCATAAAGAAAGGTTTTGTGCGATAATAGTTCAAGGACTAAAAACTCTACCTTTGCATACTACAATAAATAACAACACGTTTAAGGTCGCAAATTGCGACCAGTCTAAAACGGATGTCATAAAATGTGGAAACAAAATAACGAGACAATATGTTTGAGATAATAGGAGAAATAATCGTCAGATTCTTGCAAGGAATAGGCGCAATGGTGTTTAGGATTTTATGGTGGTTGTTCATAGAGGCCTTAGGCTCTGTATTCCGTTTCTTTTGGCTGAGGCTTTTTCTGCGCCGTCAAGTTTCTTTCGGTCAAGTATACTTTGGAATGGGACGAAAGCAAGAATCATTTGTAAAAAACTATGGCTGGGGATTACTGATTATAACGATTGTTTTGGTAGCTATTGGACTTTGTCAAAAATATAAATTGTAGAAATCATGAAGAAACGAAGGAAAGGCGATGACGACTCTTGCTTGATTACATTCGGAGGGCAAAAGGACTCCTTTTACAATGCAAAAGGATTACATTTGGATAGCAAAAGGACTCCTTTTACAATGCAAAAGGACTACATTTGGAGGGCAAAAGGACTACATTTGAAAAGGAGAAAGATTTTGCAACTACATGAGGAAACAATCGCTACCTCGCGAGATAGCAAAAAAAAGCCCGAAACCAAACGGTTTCGGGCGCAAACTATATAGTTTGTATTAGTCGAGCTGAGCGAGCTTGTTGTCAGAACCGAGCACGTCAATGATCTTGTGCTTGTACATCTGCTCCATGAGGTCGCGAGCAGGACCGCAGTACTTACGTGGGTCGAACTCACCTGGTTTGTCGTGGAATACCTTACGAACAGCAGCGGTGAATGCGAGACGTGAGTCAGAGTCGATGTTGATCTTGCAAACAGCGCTCTTAGAAGCCTTGCGGAGCTGCTCCTCAGGAATACCAACAGCGTCGGGCAACTTGCCACCGTACTCGTTGATCATGTCAACATACTCCTGAGGTACAGAAGAAGAACCGTGGAGAACGATTGGGAATCCAGGGAGCTTCTGCATGATCTCGTCGAGAACATCGAATGCCAATGGAGGAGGAACGAGCTTGCCAGTCTTCGGGTCGCGTGTGCACTGCTCCGGAGTAAACTTGTAAGCACCGTGTGAAGTACCGATAGAGATAGCCAATGAGTCAACACCAGTGCGGCTTGTGAAGTCGATAACCTCCTCAGGCTTTGTATAGTGGCATACATCTGAAGAAACCTCATCCTCTACACCAGCCAATACACCGAGCTCACCCTCTACAGTTACGTCGAACTGATGAGCGTAGTCTACAACCTTCTTTGTAAGAGCGATGTTCTCCTCATAAGGCAGTGAAGAACCGTCGATCATTACTGAAGAGAAGCCAAGGTCTACACAGCTCTTGCAAAGCTCGAAGCTGTCACCGTGGTCAAGGTGAAGAACGATCTCAGGATGCTTGCAGCCAAGCTCCTTAGCGTACTCTACAGCACCCTCAGCCATGTAACGGAGAAGAGTCTCGTTAGCATAGTTGCGTGCACCCTTAGATACCTGGAGGATAACCGGCGACTTCAGCTCTGAAGAAGCCTTGATAATAGCCTGAAGCTGCTCGAGGTTGTTGAAGTTGAATGCAGGGATTGCATAACCACCCTTGATGGCTCTTGCGAACATATCACGTGTGTTCACCAAGCCCAATTCTTTGTAGTTTACCATAATTGTTTATTTGTTTTATAAAAAACGTGTAATCTTTTTACATCTGCAAAGTTAACATTTTAATTTGTCACGACAAAGCATCGAAACGTTTTTTTATGTTTCCTTTACCTTACTGTATCATTACATTCTGATTTTGTAATATTTACTTTACAAAAGTATTAGTATGCTAACCGTCCTCCCGGCATACGCCTGACTTTGTACAGCCGGACAACACAATATTAACAAGCAATGTGCGTTATGATTATATAATAATGTATATGGCAATAAGTATGGATATCGTATGCTCTACCGACAGCTGCTACGTCATGCAGACCGGAATAATGCTAACCTCGCTGTTCGAGAACAACCGCGAGGCAGACATCCGTGTGCATGTGCTGCACAACGGCATCGACAGCAACAGCCTCATGCTGATTGAACGCATAGCATACGATTACGGACAGAAGATTACGTTCTATCTTGTTGACGAGAGTCTTTTCTGCGCCTTTCCTATAGGCCGTGACGGGCAGAACACTCATGTTGGCACGTCGTATGCCACATACTACCGTCTTTTTCTCAGCGAACTGCTGCCTGACGACATCAGCCGTGTATTGTATCTCGACGGCGACATAATCGTCACGGACAGCCTCAACGATTTGTGGACAACAGACATGCACGACAAGGCTATAGCCGCCGTGCCCGACAGCTATAACAACAAGATTGAGCATTACAACCGGCTGCATTATCCGCAGCCGTTGGGCTACTTCAACGCCGGAGTGCTGCTCATCAATCTGGATTATTGGCGTGCCAACAATGTGGCTGATGCCTTCTGCCAATACGCTTCAGCACGCCCCGACTCTCTGTATTGCCACGACCAGGACATTCTGAACTACGTTTTCCGTGAGTCAAAGATTACTCTTCCGTTGAGATACAATATGCTCAACGAGTATTGGTTTGACATACGCCATTCGGTTGTATCTTGGGAGTTTGACAATCAGATGCTTTACGGTCAGCAGCATCCCGCCATCATACACTACACGGGGCTGCCCAAGCCATGGTTCAGCAACTGCCGTCATCCGATGAAGCGTGAATTTGAACGCTATCGTGCCATGAGTCCGTGGCGCGACGTAAAGGAAAGGAAATGGGGTGACATCAAACATTTCATAGAGCATATAGCCCAAAAGCTATTGGTGTTGTCGGGAATGCGTAACGCTGATTTTATAGAGTTCAACAAATATGTGAAATTGTAAATTGACAACATGAGTATATCATTAAACAAACGAATAGAAATGACGTTGCTAAAGATAGCCAAACGTCTACGGCTTGCAGACTTTTTTTATCATATTGAGTCGTCCGTTTGTTCGTTTTACAAATCCCCTGTCAAACAATTGCCCAACGATGTGGCTTCTGCATTACAACTTCTCCATTCTTATTCGGCTGACCCAGGCTATTCATGTATCCATAAACATGAGTTTGCAGCTCCCGACTGTGATGTAGAGGTAATCGTTCCATGCTATAATGTGGAACGATATGTATGCCAATGTCTCGACTCTATTATTTCACAGCAGACCCACTATAGTTTCTTCATTACTATTGTCAATGACGGCTCTACAGATAGCACCCGAAGCCACTTAGCCAAATACGAGCACTTAACAAATGTAAGGGTTATTGATCAGTCCAACACCGGACTCTCCGGAGCACGTAATGCAGGAATACGTCAAGCACATGGACGATATCTGCTATTTGTCGACTCTGACGATGTACTTGTGCCGGGTGCTATCGATAGTCTTATGCGTATGGCCGAAAAAACCAAAGCCGACATTGTTGATGGTGGATTTCGCCGCTTTGCTGACAACGAAGGCGATTTCTCTTCTATACCTGGATTGGCTTATATATATGACATAATACAGCATGACAATAATCTGCCACAAAGTGAAGACACACGACAAACCAACGGCTTTATATGTGGCAAACTAATAAGTCGCAATCTATTCAACAATGTCGAATTTCCACTTGGTTATTGGTTTGAAGACTCAATATATTGCATGATTATAGAGCCTATGAGCCGTCGTAATGCAAGTGTTGCCACACAAGTATTCCGTTATCGTATGCGCAGAGGAAGCATCAGTCATATTTTTACCGACAAGCCAAAGGCTATTGACAATCTATATATAACTCTTAGACTGCTATGCGACCGCAAGACATTAGGGATAGATTTCGACCAACGGCAATACGACATGATGCTACGCCAAATGTTTATGAATATATGGTGTGTGATGTGGTTGCCTAAAGATGTAGCTTATGCAGTATTTGTAATACAACGGGAATTAATAAACGAACGACTTAGCAATTGGCATACAGACAATATAAAATTGCAGCACATCGAACGATTTATCCGTCAAAACGATTTTTATGGATTAATACGCTGGTGCAAATGGCATGAATGCTAAAGTGACAGTTTCATTGGTTTTATTTTAAAAGGAATAGGTGATATGAAGATATTGTTGATAGGCGAGTGTAGCCATCTGCACAATACGCTAAAACGTGGTCTACAAGAACTTGGGCACGATGTTTCGATAATGTCCGACGGCAATGGTTGGCACAATTCTCCTCGCGACATTGACTTGCGACGTCCTGAAAGATGGGGCAAACTTGGCGGTTTATGCGTACTGTGGCATTTGCTTATAGCCTTACCTCGTTTATGCGGCAACGATATAGTGCAATTGAGTGGCTACACTTTCATTCCATTAAAGGCCAGATGGAATCGTTGGCTGTTCCTATTTCTGCGCCTTGCCAATCGTCGCATAGTAAAAGGTTGCTTTTCTGATGATCCTCAAATATTCCTAATGCAATCAAGCGGAATACCAACCTATTCTGACACTTATTGGAATGGACAGCAACAGAATGTAGAAGCCAACCGCCAACGCATTGCCGAGCATATGCGTCCACAATACAAACAATGCTGGCATACCGTTTCGTATGGGGCAGATGCTCTTATAGCATGTCTCTACGAGTATTATCTATGCTACGACACGAATAAATTCCACGACCATCTGCATTATATTCCACTTCCAATGGAGATTCCTAATACAATAGCAAAAGGAAAGAACAACAAGAGTGATGTATATGATAAATCCAACAATACACAACCTATAAAAGTATTAGTAGGCATACAGCCCAAGCGCGACTACCTGAAGGGCGCCATGCGCATAGCCTCTTTCGTGGAGTCTGTAGCCCGACGCCACCCAGGCAAAATAGAGATTAAGTATGTCGAGGGCGTGCCTTATGATGAATATATGCACATGCTCGACGAGGCAGACGTGCTTGTCGACCAGCTATACAGCTACACTCCCTCTATGAACTCGCTCGCAGCAATGGCTCGCGGCACAGTTGTCATTGGGGGAGGTGAAGACGATTATTACAATTTTATAGGCGAATCCAAAATGCGCCCGATAATAAATGTACGCCCCGACATCAGCGACAGCGAGAACGAAGCAATGATTGAACGTGCATTCTTCACAGACGGAGAGCTTCAACAAATGTCGCACCAGAGCATTGAATTCACAAGAAAATACCACGACTACCGCCGTGTGGCAGAGCAGTACGAAAAACTATATAGTTCACTTTAGCCAAAGTAATTCATATTATTTGGCAAAGTAGTTCTTAAGCACCTTGATTGGACTTTGGTTCTTAAGCCTAAGCGAATTGTATATTGTGCGTTTCATTCTACTATACCACGGAAGCCATGTTCCTGCAAAATGGTGTATAGAATATGTGTCGTCTGTGACGCATGTCGTAGCGTCATCATACGAACGCGGACTGAAGAAGTTGTCTGTAAGTATTGGTAAGACATAACTGTCGTTACGCTCAGCGTACTGTCTTTCTGTATTCTTAGCATCGGCTATCGAACTGCAATCAACCAATTTATAGCCTTTATGTCGTAATATGTCCTCTACAATATTGGGCAATGGCTTTACCGAGCAAGTCCCATCGGGAAGTATAAATTCACGATTCTGATAATAGTCAAGACACTCCTTTACCCACTTGCTTCCTTTCTCAGCCCCAAATGTAGCCACTTCCAGTCCGTCGCACCCCTTCTGCCAACACAGCATTGTTTTGAGACCGAGCAAAGAATCAAACGGACGCAAGACCTCAACATCCATATCAAGATAAATGCCACCATAATTATACAGGGCATAAAGACGTATGTAATCAGCAGCAAATGCATACTTACGGCTGTCGAACGCCTGCGAAACCCATACCGAACGGTCCTTGGCAAAACGGTCAAAGTTCCACAGCATAAACTCGTAATCAGGAAGTTGTTTCTTCCATGAGTCCATACACTTCTTTAGTTTGGCAGGTATGGGGTCATTGCTCAGCCAGCAATAATGTATTATCTTAGGTATCATATAATTATTTTCTTTACATTTGCAATATATCTTTCATTTATGGCGTTATTTAATATATGTACAACCAATAAAATGAAGATGATAGACAAGCTAACAATTCTTATCCCGGTATACAACGACAATGCTTCATCACTGGTGCAAGCACTTGTCGCAGAAGCCCGGAATGTCAAAGGTCTTGATTATGAAATCATTGTCTTTGACGATGGTAGCACCGATGCTCGTTGCATTGATGCCAATCATAGGCTTGCCTTACTGCCTGGTTGTAATTATGTTTCAGCTCCGCATCACCATTGCCGTGCATCCATGCGCAATGCAATGCTACGTCAGGGCAGATACGAGTGGTGTCTTATGATTGACGCTCGATTGCGCCCTGCCAACTCTGATTTCATCAGTCGGTATGTCCATGCTGGTGCAGATGGCTGCGGTGCGGTATGCGGTGGCGTTGTAGTGGATGGTGGCAAAAACGCCAAGAAACTTTACCGTGAAAACCTGCGTTTTCGTTATGAGAAACACGCAGAAAGCCTTCACTCTGTAGCAATTCGCCAACAGCACCCCTATCAGTCGTTCCGCACAACTAATATCCTGCTCCGTCGCTCCGTATTGCAGCACACGCCTTACGACGAACGCATCATCGGCTATGGCTATGAAGACGTTATGCTCGGCAGAGACCTTGAGCACGCCGGCATCAAAGTATTGCACATTGACAATCCAGTAGCCTATACATCGTTTGAAGACAATGACCGCTATTTGGCAAAACTTGACGAGGCATTGCACACACTTCATTGCCTTAACAGTGAATTATACGGCTATTCGCCTCTACTCAGAACGACAGAAAGCCTCAAGAGGCTACATCTGCTTAGTCTGGTCAAATGGTTTCATCTTATTTTCGGGAAATTTGAACATCGAATCCTAACCGGACGGCATCCCAAATTGTTTCTACTCCAACTATATAAGTTAGGAGCATACGCTACATTATAAACAATAATCATGATTTTAACGTAGCAGAATTGCATCTGTCAGCACACGATTATCATCGGTTCACAACAATCAGTTCACAACAGCAATTCTACAAACAACACCTTTATCGCCAGTTTCAGTAGCTGCTTGAACCATATATACTCCACTTGCCACACGCTTCCCCTTAAGGTCGCGAACATCCCATTGGTACGAACCGCCAGTGCTTCGTCCCTGATTTACAAGTGCACCATTGCTTGTCACAATCTTCACATCGGCATTGAAACTCAATCCTACAATGGTGATTTTGCCCGTATATTCAGGTGTCACGGGATTTGGGTAGGCATATACATTGTCCTTTGTCATTTCCTCAGATGGCTGTGTTGCGTCACTCGCATACGAGCACAATCCTCTTTCGGTAGCAAAATATACAATGTTTGAGTTATTGTCAATACATATATCATATACAGTATTCGACGGCAACGGTGAATTTTCAGTAGTGAAATGCTGCAACAACGTGTTGCAATCACTACTTATCAAGAACACGCCATTTTCAGTTCCCATCCATTTACGGTTTGCCCCATCCACAGCGATACATCTCGTTTTGACGTCAGAAAGTAGATAGTCGGCAAGGTTTGTACCATCATTGCGTGGCACCTTATGCTGAATGAACGCATCATTTCCGGCAATGGCATCGGCAGAAGATATATAGAAAGGTCCATTTGATGATGCTATCCATACATTACCATCCAAATCCTCAGCCAGAGCATACACCATAACTGGAGTAATGACAGTTCCGTCTTCATTCGTAAAGTTGGGACCATGACCTACAAGCTTGTCATTGACAAAATCATAAGCATACAAGCGGTTTTCCATATAATAATTATTGGCAAACCACATAATGTTTTTATTGTAGCGGCTCTGCAGCAAACTCACAAGATTGTATTTTGCAGGAGTGCTCATTTCCGGATGTGGATAATTCACCCAATTACCACTCCCATGTTCTATCTTCCATATCGGATTGTCTACCATACTGTTCAAAACCCATAAATCACCATTGTCGGTGTATTTCAGGGTTGAAACTATAGTATAGTTATCCGAATTCACTCCTGATTCCAATACACTGTTCTGACGTCCGTAATGCTTTATGAATTTACCATCCTGGAATTCGTATACACCACCTTTAGCTCCCACCATCACATGTCCTTCCTTCTTCGGATCGAAGTCCATACAAAGCAAATCGATGTAGTCATGACCTATCATTTGAGATGTGGGCTGCTCAAACTCGCTCCAATTCTGACCATTCCATACATGAACTTCACCCGGATAGCCTGCATTGTTCTCTTGTGCCCAGAATCCCGCAACACTATACAGCTTTCCCCCATGCATATACAGACGGTAGAAATGGTTGGAGGCGGGACCTTCGGGCAGCACTCCCTCGGTCTTGTATGTGCGTGTGCCGTCTGTGGAGAGGGTGTAGCAAGCCAATAGTCCGGCATCGTTGCGTGTCCACCAGAGTCCGGTGGAGGCATCGCGCACGTTAAGACGGTCATCTGTGAGGGCTGTATATCCGCCCACACGCTGCCATCGGTTCTTGTCGAGGAGGTTGTCGGTGAGCAGTCCGCGCCACGTTCCTTGCGCCTTGGACACTGCATACAGATAGCCGTCCTTGACGTACGAGTGGTCAACGGCGAAGCCCAACTGGTATGTATCGGCAATTACGCCCTTCTTGGCGTCGAGCTTCATCACCCCCACCCCAATCGACATGTAGGCAAACTGACGGTCGATATAGATATGGCTGACGGTTTTGTCACTCACGGTTTCGGACAGATAGAGTCCGGGCACGTTGGTTATGTCGCCCGATGCAGACACAAGGTCGATGTTGCCGTCGCCGTATGCCACCACAAGGCGCTTTGCCTGCTGCGACCATGCTATATGGCTTATGTCAATTCCGGCAAGTCCGGTGGTCTTGTTGAATACGGTAGTCTCGGCAGTTGTGTTGTTGTAAGCGAACAGACTGCCCGAAGCGAGTGCGAAGCACACATCGCCAGCAGGCGAAATCTCTGTCAGATTGGCGTAGCTGGGATACACCTGCCATGTACCTACAGCCAAGCCGAAGGCATGAAACACGGTAGATATATATATTAATAATGTAAATAAGATTTTGCGCATTGTCGGTTGTTTTATATATACTATTAACTCTTAAAAGGCTTATTTATTGCCTAAAAGGACCACCTTTGTATTTATTGTATCGCAAAAAATGACTAACTTTGCATCATAAATGACTAAAACAAACAATAAATAAACCATAATGAACAAGAAACATCTATTTTCTATGCTTATTGCGCTGGCGTTGTGTGTCACCGCAATGGGCCGCCATTACGAGCCGGTTGACTATGTGAGCACGCTTGTCGGAACACAGTCGTCGTATGCTATTTCTACAGGCAACACCTATCCTGCCGTTTGTATGCCATGGGGTATGAACTTCTGGACTCCGCAGACGGGAAAGATGGGCGACGGATGGACCTACACCTATACTGCCGACAAGTTGCGCGGATTCAAGCAGACTCATCAGCCCAGTCCATGGATCAACGACTACGGACAGTTCACTATCATGCCCGAGACGGGCGAAGCCCCAATATTCGACGAGGAGAAGCGTGCTTCGTGGTTCTCGCACAAGGCCGAGGTGGCTACACCTTATTATTATCGTGCCTATCTTGCCGACTACGATGTGGTAACCGAGCTTGCTCCAACCGAGCGCGCTGCCATCATGCGCATCACCTTCCCCGAGAACAAGAGCTACGTTGTAGTTGACGCTTTCGACAAGGGTTCGTATGTCAAGATAATGCCGAAGGAGCGTATGATTGTGGGATATACTACAAAGAATTCGGGTGGCGTACCGCATAACTTCAAGAACTATTTTGTGATGAAGTTTGACAAGGACTTCACCTACACCGCCGCCGTTGCCGACGGACATATCAATACGGCTGACGTTAAGGCAGAATGCAACCATGCCGGCGGCATCGTGGGCTTCAAGACCAGCCGTGGCGAGCAGGTGAACGTGCGCATTGCGTCGTCGTTCATCTCTGAGGAGCAGGCTCTTGAGAACCTGAAGGAGCTTGGCTCTGACTCGTTCGACGAAGTCAAGGCACGCGGACGCAATACATGGAACGACGTATTGGGTCGTATCGAGGTGAAATCAGACGACATCGACCATCTGCGCACGTTCTATTCGTGCCTGTATCGTTCGGTACTGTTCCCACGCTCGTTCTACGAGAAGAACGCCAAGGGCGAAATCGTACACTACAGTCCGTACAACGGCGAGGTATTGCCGGGATATATGTTCACCGATACTGGTTTCTGGGACACCTTCCGCTGCCTCTTCCCTCTGCTCAACGTGATGTATCCGTCGATGAACGAGAAGATGCAGGCAGGACTGGTCAATGCATATAAGGAGAGTGGATTCCTGCCTGAATGGGCTTCGCCGGGTCATCGTGGCTGCATGGTTGGCAACAACTCGGCTTCCATAGTGGCTGATGCCTATCTGTGCGGACTCAAGAACTACGATGCCGAGACTCTGTGGCAGGCTGTAGTACATGGTGCCAGTGCCGTACATCCTACTGTTAGCTCTACCGGCCGACTTGGTTATGAGTATTACAACAAGCTGGGTTATGTGCCTTACGACGTGAAGATAAACGAGAACGTGGCACGTACGCTTGAATATGCTTACGACGACTGGTGCATATACGAGTTCGGCAAGGCGATGGGGAAGTCAAAGAAGGAGCTGGAACCGTTCCGCAAGCGTGCCTTCAACTATCGCAACGTGTTCGACAGCGAGACCAAACTGATGCGCGGCAGACTGAAGAACGGCAAGTTCCAGAGTCCTTTCTCGCCGCTTAAGTGGGGCGACGCCTTCACAGAAGGCAACGCTTGGCACTATACATGGTCGGTATTCCACGACCCCGCGGGCCTCATCCAACTGATGGGTGGCAAGCAGACATTCAACAACATGCTAGATTCGGTGTTCAATGTTCCGCCACTCTTCGACGACTCTTACTACGGCAGCGTTATCCACGAGATACGCGAGATGCAGATTATGAACATGGGCAACTACGCCCACGGCAACCAGCCCGTCCAGCACATGATTTATCTGTATGGCTATTCGGGCGAGCCGTGGAAGACGCAGTACTGGATTCGCCAGACCATGCAGCGCATGTACAACGCCAATCCCGACGGCTATTGCGGCGATGAGGACAACGGTCAGACTTCGGCATGGTACGTCTTCTCGGCTATGGGATTCTATCCCGTATGTCCCGGAGCTGGCGAATATGTGCTCGGAGCACCTTATTTCGACGAGATGACGCTGCATCTGGAGAACGGTCGCAACGTAAGCATCAAGGCTAACGACAACACCGACGACAACTGCTACGTCAATTCGCTCACGCTCAACGGCAAGCCATACTCAAAGAACTACATCAAGCGCTCCGACCTTATGCAGGGTGCGCAGTTCGTCTACAACATGTCGGCGAAGCCAAACTATAGTCGCGGCACTACCGAGAGCGACGCTCCGTACTCGTTCTCAAAGACCAAGTAAATGCCAAAATCTGAATGTTGAGCCCCCGACATTCAACCCTCATAATCCAAAAGGAGTCCTTTTGCATTCCAAATGTAGCCCTTTTGCTATTCAAAAGGAGTCCTTTTGCACTCCAAATGTAGTCCTTTTGAAGAGCAAAAGGACTACATTTTTTGGCTCACCCGATAAACTAGGGGGATTATGCATATAGCTTTGTAAGTCTGAAAAGAAAGAACTTTATATCCGTTACTCCCCTTAAAGCAGCTCTAAACGCCTTAATTTTAGCATTGAATGACTCTGCAAAAGCATTAGTTGCCCTATTAACAAAGAAGTTCAAGACTTCATCATAATGCTCGTAAAGCGTGGCGGCAATAAC
>URDM01000003.1 GCA_900546575.1 uncultured Prevotella sp.
GGTTTGTTTGCCAGAATCATTGGCAAAATTAGTGCACTTACCATTCTGCAATACGTAAACTTCATTAACGACAAGCCCATTGGCAGAATTAAGTATGCACTAAATTAATTCCGCCAACAGGTTATAAATAAGGTGTATTATGGAAAGGAAATGCCTGTTTGAAGTATGCGCCAACGGCGTTGAGAGTTGTCTGGCTGCACAGGAAGGCGGTGCCGACCGTGTGGAACTGTGCGCCGGAATACCAGAAGGCGGAACCACTCCGTCGTATGGTGAGATTAAGGTGGCGCGCCGATTGCTCAACTCTACACGCCTGCACGTGATAATCCGACCGCGCGGAGGCGACTTTCTCTACACTCCGCTCGAAGTGGAACGCATGGAGGAGGACATAAGAATATGTAAGCAACTGGGTGTTGACGGCGTAGTGATAGGCTGTCTGAATGCCGACGGAACGCTCGATATGGATGCCAACCGACGTCTGGTGGAGGCTGCCGAGGGCATGTCGGTGACATTCCACCGCGCTTTCGACCGCTGCAACAATCCTCACGAGGCACTCTGTCAGCTCATAAAGCTGGGCATCGACCGCGTACTTACATCCGGACAGCAGCCCACTGCCGAGCAAGGCATACCGCTGCTCAAGGAGCTTAACGTCCTTGCCGACGACCGTATAACGATACTTGCAGGATGCGGAGTCAACGAGAGCAACATACGCAAGATACATGAGCAGACCGGCGTACACGAGTTTCACTTCTCGGCACGCACAGCTGTAAAGAGCCGTATGCAATATATCAACCCCGATGTATATATGGGAACGAAAGATGCCGACGAAGGTACGCTGATGTACACGTCGGCAGAAAGAGTAAAGGCTACAATAAGGATGTGTCAAAACTCAATTATACGGGCTGAAAGCCCAATAAGCACATAGCCCAAGGCAGCGCCTTGGGTGTACGGATTGAAAATAGCAAAACGCCCTGTAAGGGCAAAAGCATTGATAATTAACGCTTTTGCCCTTACAGGGCGCATTGTTTTTGGTGGCTTTTTACCTCAGGGCGTTGCCCTGGGCTATGTGCTTCTGCCCCATCGGGGCGTGCTGCTTTGAGTTTTGACTTTACCCTCCTTTTTTATTCAAGTATTCACTTGGTTTTTCCAAGAAAATCCTTCGCATTTTCAAAAGGAGTCCTTTTGCATTCCAAAACGAGTCCTTTTGCATTCCAAAAGGAGTCCTTTTTCAGAGCCATTGCTTTCCACTTGCGATAGCCCATTACCGCTATCACAACATACAGACCGTACAATCCTGCCTTGAAGGGTATGCCCTTGACCACATACAGATAGCAACAGACTGCGTCAACGACTATCCAGAACGCCCATTGCTCTACGTATTTGCGTGCCAATGCCCACAAGCCGACGAAGCTAAGGGCATTGGTGAAGGCGTCAAGAGCCGGAACGGTGGAGTTGGTGAACTCGGTGAGCACGTAATATGTAGCAGCCCATGCCACTACGAGAAACACTCCGGCTGGCAGATACAGACGACCCGGCATGTGGGTGATTGGCATTGCGTCGCCCTGCTGCTGTCCGCGCTTCTTGCCGAAACGCCATACAGCGTAGCCGTATATCGCTGCAAGAGTGTAGTACACAGCCATACCGGCGTCGCCATACAGTCCGTGACTCCAGTAGAGATAAACGTCGAGAGCCGGCATTATGATGCCCACTACCCACAATGCTATGCTCGCACGATACTCAAGAATGAGATATACTATGCCGAGAATGGTAGTGAATATGTCGAGTCCGTGCTCTATAATGAAATCCATCATCTATTGCTTAGAATTTCAGAGTTACGTGGCCCATGCATGTGAAGCCTGCCATCGGGATGTAGGCGAGTGTCGATGTGCGCTTGCCCTCGTTATACCAGTCGTAGTAAACGTAGCCCGATGCAGCATAATGGCGGTTGAAGATGTTGTTGAAGTCGATGCCAAGTGTCACCTGCTTCATTCCAAGCGCCTTCGAAACCTTGCTTGTATAGTTGAAGGCGAGGTCGGTCTGCGAGTAACTCGGGATTGAACGCTTCGAGCTTTGGGTGTTGTCGAGATACTGACGGCTAACGAAGTTGGTGTGCCATGTAGCGCTGAATCCGCCGAAGTGTACGTCAACGAATCCGTTGAGGATAGCTGACGGCGAGTAAGAGAGGGTCGACTTGGCGTATGTATTGTGTACAGCCTCGGTGTCCCAAGCCTCAACCTCCTCGGTGAAGTTCTTCAGCTTGTTCTGGCTCAGCGCAGCATTGCCCTCCAACGAGAGCCACTGCAGCGGGCTCCAACCTGCCGACAGCTCGGCACCAAGACGATAGCTGTTCTTGATATTGCTTGTAATAGCCTCGCCTATGTCGCTCTTTGCACCAGTCATTACAAACTGGTTGATGTATCGCATATAATAAAGGTTGGCGCTGGCGTACCAGTTGGCGGTACGATACTGATAGCCCAGCTCTGTATCAAACAGATGCTCGGCCTTCGGAAGCGCTGCACTGCTGTTGTCGGTGAAGTTGTTGCGCTCCGGCTCGCGGTTGGCGTAGGCTACCGATGCGTAAGCCTTGTGTCCGCCATGTGTATAACTGATGCCTGCCTTAGGATTATAGAACACATAAGTCTCGTCGATGTTGAGCTGCTGCTGTGTGTAGAACTTGCGGCCGTCCTTCTTTCCCTTGATGAACTTGTCGTTCACTCCGTCGGTGGTATAGTCAACGATGCGCATCTGCATATCGGCAAACGCATTCCAACCCGAACCGAAATTGTATGCAGCCTTTACAAACCAGCTGTAGTCGTTCTTGTCGGCATCCGAGTCGTAGTACTTGTACTTGCCGCCATCCGTCAGATACTGGCGCTCCACTTCCTCATTGGCTATATATGTAAGGTAGCCCCAGTGGTTGCAACGGAACATCTGTGCGCTGAGTCCACCCATTACGTCCCACGCGTCGTTGTGATACGACACGTTGTAGAGGGCGCCGTAGTTGTTCTGTGTAAGTCCCTTGCGGCGCACAGCCTCCGACTCAATCAGTTCGCCGTCGGCATCATAAACGTTCAGTCCGAACTTCTTGCCGAGCGCCGAAGCACGGCGGAACTCGTTGTAGTAGCCATAACCGTAGGTGTAGTGAAGGGTAGCGTTGTGAGTCCAATGCTCCGACGGCTGCCATACGAAGTTGAGGATATTGTGGTTCTGATAGAAGTTGTCGGTAGTCTGATTCCACTTGCGTCCGTCGCGGAAGTAGAACGACTTGGTAGAGAGACGACCGCCGTCGGTCGACGGATACACAAGGTCTTCCATGAGCTGGTTGTATCGTCCCAAACCATAATTGTACATATCCTTATAGCTGTTGATGCCATACGATGAAAGCGAGTAGCCGTCGTAGTCGCACGCAGCAACACCGTTCCATGCCTGACCGGTCTTCTCGAAGTTGCCGATGTTCTTGTAGCTCAACTTGAAGTTACTGCCTATCCATGTCAATCCGCCGTAGTAAGAGCCCGAACGTCCGCTTGTGCCATGAATATAGCCGTCGGTGTTGGTCTCATGATAGGCACCGTCGAAGATAAGACTGTTGCCGATGAGGTTGGCAGAGAAGTTGATGCCAGTGTTCCAAGTGTTGTACGAGCCGAACGAACCGGTCAGTTCAACGTACGGAACAGTTGATGGAGCCTTAGTGGCAAGCGAAATGCTACCGCCGAAAGCGCCGTCGCCATTGGTAGAAGTGCCAATACCGCGCTGTATCTGGGCGCTGCCCAACAGCGAAGCGTAGCTGTTCATGTTAGCCCAGAACACCGTTTGGTCCTCGGGAGAGTTAAGAGGCACACCGTCAATAGTGACGTTTATGCGGCTGCCACCGGCACCACGCATACGCATATACGTTGTACCCGTACCCATACCGTTCTCGCTCCATGCCAGCACACCGGGTGTTCGGCTGAACAGAAACGGCATTTCCTTGCCCGAAGTGGCAAACTTCTGCAGCTCACCGCTCTTGATGTTGGCCACCGCAAAGGGGGCATTCTTGGGTGCTCGTACACCCTTTACCACAACCTCGTGAAGGTTCTGCACCTTCAAGGTGTCAAGTGTGGTCTGCGCCTGTGCCATCTGAACAGATGCAACACATGCTGCAGCCATAGCTACACCGATTGTCTTTTTCATCTTTTTACCTGATTTTTTAACGTCATCCGACCGAGAAGTTTTCCTGAAATAAGCCGTAATGACCAATAATACATAAAAGGGGCTGCCCTTAATGCTTAACCTTTTCGCTACGCCGGTATTGTCCGGATCAGCTCTGAGGGTATAATCTCAGACGGAAATGTTCCGCCACCCCTTGGTATGCACTTTGCATTCCGAGTGCAAAGTTAACAATATTTCGCTAAACTGACAATCTTTTCGGTGTAAAGACAAATATTGTTTGCCACATAATACTTGTCAATTTGATACAGTATTAATAAAATAATATGTCTTTTTAATATTTTATACCGTTTTCATTTGTCAGTTTGCTACAATTTATTACCTTTGCAAAACGAAATTAAAAACACAACAAAATGAGCACAATAATAAAACCAGAGCATTATCATGCCCTTCTCGATACGCACAAGACCGAGCAGGGCATCAAACTCATAAAGGATTTTTTTCAGGAGAATCTTTCAACTGAGCTGCGCCTGCGCCGCGTCACAGCACCGCTGTTCGTGCTTCAAGGACTCGGCATCAACGACGATCTCAACGGCGTGGAGCGCCCGGTGACATTCCCAATCAAGGACCTTGGCGACCAGAAAGCGGAAGTTGTACACTCGCTTGCCAAGTGGAAGCGACTCACATTGGCTGAATATAACGTCAAGCCAGGATACGGTGTGTACACCGACATGAACGCCATCAGAGCCGACGAGGAACTCGACAACCTGCACTCATTGTACGTTGACCAGTGGGACTGGGAAGCCGTTGTCACCCGCGAGCAGCGCAACGTGGCATTCCTCAAGTCGATTGTAGAGCGCATCTATGCCGCCATTCGCCGCACGGAGTATCTGGTTTGCGAGACATACGAGAACATCAAGCCCTTCCTTCCCGAACAAATACACTTCATTCATAGCGAAGACTTGCTGCAGATGTACCCCGACCTCTCGCCGAAGGAGCGCGAGGACGCTATCTGCAAGAAATACGGAGCCGTATTTATAATAGGTATAGGCGGCAAACTGTCGAACGGCGAGAAGCACGACGGACGTGCTCCCGACTACGACGATTGGTCTACAGTAGCCGAGAACGGCAAGGAGGGCCTCAACGGCGACATACTTATATGGTATCCTGTGCTCGAACGCTCGTTCGAACTTTCGTCAATGGGCATACGTGTCGACAAGGAATCGTTGCTCCGCCAGCTCAAAATTGAGGGCAAGGAAGACCGTGAGCAACTGTATTTCCACCGCCGACTGCTTGCCGACGAGCTGCCGCTGTCAATCGGCGGTGGTATAGGTCAGAGCCGTCTCTGTATGGTTCTGCTTCACAAGGCGCACATCGGCGAGATCCAGGCAAGCATCTGGCCTGAAGAAATGCGCCGCGAATGCGCCAAGCTTGGTATGCCCTTAATCTAAAGAAAGGACATACCCTCAGTCTGACGAAAGCCTAAGCGTGCGCATGGCATTCAATACAGCCAGCACCATAACGCCCACATCGGCAAACACAGCCATCCACATAGTAGCCAAACCCACTGCGGCGAGCAACAACACGAGCACCTTTACGCCTATGGCAAACCATACATTCTGCCGTGCAATGCCCAGTGTACGACGCGCTATGCGGATGGCTGTCACCATTTTCGAGGGTTTGTCGTCCATCAAAACAACATCGGCAGCCTCAATGGCAGCATCCGAACCGAGCGCTCCCATTGCCACGCCAACGTCGGCACGTGCCAATGCGGGCGCATCGTTTATGCCGTCACCGACGAAAGCGAGCGTAGTGTTCTTCTTTTTCTTCTCGAGCAATTGCTCGAGAATGCCGAGTTTGTCGGCAGGCAACAGCTGCGTATGGCAATCGTCAATGCCAACACGGTGTGCCACATCCTCTCCTACTTCCTTACGATCGCCAGTCAACATGACGGTATTGCTGATGCCCATGGCGTGCAATCCGGCTATGGCATCAGCTGCATCTTCCTTTATTCGGTCTGCCACAACAATATGTCCGGCATACTCACCGTCGATGGATACATGCACAGTAGTACCCACTACATGACACTTATGCCACTCTGCGCCTACCGAATCCATCATGCGCTCGTTGCCAACGCACACCGTATGGCCATTCACCACGGCGCGCACGCCGTGACCGGCTATCTCCTCAACGTCTTCAACCTTGCATCCGTCAGCCTCATTTCCGAACGCCTGCTTCAGCGAAACGGCTATGGGGTGGGTGCTGTATCGCTCCACATGGGCTGCAAGATGAAGAAGCTCTTCGGGCGATATTTTGTCAGGATGAATTGCCTCAACGCAGAATTCGCCGTGAGTGAGGGTTCCTGTCTTGTCGAACACAACGGTGTCGAGTTCTGACAGGGCGTCGATATAGCTTGCACCCTTTATCAGTATGCCGTGGCGCGACGCTCCACCTATGCCGCCGAAGAACGACAGCGGAATGGAGATGACTAAAGCGCAGGGGCACGAAACCACGAGGAATGTCAACGCACGGTAGAGCCACGTGGTGAGTGCTTCGACATAACCGCCGCAGAACAATGGCGGAACAAACGCCAGAACCAATGCCACTATGACAACTATAGGCGTATAGACACGGGCGAAGCGTGTGATGAAGGCTTCGCTCTTCGACTTCTTCTCCGAAGCATTTTCCACCATACTTATTATCTTTGAGGCTGTCGACTCGCCGAAACTCTTCTGCACCTTGACGGTCAGCACGCCCGATATGTTGACGCATCCCGACACAACCTGGTCGCCCTTGCGTACATCACGCGGCATACTCTCGCCCGTAAGTGCCACGGTATTGAGTGCCGATGTGCCGTCAACTATCTCGCCATCGAGTGCAACACGTTCGCCCGGCTTCACGATGATGGTCTCGCCGACGGCTATTGTGTCCGGACTCACGGTCTGCACATTGCCGTTGCGCAACACATTGGCAGTGTCGGGGCGTATGTCCATAAGCGCACGTATGCTGCGGCGCGAGCGGTGTTCGGCATAATGCTCAAACAGTTCGCCCACCTGGAAGAACAGCATCACAAATACGGCTTCGGCAAACTGGGGTTCGGCTCCGGGCAAAAAGCCTATACACATGGCTCCGACGGTAGCGACGAACATCAAGAAGTCCTCGTCGAAAACCTCGCCATGGCATATTCCTTCAAACGCTTCGCCCACTACATCGTAGCCCACTACCAAATAGGGTACAAGATAAATAAGGAGCATTTGCCACACGGGCAGCTGCACCGTATGCTCCACCAGGGCAGCAACGGCGAGCAAAACGGCTCCAACAATGATTCTGATAAGCTTTACATTCATATCTGTATGTTATTTAATTGTTTTCTGAATGCAAAGGTATGGAATAGTGGGTGCAACATGGTTGCATAGTTGAATTACTCCAAATTCAGAATGACCCATAAATTATTATTATCACTCCATATTCCGGATAAACTAAAATTCAAAATTGAATAATTCACAATCGCAGGCGTAGCCGAGAACAATTCAAAATTCAAAACTCAAAATTCAAAATTCAAAAAGGAGTCCTTTTGGGTTGCAAAACGAGTCCTTTTGGGTGCTAAAAGGAGTCCTTTTACAATGCAAAACGAGTCCTTTTGGAACGCAAAAGGACTCGTTTTGAAATTCAGCTGTTGAAATCTTGAAAATCAGCTGTATAACAAGCTGAAAAAGGGCTCATCCGATATTTGGAGTGATACTATAGTTTTAAAATGACAAACTGTAGGAGGCTATGGCGTCCCCGCCATAGCCTGAGCAAGCAGGCTGTGCAGATTATCAATAACAAGAATAAACAGACTAACTGCACAGGCTATGGCGGGGACGCCATAGCCTCCTACAATTAGCTTTACCAACTAAATTACAAAAAATAGAACTTATAATATTATCACTCCATATTCCGGATGAACCTGAAAAAGGAGGCTGTTATTTGACTTCACTCCCGCAGCCAGCCTACTTCACTCCCGCAGCCACGCTGCTGAAATAAGGTACAAATCGGATGTCGCCGTCGATGATGTCGGCAGGGATGGTATAGGTGCCGTTGTTGAATCGGTCGGCTGTCACAACGGTCTCGGTCCAGTCGCCCTGTGCGTTGCCGTCGATGTTACGGCCGTGGCGTATTACGAGTTTGTTGAATCGGAAGCCTGGTGCCGGAACAGCCTTAACGCCCAACGGCTCGCCACACTTGGCTGTACGGCCCGTCACAGCCGACCCGTCGGCAAGCAGGATGTCGCCGTTTAGTCCGCCGCCAAGGTCGTCAACACCTCGGCTGAGCGTCACGAGGTCGCCACGCTTGAAGATGCGCGAAGTTGCAAATGCGCCTACGGTGAAGAACGGTTTTTCGTCGGCTGAGAGCACGATGTCGTCGATGTAGGCGGCAAAGTCGGCTGTCAGATTGTGGGGCGAGGTAGCGTCTGGCACGATGAGCAGGTTGTGTATGGTCACGCCATTGGCTCCCGACACGGCAAACACGGCATCGTTCCAATGATTGGCAACGAGCGGTTGCGAGGCTGTAGCCCAAAACTGCTCGGTCAGGGGCGACTGGTGCGGACGGTCGTCGCGGTTGCCAAGTCCGATGAGCATGGCTGGTCCGCCCTTGGGCGAATATATCTTCACGTGCACGTATTGCACGGTCTTGGTCTGTGCGAAAGGTTCTTTAAGCCCTACGAGTGCACCGAACGTGTTGCTGCCGAAGCGCGAGCGCTGCACGGCGAGGATATGGCGCGAGGGGTTGGGGGCAAAACCGCGCACAGGGTCGGCATCATTCAGGTGATTCTGCACTACCTGTATGTTTCCCTCAACGGAGTTGTTGCGGAAGGGCGAGTTCTCCCACGTGTCGTACACCTGTATCGAGCGGTAGGCATCAGCCGACTCAAAGTCGCACAGCTTGCGCTCGGTGTTCTGCGCCGATGCAGCCATAGGCAGTGCCAGCGCGGCTATGATTGTATATATCTTGAAGTTCATTGTTGTATGCTTTTAGAGAGATTAGAATACCGACAGACTCTGAATCAGCGGACAAGCCTTGCTGTCGTTGATTGTAATGCGCATTGCCTTCACCTTATATCCGTCGCCCTCGTAGCTCTTGGCGGTAGATCCGTTGAGCGGGACGATGCGCTTGTAGCCTATCGTGGTGGTCTGGATGTTGGTGGCGCGCGGCGTGAATGTGGTGCCGTCGTCGCTGGTCTCTATCGTGAACGAGCGCACACGCTGTCCGAGCTTGATGTGCTCCATGAGCTGAACGTATCGCACGGTGACTGGTTTGTCCCACTTCAGCGTGATGGTGGCATGTGTCGTGTTGTCGTTCGTGGCCCAATAGGTATTCTTGTTGCCGTCGGTGAGTCGGCGTACGGAGTAGTCGGTGTGTGCACCTGGGGTGCGCTCCTCGCTCACACTAATCTTAGCCTTCAGCGCAAGGTCGTTGCCCAGTCGCGTCTTCAGCATGTGTCCGAGTTCAGCCATACGTTGAGCGGTGGCTTGGGGAATAAGTCCGTTGACGTCGGGGGGCAGATTGAGGATGAGTGTAGCGTTGCGTCCCACTGTCTCCAGATACATCTGGAAGAGTCGTTCGGCTGAAAGCACCTTCTCGTTCTTCTTCCAGAACCATCCGCCTGTGGTAGCCTTGGCGTCACTTTCGCCCGGACACCAGCGCCAGGCATCAGCATTGCCGCTCTCGCCCGACCCCATTGCCCAGCAGGTTTCGCCTGCGTGGCCTGCTTCATTGCCTATCCAGCGCACCTCACCGCCTACTCCCCACATCACAACGTTAGGAAGCAGCTTGTGAATGGAGTCGCGCAGGTTGGGAATGTCGTAGAATGTCTGTGCATTGTCTATCGTTCGGCGGCCCGTTGTACCCTTGCCGCCGTATGCACCACCGTAATATCCGGCATGATCGCCACCCGTTGCACCGTCAAACCACATCTCAAACTGGTCCGACCCATACTGCGCCAGCTCTACACATTGAGGGAAAAACACCTTCTTTGCGTAGTTGTCGGTGTAGCGTCCCTGGCTGTCTTTCTCGCCCCAATAGATGCTGCTGAGGTCCCACGGCGACACGTAGAAACCGTATTTCATCTTCAGCTTGCGCGCTGCACGGGCAAAGTCGCGCGGTATGTTGGTCTTGCGGGCAGTCTCGGTGGCTGAGTTGAGCACGCTGTGGTCGGTTGTCTTGGTGGGCCAGAGGCAGAATCCGTCGTGATGTTTCACTACGGCTATGCCGCCCTTCATGCCTGCCTGCTTTGCCACTCTGAGCCATTGGGCAGGGTCGGGCACTCGTGTCGGTGCGAATGTGGATTCGTCTTCGGTGCCATCGCCCCACTCCTTGCCGGTGTATGTGTCCATGCCGTAGTGGAAGAAGGCGTAAAACTCGGTTTCGTTCCACAGCATCTGTCTGCGGCTCGGAACGGGAAATACCGGACGTGGGGTGTTCTCAGGATTGGCAACATTGCATTGCTTCAACTGAAACTGACTCTCTTTGGCCTGTCCGATGGCATCGTTTAGCAGTGGCGGAAGGCTCAGAGCCATGAGCAAAAGTGAACTTAACTTCATGTAGTAATGGTTAGTTTATTGTTAGGAAGATGATTTTCAGAAGGCTTATTATTGCCTTGATACTAAAAATGGAGACTACGGCAGAAATCTTGCTGTAGTCTCCATTCATGTCTATACGTATTTCTGCGGAGCGTTACTTCACTGCGATGCACTCTACTTCAACAAGCGCATTCTTCGGAAGAGTCTTCACTGCAACGGCTGAACGTGCAGGGAAAGGCTGTGTGAAGAACTCAGAATATACCTCGTTCATTTCACCGAAGTTAGCCATATCGCTCAAGAATACTGTTGTCTTAACAACGTGTGCCAGGTCGGTACCAGCCTCCTTGAGGATGTTCTGGGCGTTGGTGAGCGACTGACGTGTCTGCTCCTTGATGCCACCCTCGGCGAAATTGCCTGTTGCAGGGTCGATAGGAAGCTGACCAGATGCGAATACCATGCCGTTAGCCTCAATAGCCTGTGAGTACGGACCGATTGCTGCAGGAGCGTTGTTTGTGTTAATTGCTTTGTTCATAGTGAATTGTTTTTATTATGTTAATGATTCAAGTGTCATTGTCTGAGCACCTCTCGTGCCTTCTCTATTATCGTGTCCTTGCCACGCAGAAGGTCGGTTTGCGAGAGCTGCACGTCGTAGTCGGGCGCTATACCGAACTCGGTGCTGTTGCCGTCCTTGTCGTACATGGGGCAAGCCGAGAAGCGTATGCTCCATCCTATGGGCAGTTCGCTGGAATAAGGCATTCCTGCTCCGCCACCAGTGCGGTCGCCTATCTGCACAACGTTGGGACAACAGCGCATGTACTTGACAAATTCGTTGGCAGCGCTGTACACCGACCGGTTGGTCAATACTGCCACGCGTTTCTGCCAGCGTATTCCCTTCGACGGCTTGAGGCGCTGCTCCTCCATCGACGAGAAGTCAGAGTGGCCGCGTCCTGTCTTATGTTGCATGTAGCCGACAAGCAACGTGCTGTTGGTGAATCGTGCCGCCAGCTGCTCTGCCGACGTAACGAGTCCGCCGCCATTGTCGCGTATGTCAATAATGAGAGCGTTGCACGGCATGAGATAATAGAGTATTTCGTCGAGATTGCCCTCGCCCATTGACGATGCAAACGACTGCAATCGGATGTAGCCGATGTTGTCGTCGAGTATGCGATAACGCATGCCTGACGATATACGGTAGTCGGTGCCGAGATAGCGGTTGATGAGTGTGTCGCTCAGATTTGAAGGATAGTTCTCGTGCCACGACCAGTTGCGCGCCACATCCCACGACGAATACATGTTGACATGGCCGTCCTTCAACTCGCCGAGCATATTGCCCAGCACCTCAAACAGCTGGCTGTCGGTCATATCATCAGCTATCTGGCGCGAGTATTTGTCGTAAACGGCGTTCCAGTCGAGTCCGTACTGCTCCTTCTTATAGTCGAAGAAGCAGTAGTGTTCGTCCACTATCTTCCACAAAGCTTCAAAATTGCCACGCGGATTGTCGGCATATTCCTCCTCGTCTACGCACGAACCGAGCGAGAATATCGCAATGATTGCCACAACGATGTTGCATAAAAGCTTTCTGTTTGTCATCTGTCTGTCTTTATCCTCCTATCGTATGGAGGAGCATTTCACATTGGTTTGCTGTCTGTTCTTTGGCTGGTCGGCGGCTATTGCTTCTGCGTGCGGAACCTCTTCACTATACCTATCATGAGCGAATGGGTGTAGATGTGGGTCTTGAGATTGTTCACCTGCGACTGTTCGAAGGTTCCCAGGTAGCCAATACGCCACGTTGTGCGTGCCAGACGGAAGTCGATGGTGAGCATCTGGCGCAACGACGGGGTTGAACCTATGGTCGTTGGCACGCAGTTATGGTCGTAGTTGCCACGGTTGAATATCTCGTAATACGACTGTCCGTAGTTGGGTGAGAACATCAATCCGAACAAAGGTGCCGAGGCTTCGTAATGCAATACTACCGGATAACGAACTGCATCGCCTGGTCGGAAGGCAATGCCACGCTTGCCGTTGGGGCGTCCTATAGGATAGTCGAAGCCCACTGTAGGCTCTATATGGAGCGAAAGGCGCGCATTGGCAGGGTTGTTGCCGTTGCGTGTATTGTATATTATGCCGATGTTTCCGGCTGCCGTTCCACCCGCAATGAGCTGCAACGGATGGCTCCACAAGCTTACTTTCCACTTGCGCAGAAGCGAATAGCGGAACGTATAGCCTCCTGCCATCTCGCCACCATTGCCCGACCGGTTGTCGGCATAAGCCACATTGCCCTCGTGCTGGAACTGATTGATCCACACGGTGGAATCCTTCTCGCGACGAGTGTGCGAAAGAAAGCGCACATCCAAGCCACGATACTTCTCGGGCGAGAGATAAGTGTCGAGCAGATTGGTTGCTCCGACGCCTATCATCATGGCGTTTGTCTTCAGCGTCGGGCACCCGTTGCGGGCTGACAGAGCCTCATCCGGGGCATAGTCGCTACCGGTTTGTGCAGCAACCGTTGCCATGCCGTTGCACAGCAGCGCAATGGCAATGAATATGTTCTTAAAGATCTGCATTCTCAGTAAATATGTTGAGTTGTCCAGTCATTTCGTCTATCACCTGCTGTTGACTCTTGCCTGCATCGGGATCGAGGTTTTCGGGTTCTTCATCGGCAGCGTCGTCAGCCTCTTCATTCTCCGGTTCGGGGAATCGTGTAGGCTCCAGTTCCTTCACATCGGTTACTTCGAGCGTTGTCACACGTTTGCCCTTTGCCTTGAATCCCTTTACTGCTATGAATTCATCTGCATCTATTTCGAGTGGCGGACGTTGCATGGTCGAGCCGTCGGGAGCCGTAGTCGGGGCATAGTCAACCTCCAGTCGGGGATAAACCGTATCTGTAAGCAGCACCAACCGGCTCTCCTGATTCTCGCCGATGTAGTTCTGCGGGCGCTTGGTTGCCTCCATACGGAATCGCTTAAGATACAGATTGTTGTCGTTGTCGGCATCGTACAGCACGGCTGTCCACACCTTGTCGGGGTCCCATTTCTCAATTATCTTAATGTTCGACTCATAATGGTTGTTGGCATCGAAGGTTGATATATAGAAGTTGCCGTCATCGAGTACGACGAGTATTGAGTCGTCGTCGTAGAACTCACCGAGCAGTCTGCCGTGCTCGTCGTAGTTGAGTCGGTTGACATCGGGGTCGTACCACACCTTGCGACCGCCCAAAGTAGAGTGTCCATGACTCTTCAGACCGATGCGGTGGATGGGGTTTCGCGTCACGAGATTGCCCTTCGACGTGCGTCCCTTGATGCCTATTTCCGAGAAGTCCTTGTCGATGAATATTCGCTTCAGCTTCGGGTTGGCTTCGAGAGTCACCTTGATTACTTCCGCCTCGCCGTTGGGATTGGCTGTAAAATAGAGCACACGCGAGCCCGGAGTGCCCTGCGTGAGGTCGTAGTCCTTGCCCACCGTCATGGTAGGAACGAAGAAACGCTTGATGTAAGCGGGTCCGTTCTTGCCATCGCGGTACACCACATTATATATAGTACGCTTGTCGTTGCGCTTGAAAACTTGTACATGCAGGATGTTCTTGCCCACAAATATCTTGTCGGCAGCGCGTACCATCTTGTACTTTCCGTCCTTAAAGAACACTATTATGTCGTCGATATCGGAGCAGTTGCACACGAATTCGTCCTTCTTGAGGCCTGTTCCGATGAATCCTTCCTGTCGGTTGATGTAGAGTTTCTGGTTTGCCTCAACCACCTTCGAAGCCTCAATGGTGTCGAAGCTGCGTATCTCGGTGCGGCGCGGATGGTCCTTGCCATACTTGTCGCGTATGTATTCAAACCAGTGTATGGTGACGTCGGTCATGTGGGCGAGGTCGTACTCTATATCAGCAAGTTCTGCCTTGATGCGTGCTATGAGTTCGTCGGCCTTGTCCTTGTTGTACTTCAGTATGCGCTGCATCTTGATTTCGAGCAGTCGCAGAATGTCGTCGCGAGTGATTTCACGGTGGAACGAGTACTCCACCATCTCCTGCTCCACTACGCCTTCAGCCGAATTCTTGGCAGAAGGCACCCGGAATATCTGGTTTTTGAACGGTTCGAGCTTTGAGTCGATGAAACTTACTACCTCGTCTTGCGACTTCGACTGCTCGAACTTCTTCTCCTTATATATACGCTCCTCAATGAAAATGCGCTCCAACGACGAGAAGAACAGCTGCTCTTCAAGTTCAGCCTTGCGTATGAGGAGCTCCTTGCGCAGCAGACCCATTGTGGTGTCGGTGCTGTGGCGCAGCACGTCGCTGACGGTGAGGAAGCACGGCTTGTTGTCCTCGATGACACAGCAGTTGGGCGATATGTTTATCTCGCAGTCGGAGAAGGCGTACAATGCGTCGATAGTCTTGTCGCTCGACACGCCCGGAGCGAGGTGAACCTGAATCTCAACTTCGGCTGCCGTGTTGTCATCCACCTTCTTTGCCTTGATCTTTCCCTTGTCAATTGCCTTGAGAATTGAGTCGATGAGCGTTGTGGTAGTCTTCGAATAGGGTATCTCGCGTATGACGATGGTCTTCTGGTCGAGCTTCTCTATCTTGGCGCGAACCTTTATCATGCCTCCACGCTGGCCGTCGTTGTATTTTGCCACGTCAACCGATCCGCCTGTAGGGAAGTCGGGATACAATTGGAATTCCTCGCCACGCAAGTAGTGAATGGCTGCATCGCATATCTCAACGAGGTTGTGCGGCATAATCTTCGAGCTAAGTCCTACGGCAATACCCTCCGCTCCCTGAGCCAGAAGCAGCGGAAACTTGGCAGGCAGCGTTATCGGTTCCTTGTTGCGTCCGTCGTACGAGAGCTGCCAGTCGGTAGTCTTGGGATTGAAAACCACGTCGAGTGCAAACTTCGAAAGGCGTGCCTCGATGTATCGTGGAGCCGCAGCACGGTCGCCGGTGAGTATGTTTCCCCAGTTACCCTGGCAGTCTACGAGCAAGTCCTTCTGTCCCATCTGCACCAGAGCGTCGCCTATCGAGGCGTCACCGTGCGGATGGAACTGCATGGTATGGCCCACAATGTTTGCCACCTTGTTGAAGCGGCCGTCGTCCATACGCTTCATCGAGTGGAGTATGCGTCGCTGCACGGGTTTCAGTCCGTCCTCGATGTGTGGCACGGCACGTTCAAGTATGACGTACGAGGCATAGTCGAGGAACCAGTTCTGATACATACCGCTCAGATGATGAACGGCAGAAGCGTCAAAACGGTTCACCGGCTTATAGTCGGAATGACTGGTTGGAGCCGACGTATCGGCAGCAGCGTCGTCGCCGCCAGACTCGATGTCGTTGTCTGAAGTGGCTTCGTCGTTGGGCTGTACGTTGTCCTTTGTTATCTCTTCGTTGTCTTTTATCTCGTCGTCCATATATTGCCGTAGTGGGTTTTTATTGTAAGTTGGGAATAAAAATTCAGTTGACTCGCAAAAGTACGAAAAAAAAGTGAAAAGTCAAAATATAATGTACGTGTAACTTTGGGCGTAATGTTTTTTTGCATTTCAGTCAGCTTCGTTTTGCCATATAATTGATAACTTTGCACATTGTGAACGTTAACATCAACAATAACATTATGGAATCCAAACATCATTACACCGGTCTCACCGCCCGAGAGGTTGCCCAGAGCCGCTCGAAGTATGGCGAGAACGTGCTAACCCCGCCCGCCAAGGCTCCGCTTTGGCTACAATTCTTAGACAAATTCCGCGACCCGCTCATCATCATTCTGCTCATTGCCGGCGCTCTCTCGATACTTATCTCGTGCTACGAATACTTCGGTCTGGGCGACGGACCTACGGTTTTCTTCGAGCCGGTGGGCATTTTCGTGGCTATAATGCTGGCTACGGGACTGTCGTTCTACTTTGAATATCAGGCCGACAAGGAGTTTGCCATACTCAACAAGGTGAACGACGACGAGCCGGTGGAGGTGATTCGCGATTCAAACACGACCCTGATACCGCGCCGCGAGGTCGTTGTGGGCGACATAGTGGTGATAAACACGGGCGAGGAGATTCCTGCCGACGGCGAACTGATTGAAGCCACGCTGCTGAACGTCGACGAATCGACGCTGACGGGCGAACCTATGTGCGCCAAAACGACCGTTGCAAGCGAGTTTGACAGCCAGGCTACGTTCCCGTCCAACCATGTCATGAAGGGAACCAAGGTGATGGAGGGACACGGCATAATGCGTGTGCTTGCCACAGGCGACCATACGGAGCAGGGAAAGGTGTTCGAGGCGGTGCAGATAGACAATTCGGTGAAGACTCCGCTCGACGAACAGCTCGACGGACTGGGCAGGCTCGTGGCAAAACTGAGCTACTGCGTAGGTGCCGGCATCATCATAGGCCGCATCCTGATGTACTTCCTTTCGCCCTCGTACGAGCAGTTCCATCTGCTGCCATTCATAGCCTACCTGCTGCAGACGCTCATGATAGCCGTCACACTGGTTGTGGTTTCGGTGCCCGAGGGTCTGCCTATGGCGGTGACGTTGAGTCTGGCGTACAGCATGCGACGCATGCTCAAGACCAACAATCTCGTGCGAAAGATGCACGCATGCGAAACCATGGGTGCTACGACGGTGATATGCACCGACAAGACGGGCACGCTGACGCAGAACCAGATGCGTGTGGACGACGTCCAACTGTACGGCGTAAGCCCTAACAGTTCGGCTGTGGCGGAGTCAATGGCGCTAAACTCTACCGCACAGCTCGACTTCACCGACCCCGACAGCCCCTCCGTGCTCGGCAATCCTACCGAGGGTGCGCTGCTGCTGTGGCTCTACGAGCACGGCACGGACTACCGTGAGCTGCGCGACTGTTCTACCGTCGTCGACCAGTTGCCTTTCAACACCGAGCGGAAGTATATGGCTACCGTGGTAGACTCGGCTCTGATGCCCGGCAAACGTATTCTGTACGTCAAGGGCGCACCCGAAATCGTGTTCGGAATGTGCCACACCATGGGCGAAGGCGCAACTCGTGAACGCATTGAAACCCAACTACTCGACTATCAGAACCATGCCATGCGCACACTGGGTTTTGCATTCCAGATACTCGACAAGGGCGATGTTGCCATCAGCAACGGCAGAGTCACAGCTACACGACTGCACTTCATAGGCATAACGGCTATTGCCGACCCCGTGCGCAGCGACGTGCCGGATGCCATCAAGGAGTGTCTTGACGCAGGAATAAACATCAAGATTGTCACCGGCGACACTCCCGCCACAGCACGTGAGATAGGCCGGCAGATAGGACTATGGACCCCTGACGACTCCGACCGTAACATAATGACCGGACCGGAGTTTGCCGCCCTGACTGACGAACAGCTGCTACAGCGTGTGCCCGAACTCAAGATTATAGCCCGCGCACGACCCATGGACAAGAAGCGGCTCGTCGAAACGCTGCAACGACTCAACCATGTTGTGGCTGTGACGGGCGACGGAACCAACGACGCCCCTGCCCTGCGGGCCGCGCACGTGGGCCTGTCGATGGGCGACGGAACATCGGTGGCTAAGGAAGCATCTGACATTACCATCATCGACAACTCGTTCTCATCTATCGGCAAGGCTGTGATGTGGGGACGCTCGTTGTATCAGAACATACAACGTTTCCTCCTCTTCCAGCTCACCGTCAACGTTACGGCGTGTCTAATAGTGCTCATCGGAGCCTTCATGGGCACCGAGTCGCCGCTCACAGTGACGCAGATGCTGTGGATAAATCTGATTATGGACACCTTCGCAGCCATGGCTCTGGCGTCGTTGCCGCCGTCGGAGAGCGTGATGCACGACCGTCCGCGCGACCGCCACGCCTTCATTCTGACACGCCCCATGTACGGCGAGATTGTAGGAGTGGGCGCACTGTTCTTCGTGTTGCTGTTCTTCTTCCTGCTGGTGTTCAAGCATACCGATGTAGACAGCCTCAGCGACATGCTCTCGTTCAACTATTTGCAGATATTCGCAGGCCTTGGCACGCTGACGTTCTGGACCGAGGGACACCTCACGGCATACGAACTGACGCTGCTGTTCACCATATTTGTCATGACCCACTTCTTCTATCTGTTCAACGCACGCGCCTTCGAGACGGGACGTTCGGCGCTCCACTTCGGCGGATGCAAGGGTCTGCTCACCATCGTTGTGATAATATTCGCAGGACAGGTGCTGATGGTTGAGACTCCGATACTGCAAGACTTCTTCAACGTAGTGAGCCTCTCGCTGAAGGATTGGGTGGCAATCATCATCGGTTCGAGCCTCGTGCTGTGGGTGCGCGAGGCTTGGCATCTCGCCAAAGCAGGCTGCTGCGCACGCAGATAAAACAATTACAACATTTGCAAATAAAGCGTTAAAGATGGTCTAAAACGTCCACTCCAACGCCATATTTCATTGATAAAGAGCCATTAAGCGACTGAAAATTATCGCTTAATGGCTTTTTTGATTAACTTTGCATGTCAATAGATTTTCGATATTAAAACAGTGTAATTACGACGAAATAACAGTGCTCCGAAAAATGTAGTCCTTTTGCATTGCAAAAGGGGTACTTTTGGGATGCAAAAGGAGTCCTTTTGGAGAGCAAAAGGAGCCCTTTTACAGGCCAAAAGGAGTACATTTGAAAAGCGTCGGTTTTTGCATGAGATTTTCAGAAATAATAAAAATAAAAAATCAACAAATAAAATTATGACAAAACATCTACGTTTAATGTTTGTAGCAATGCTGACGATAGCATGCTCATTGATAGGTAAAGCCGCCGAGGACGCCACCTACAAACTCGTAACTGACGCTTCGGAACTCAAAAACGGTGACGTTGTTGTTATTGCTTCGGGAACGAACGCAATGGGAGCAGTAAATTCTAAGGGTACAAAAATCGACCCCGTTCAGGTTACTATCACTGACGGCATTCTCAAATATACAAAAGGATTGGGCGAAACCATTCTTGAAAGCAATGGAAATAACTGGTATTTGAAGTTTAATGGTCAGTATATTTCGTATCAAGGAGGTTTGAGTGCAAATGTAGAAATGCTAAATTCAGCCAGTGACAAATGTATTTTTAATATTCCTATAGACAAAGAAGGCAAAGCAAGTCTTTACAATAATAGCTTTAAATATTACCTAAGTTTTGGCAAAGGCCCTTTTGACAATGGCAAAAGCTTTGGCTATTATTCATCTAACAGTAATGTACAAATATACAAGAAACAAGTTGTAGAAAGCGGTGTCAAATTTACAAATATTTCAGCCAAAGCTGACCTCAACGGATACAACGGTGAGGCTGTAGCCTACGGACAATTAGAAAATCCCAACAACTTGCCCATTACGTACACAAGTTCAAACCCATACGTAGCAACTGTTGACGCAAATGGTAAAGTAACGCTTAAATCTTGGGGCAAGACAACAATCACAGCCTCATACCCAGGCAACGACCAGTATAAGCCAGCTACAACTTCATATGAACTCAACGTTATAAATTCGAATGAAGACTACGAAGAGAGATATGTAGAATTCGTATCTGGTACTGATAAGGGTACAACAGGAACTACTGCTGGCGGTTTTATTTCTGACGAAATCAGCAAAGACGGAGTTAAAGTACATTGCAGCCGTGCTTCATTCGCCAACAATCCCTATCGCTTCAATGGTTCAAGTACATCTACTATATCTGTAGAAAAGGGCAACATCGTACGCATTGAAATAGTAGGCGACGGATTGACAAAACTCGAAAAGAATGGTGAGGGAGAATACGACATTACCAATAATAATATTGTATGGACTGGTTCAGCTAAGAGCGTATCATTCAAGAACAATAAAGATATGGCAAACTACGCTGCTGTTACCAACATTCGCGTTTACGTAGAATACCCCAACGTTAAGACCTTCGAGTATAACGAGAACAAAGATAACAACATTGAGACTTGGGAGAATTCAGACATCACCCTTAACCGCACCCTTGTAGCCAACAAGTGGAACACTCTTTGCGTTCCGTTCGCCATAAACGAGGAAGAGATAAAGGCAAACTTCGGCGAAGGCACACTCGTAGAGAAGTTTGAGGCAGTCAACGGCAATACCGTTAACTTCGCTGACGCTACAAGCATTGAGCCGGGCGTGCCCTACCTCATCAAGCCTACTGTTGCCGGCACAACCTACACATTCAACGGTAAGGACGTAATCGCTGACGCTCCGAAGGTTGAAGGCAACGACGACGTGACATTCCAGGGCATCTATTCGCCCACCGACATAACCAAAAACGGCACCGTTAAGGCAGCCGGCGTTACCGAAGGCGGAAAGGTTCTGTTTGTAAATGCAGGCTCTCAGACCAAGGCATTCCGCTGCTTCTTCACCATCAGCGACAACACCTCTATCACCCCCGCAATGCTCAAGGTAAGCATCAAGGGTGTTGAGACAGCCATCAACTCAATCGTTATGGGCAACAGCAACGCCACTGACAACGCCATATACAACCTCCAGGGACAGCGCGTCAACGGCAATTCGCTGACCAAGGGCATATACATCAAGAACGGAAAGAAGTTTGCTGTGAAATAAACTACCGTCGCATACGGCACTCTGAATAATCAAAAACTTAGAGTGTCCGACAAACGACAGGAGGCTATGGCGTCCCCGCCATAGCCTAAGCAAGCTAACATTACAAATTACAGACATCAATAAATCAACTCAACAAAATGAAAAAGAAATCATATACAGCACCTCAGTCAGAGGTAATAGCTATCGACACAATCATGCCTATAGCTGCATCAGGAGTGGTCAACGACAGCGAAGGCAACGGTAAAGTTGAAATAATACTGCCCGACGGCGGCAATAAAATCGACCAGGGTGCGCTCACGTCGCTCGACGACCCGCATCTGTGGGATTAACAAAATATCCATACACGCAAAAGAGGCTGTTTCGGTATTGTCCGAAACAGCCTCTTCTTATTTTAAAAATATTATTTTCCCATTTAATTAGCCCGACCTCATTGCGTTTTGACTTGCGCTCCGTCTTGCCTCTGTGGGAGGACAAACGATCATTTACCGTTGCCTTCTCCCCACATTCCTATTGCAGCACTGGCTGCGAATAGGGTCATCATCATTGTCATCAACATAACCTTTTTACCTTTAAAACCATTAAACCTATTAACTTCCAATACCTTTTACTTTCTACCTATTGACTTCTCTTTACCTATTGACCAGACTTTACCTATTGTCTTTGTTATCCTTTCTATGCAATCTTTTGTCTTTACCTTTGACTTTACCTATCTTCTTGTTATCCCTTAATGCAATCCTCTGTATTTACCTTCTTGCTAATACTTACTAATCATTGTGTTGTTATCTGAATCAATCACTTTCTACCTTTTCAAGTCATCCTAATCTTTATTACCTTCTTTCTGAGTCATCCTGATCTTTATTACCTTTCTGAAGTCATCCTTATCTTTATACCTTCTATCAAGTCATCCTAATCCTTTACCTTCTCTTTGAATTATATCCTGATAGTCTATTTACCTTAAATCTCTCAAATTTTCTATACCTTCTTGATGTGTTGTCTATCGAGGTTGCCTCGCGGTTCCCTTGTTTTGACGATGCAAAGTTACGATTGTTTACGTACACAACCAAGAGTTTCATTGCATTTCTTACCCTTTCTCGGTTGATTTTTGATGTAAATCAAAGCATTGTGTGCGTACACACAACAAAATTGAGGTTGATTTGACATACATCAAAAATACAGTTTGACATACATCAAAGCCCCTGTTTGATATACATCAAAGGCATACACAAAAAAAATGTAGCCCTTCTGAATCCTATGGTATGAACCTATAAGAATCAAAAGGGCTACATCCATCCTTCAGCTACAGAATTCTCTGAACTTGCGGACGTTCACTTACATTATTATATATATAGCAAACGGGATATTGTAGACTATTCGTAAATCCAGCAACCGGTCGGCTCAGCTGTCTTGCCATCGCCCGAACGCGAAACTTTCTTTGGTACATCGTTGGCACGATAGTATGCCACGAGGGTCACGTCAAATATGAGTGTAGAGTAAGCTGCACCCGGTGTGGTTGACGATCCGTAAGCAAGCTGCTGCGGAATGATAACCTGCCAGCGGTCGCCGATGTGCATATACTGCAGAGCGGTGCTAAATCCGGTGACAACACCTTTCACAGCAAACTTCACAGGCATCATTGTTGTGAGGTCGTAATCACCTGTCCACGACTGGTCGAACACCTTACCATTGGGATAACTTGCCGAAGGCAGCAATCGTCCGCTATAGTGTACCTTCACAGAGTCGGTATAAATCGGGCATCCCGAGCCATTTCCGGCTTCGAGCACGTTCACAACGATATGGTCGTAAGAGTGGGTTGCCACCTTCTCGTCAATGTTGTAAGCGCGCAAAACCTTGCAACTGGCGTCACCGGCATTGGCCTTCTGCTTAGCCTCGGCATAAGTCTTGTCGAAGTAAGTAGCGTTGACATTCTGCCAATCGGCATACTCTTCAACCTCGTCCGACGTCTCGCTGCACGAGGCAAGTCCTGCAATGAGAACCGCCACGAGCGCCGAGAGTGCGAAAATATTAAATTTCTTCATTCTTTATATTACTGTAATTTCTTGAGGAGACTGGTGATGCTCACCTTGTCCTCGATGATGCTCTGAAGCTGATCGATGCTTACACGCTCCTGCTCCATAGTGTCGCGGAAGCGAAGAGTAACGGTATTGTCCTTCAGAGTGTCGTAGTCGACAGTCACGCAGTAAGGAGTTCCGACTGCATCCTGGCGACGATAGCGCTTACCGATAGTGTCCTTCTCATCATAATGAGTATTGAAGTGGAACTTGAGATTGTTCACTATCTCGCGAGCCTTCTCTGGCAGTCCGTCTTTCTTTACGAGTGGGAGCACAGCCAACTTCGTCGGAGCGAGTGCCGGGGGCAGAAGCAGAACGACGCGGGTCTCTCCGTTGTCGAGCTTTTCCTCACGATAAGAGTGGCACATGATGCTGAGGAACATGCGGTCAACGCCTATTGAGGTCTCAATTACATACGGAGTGTACGACTCTTTAGTCATCGGGTCGAAGTACTTGATTGAGCGACCAGAGAACTTCTCGTGCTGTGAGAGGTCGAAGTTTGTACGGCTATGGATGCCCTCAACCTCCTTGAATCCGAACGGCATGCGGAACTCGATGTCGGTAGCGGCGTTGGCGTAGTGGGCAAGCTTCTCGTGATCGTGGAAGCGGTAGTTTTCTGCGCCGAAGCCAAGAGTCTGGTGCCACTTCATACGGGTCTCCTTCCACTTCTGGAAGTATTCGAGTTCGGTGCCCGGCTGTACGAAGAACTGCATCTCCATCTGCTCAAACTCGCGCATACGGAAGATGAACTGACGTGCAACAATCTCGTTACGGAAAGCCTTACCGATCTGAGCGATACCGAAAGGAATCTTCATACGGCCTGTCTTCTGAACGTTGAGGTAGTTGACGAAGATGCCCTGAGCAGTCTCAGGACGCAGATATACCTTCATTGCGCCTTCAGAAGTAGAACCCATTTCGGTAGAGAACATGAGGTTGAACTGGCGTACATCGGTCCAGTTCTTTGTGCCGCTGATGGGGTCAACGATTTCCTCGTCCTCGATAATCTGCTTCAGCTCGGCAAGATCCGGACCCTGCATAGCCTTGGTATAACGTTCGTGCAGAGCGTCGCGCTTCTGCTGGTGCTCTATAACGCGTGCGTTGGTGGCACGGAACTGAGCCTCGTCGAACGAGTCACCGAAACGCTTGCGTGCCTTGGCAATCTCCTTCTCAATCTTCTCATCATACTTTGCTATCTGGTCCTCGATGAGAACGTCGGCACGGTAGCGCTTCTTTGAGTCGCGGTTGTCGATGAGTGGGTCGTTGAAAGCGTCAACGTGTCCGCTGGCCTTCCATATAGTTGGGTGCATGAATATGGCTGAGTCGATGCCCACGATGTTCTCGTGGAGGAGCACCATGCTCTGCCACCAGTACTGCTTGATGTTGTTCTTAAGCTCAACGCCGTTCTGTCCGTAGTCATATACTGCGCCCAGACCGTCATAGATTTCGCTGCTTGGGAATACGAAACCGTACTCCTTGCAATGACTCACAATTTTCTTGAAAACGTCTTCTTGTGCCATTTTTTCTGTATTTTGTTATTCTGATATCTGTCCTAAATTCACTATAGGATGCAAAGTTACGCTTTTTTGATTGATTTTCTTGTCTTTATGGAGTTAAATGTTATGAAACCCGAACATTTGCGCTCATCGTTTCGGGGTGAGATAAAACTCCTCGTAGCGCTGCTGCATGCTGCGTATGGAGAAATTAAGGCGTGCATACTGCTGTGCTTTGTCAGCCATTCGGGTGCGGAAAGCGTCGTCACAAAGGCGCTCGAAGATGCGGCGATAGTCGTCCAGGGCATTGCCGTGTGCCATAAGGGGCCAGTCAGCGGGCAGCGTATCGCGCAGTCCAGGAGCGTCGTTGGCTATGACGGGCAGACGATTGATGCTTGCCTCCATCGACAGCATGCTCAGTCCCTCAAATACCGAGGGCATAAACAGATAGTGGAACGATGCCAGATAGGTGGCGAGTGCGTATATAGGCGGTACAAGACGGGCGTTGCTGACGGGCGGATGGGTTTCGCCGCCTGCCAAAGTGTGCTCCACGAGTGGGCGTTGGGAACCGTCACCGGCTATGGTGAAGAAGAAACGCTGGTCGGCTGACATCATGCGGAGCACGTCGCACAGCACGTTCACGCCCTTCTGCGGTTCGAGCCGTCCGGCAAATAGGATGTTCACCTTGCCCGGATGCAGCTGCGTCCATGGCTGCTGGGGCACCTCGCCCACCCCGTTATGTATTATGGGCGGCTCCGAGCCGAAACGTCCGGCATAGGTATCGCGCACCGAATCGGATATGGCTACGTTAGACTGACGCTTTATGAACATACGTTCCACCCAACGGGCTGTGCGTGGCAGTCCGGTCCAGAGCCTCGTATTATGTATGGTGCGCACTATGCGTGTATGTCGGAACAGCCACGGCATGAGCCTGACACACACGTACAGAGCCAGATCGGGGGTCTCGGTGTGGGTATGTATGACGTCGGGGCGCAGTCGCAGCATAAGATAGAGCATACGCAGGGGAAACAGCAGGGCTGCAATACGCTCCACAAGGAAGTGCCAACTGATGTCGGGCATCCACGAACGGTGGCACTTCACGCCCGCGGCGCGCAACTCCGAGAGAAACTTGGGGGTGTAGTCTGAATGTCCGCGCAGTATCTCGGCGACATGATATTCCATGCCTTCGCTCGTAGACGCGGCTATGTTGGCGGCGACACGTTCGGCTCCGCCAAGGTCAAAATGGGTTATCAGATGTAAGATTCGCATAGTTTTATCTATCACTATTTATACAGGCTGTGCCTGAAATATACACGTATAGGCTGATGGGCTACAGCAGATAGCCGAAAAGGATTGTTCCGTTCCACGCCCAAAGCCACACCGTGAGGGCTGCCACGAGCAGGCGTAGCGCTCCCGAGGGGCTACGGCGCAACATATAGGCGGCTCCAATGGGGAATATGAAAGCCCAGTGGGCGGTCATGATGTACACCTCGTTGAGTCCGAAACCGAACCCTAAGTGCATCAGCATGTCGAAAGCAAACCACGAAGCGACCACGAGGAAGAAGCGTTCGCGGCGCGCCACCCACGCACCCGCTATGAGCAGGAGCACGAGCACAGCCTCAACAACGTAATTAATAAATGAGCGATAGCCCACGAATACGGGTCGCGTCTGCTGCACGTCTTCCATAAGATGGTCGCGATGCAGCTGCAAAGACTCGCCCATAAGATTGTGTACCACCGACTGCCAGCGCGATGTTGTCATGTCGCTCCATTCAAGCAGAGGCACTTTCTTGGTCATAGCCTCGCCGTTTTGACGGCGCACAAACTCGTCGTGCTTCTTCAACCGCTCTATACGTGCAGGATCTTTCTTAGCCACATGCGCCTCAATGCGCTTGATGCTACGCTCCTGCGGGGCTATGATGATGTTCTGCGTACCTATATATATGGCTCCGAGTATGACAGTAGGCACCACGAACGACAGTATGCTGCGCACCGAAAACACGCGCTTTCCGTTGGCAATCCACGCTGCCAGCGCGACCTTGACGCCATTGGTGAGCGTAACTCCGGCGGTGAAGAAATACAGAACTGCCGACTGCCACAGCGGCATGCGTGTGCCGTGCAGCAAGTGCTTGCCTGTAACGTATAGCGTAAGCAGAAGCAGGGGTAGCGAGAGAGCGAAATGGTCGGGCACCATCGTTGCCACCATAACGTGCGCTATGCCGTAGAACATGGCTGTGAGCATGGCGGCATCCGAGCGGTTGGCACCTACAATATCGCGCAATATGCGGTGCAGAAGTACAGCTCCTGCCACGTCGCACACTATGAGCAGCGCCGCCATGAGGAACGGTGCGAAGTTGAACTCGGTCGGTGGCATGAGCAGATGGTTGATCCAGTAGAGCGGCAGCAGCAGGAGCACGAAGAGCGGATGGCGCAACGAGTTCCAGTGCAGGCGCATGCACGAGATGAATATCAGCGAGAAGACATCGTAGCCCGACATATTCAGGTGGTTGTAGAACACCGACCAGAAGCCCACGTGCGCCCCTCGCGTGAACGAGTCGTAGTGGGCGTATATGAGCAATGCGTTGAGCACGGTGAACACTAAGGCGGCAACGAGTGCCACGGGGCGTTCTTCTTTTCTTATCAGCATGGTTGTCGACAGTTATGCAAGAAGTGTTAGGCAGCTGCAGAGCTGCATATATATATAATGTGAATTGCAGGGCTACTGATACAGATAGCCCACTACGAGCGCTACATTCCACGTCCAAAGCCACACGGCCATCAATGCCAGCACACCCTTAAGGGCAAGCTGATAGCGGCGGCGACCCACGTTCTTGAGCAGGAAAGCCACGGCTATAGGTATGGCGTAAATCCAGTGTGCCGACATGATGTACACCTCGTTGATGCCAAATCCCAATCCTATGTGCAGCACCATATCGAGAGCGAAGTAAGACATGACAAGCCACATGAAGCGAGAGCGGCGTCCTGCCCACACGCCCATGACAAACAGAATGGCTATAATGGCCTCTACGGCGTAGTTGTACCAATGGTTGTAGCGCACAATCATAGGGCGCGACTTGAGCACATCGCCCAATACATTGTCCTGATGCAGCTGTATCGACTCGCCAAGCAGGTTCTCGACGATTGATTCTGAGCGCGAAGTGGTGATGTCGGTCCAGCCTATGAACTCGCCGTTGGCTATCGGTTTGCCGTTCTTGCGGCGACGTACGGGCTTCGGCTTGGCCTTGGCTATTGAGTCGCGCTGCACCGAATCGCGGCGCAACGAGTCCATCTGCTCCAGCGTGAACGACGCTATGCGTATGGAATCCTGGCGGTGTCGCTCGGCAGCTTCAGCCTTCTTCTTAGCCTCCTTGGCTGCCTTGGCCTTGGCGCGTGCTGCCTTGGCTGCCACATCACGCGGCCATACGATATGGTCGTAGCTCATGCGTGCCGCTCCCCATGTGAGTGCGGCAGGCAGAAGGATGGCGAGGAAGAGGAACTTGGGGCGGAATATGCGGAATCCATTGACGAAAAGGTCGGACAAGTATATCTTCAGTCCGTTGTTGAGCGACGTTCCGGCGGTGAGGAAGAAGTAGAGTGCCGACTGCCAGACGGTGAGCTTGCGGCGGCGTATCATCAGCTTTCCGCTGACGTAGAGGGCAAGCAGCAACAGCATCATGGATATGATGAAGTGGTCGGGCGCCATAGACGAGAGCATCACGAAGGCGAAACCGAAGAAGAAGAACGTAAGCAGCGTTGAGTCGGTACGGCTCACGCCCACTACCTCGCGGAATATACGATAGAGGAATATGGCTGCATAGAAAGCCGAGAACAGCTGTATGGCTGTGACGATGAATATGGCGCAGTTGATGCCCGTAGCCCATATCAATGCCTGATTGACAAGATAGGGCACGTACATGTAGAACGCCAGCAGCGGATGGCGGTAGACATTGTAGCCTGCCGTCCAATCGCTCACCACCGAATAGGTGATGGGGTCGAAGCCCGAAATGTGGAACTTGGATATGAACAGATGCCAATAGTGGGCGTTGAGCGGTGTGAACACGTCGTAATACTTGCACACGACGAGCGCATCCAATGCCAAAAACACCAGCAACAGCACTATTGCCAGCGCGCGTTCCTCACGCTTTATGCGGAAGAGCGACGTGAAAATCCTAACCAGGGGGTTGTCTTTTATATTCATATCAATATCTAAATTGTAGCTTTTTTACTTTTTTACTCTTTTACTCTTTCACCTTTTTACTCTTTTACCTTTTTACTTTTTTACCTTTAAAAAGTATCTCACCAGCACGAAGTTGACGGGTACACAGACGGCAAACATCGGTATCGGTGCCCATTGCTTGGACAATCCCAGCCAGATGAACAGATTGAGCGTGAGCATCTGCAGAACATAGTTGACGGCATGGCTTAGGGCAAAACCGGCTCCACGACGTGCCGAAGCCTTGACACGGAACGTGTAGCGTGTGGAGGCAACGAAGTTGAAGGCGAAGCTGACGGCATAGGCTATGGTCATGGCAAGCGTGGGGATGAGCCACAGCACCAGCCCGAAATACACCACGTACTGTATCAGCGTGGCTATGACGCCGACAATGGCGAAGCGCAACACCTCACCCATCTTACCGTCTGACTTATGTTGGATTTCCTTACACATTATCTTATTATAATAAGTATTTTTCCTTTTTTATTTTTATATATGAGCTACTTTCTATAGGAGGATATGGCAAGAGTAAAACAAAAGCGGGCTGAAAGCCCAATTTCCTCCATAGCCCAGGGCAACGCCCTGGGTATAAGGCATTTACCGATAATGCGCCCTGTAAGGGCAACTTTAATATCCCATTGTTTTTACAGTTGCCCTTACAGGGCGCGTTGTTCGGCTTTGTATCCGTTTACCCAGGGCGTTGCCCTGGGCTATGAATGTCATTGGGCTTTCAGCCCGCATTGTATGAGTTTTGACTTCCTCCTATATATGTAAAGATAATTCCGAACTGTTACTTATCTATATTGCAACCATGACAGACCGATTAAAACGCTTCGGATTGGCAGATGAAATCACCCAGTGTTTCAAAAGGAGTCCTTTTGCTGTTCAAAAGGAGTACTTTTGCTGTCAAAAAGGAGTCCTTTTGCTGTCCAAAAGGGGTCCTTTTACAATGCAAAACGAGTCCTTTCGGAAAACATGAGAAATCAAGGTGCTGTAAACGTCTATTTCTTTCTGTCAGGAGGGGTATTCCGTTTGTTGAAATAACGATAAAACGAGGTGTGGGCATAGGCAAGGAGTTCACGGTCGCCACGGCTGTCGCCGTATGCTACAATGTCGCATTTCAACCGGCTTTCGCCTATTATCGGGAACTCAGCCATAACGCGTCGCAACTTCTCGTAGCCGTAGCAGTTGAACGTAAGGAACCGTCCGGTGAGCCGTCCGTCGTCGTCCACCTCAATCTTTGTGCCTATCACACGAAAATCGGAGTCGCTATCCACACGCAGTTCGTCGAAGAACGGAATCACCCAGTTCTCGATGCTGGCAGTGACTATTGCTATAGTCTGGTTCCATAGGAACAGTTCGTCGAGCTTCTTGTAAGCGTCCGGACGGATAAGATACTTGTTGTCGGCAGCGAAACGACGGCATAGGTCGTCGAATTCGGTGAGCTTCATTCCACGGAAAAACCACGAGAATATCTGCTGCTTTACACGCCAGTTGGCATACAGATGCAGTTTCATAAGCAGGATGAGCGGACTGAACAGCGCAAACCCCAACAGGAAGCGCCGCTTGCCGCAAGCGTAGCGTATGAAACACAGCATAGTGTCGGCGGAAGTAATGGTTCCGTCGAAATCGAACAGGAAAAATCGGGGTGTCATATCACGTATATCATTAGGAGGAACGACAATATCCACGCCACTACGATAATCTGCGAGAAGTGGTCGTGAAGGATTATCTTGGTCGGGTCGCCGCTCTTCTCGTCAACCACGGCTATCTGTATGTAGCGCAGCAGACCCAGCAGTACGAAGACGAACGTGAGGTATAGGTAGGGCGTATCAAAACGCTCGCTCACCTCGGGCGACACGCAGTACATGATGTAGCACACGAGCGTCACGGAGGCGGTGATGGTTATGGCCTGGTTGATGAACGTGAGATTGTAGCGCACGGTGTTCTTGCGTGGTGCCTCACCGGTGGAGTTCATGCGCAATACGTCATCGCGTCGCTTGGCAAACGACATGAACAGCGTGAGCAGGAAGGTCATTATGACTATCCAATTGCTCAGAGCCAGCTCGCAGGCAAAGCCTCCCGCCAGTATGCGCAGCACAAATCCGAAAGCCACGATGCACACGTCGAGTATGGCAAACTGCTTGAGCTTGGAGCAATAAGCGAGGTTGAGCACATAGTAGAACACGATGACTGCCATGACCTGACTCATCACTTCGGGCGGCAGCAGGAGCAATATGCCCATGCCGAGACAGAACGTCAGCGTCATGAGTATATAACCCAGGCGTATGCTAACTTCGCCCGATGCTATGGGACGCAGGCACTTCACGGGATGATGGCGGTCGGCATCTACATCGACAATGTCGTTGTAGCAGTATATGGACGATGCAACCAGACTGAAGGCGAAGAACGTCAGCACGGCAAGCCACACGCTATGCAGGTCGAACAGTTCGCCGCCGAAAAACATTGGGATAAAGACGAACATGTTCTTTATCCATTGCTTGGGGCGCGTTAGGCGCAGGATGCTCTTTATCATATATCTTAATTTTTTAATTTGTTTGTCTATAAGAGTGACTGTTGTTGGCTATAGGCGTGACTGCCAGTATCTATAACCGTGCCGTCACCAGTCCTATGAGTCGCTGCAGGAGCCATGCTATGGGCAGCGTTATGGCTACGGTGACGAGGAAGGTGAGCCAATAGCCCAGATGATAGGGCTGCACATACACCAGCACGAAGTGGATATGTATGAGATAAGCTTCCAGACTCAAGGCTCCTACGAACCGGAACGAGCGGTTGACCCATTGCGGCGTACGACGGAAGATGCGGTTCATCACCAGTACTGTACACACCGTGAAGGGTATGTAGAGCATACGCTCTACGAAGAGGGGGAAATGTCCGTGGCGCACTTGCTCCAGATAGAGACACGTGCCGAACGTCATGAGGAACGTGATGAGCAGCAGCCACACGGCTTCACCAGGCAACTGCCTGCGCGTACGAACCATTTCGCCGAAGTTGATGCCTATAAAGAAAATGGGCACACGGCTCCAGAATATCTCTATATGGCCCACAGCATGGTGTATGGGCAGCACCCATTGCACCATAACACACCATATCACCATCAGCAACGGCAACCATCGGTAGACGGGACGGCTCTGCACGAGCCGCATATACCACGGTGCCACAAGGTAAAGTACCATTATTGCGGGCACATACCAGAACGTCAGCTCGTCGTGAAGCCAGAAATCCCAGTTGATAGTGATGTCGCCTATGAGGTCGACTATGCTATGCGAGAAGCGGCGCGCACCGAGATAGTCGGGCAGATAGAACGCCGTGGCAACGACAATCCATGTCGGCACGATGCGCAAGAGGCGACGACGGTAGAACCGAAGTACGTCGGGCGTCTTCACCCACGAGAACCACAGCCCCACTCCACTTAAAAAGAGGAATATGTCGACACCCACATTGCCACACCGGCGCAATCCGTAGAACGGGTCGCCACGGTCGAGTGCAACGTGAAAGAGTATGACGAAGAGCATCGCGGCTCCCATCTGCTCAGCGCGAAAGCGTGATATGTTGGCTAATTCAATGCTTGGTATCTTCATTGCGCAACTTGAAGTTATGATAGAACCACGCCAATGCTACTGACGCAACTATATACAGCAGCAAGCCGGTATATACGTCGCCGTGGCGCGATATGGGTATGAATATCTTGCGGGTGATGGGGTGAAGCACAAAGAGGGCGGCTGATATGCCTCCCATCCAGGCTATCCACTTGTTGATTTTGGCTGGCGTCAGCTTGGCTATTCCTACCGATGCGGAGCACACGAAGAGCGGTGCCCACAACCACAACTGGAAGTTGAAGCTGAAGAAGAATACGAGTACAACGCTTATTATGGTCTGCGTCACCCAGAAGGCGTGGCTCATCGGCTTGCCATGACGGGCATAGAGCAGTCCGGCACAGAACGGAAGCACACCGCCCATGAAGTTGTAACGCACGCGGTTGAGGGTGTCGCCCTCGGGATCGCAGAACGCCTGCATTGCCCAACATGCCACAATCAGCAGCAAAGGGAAGATGTCGCCCTTGCGCCAAAGCAGCAGACGATAGACTATGTAGAGCTGCATCATGAGTCCGAAGAACCAATATGGTCCGGGCCAGATGACGTGATCGGGGTCGGGCATCATATTGTTGAACATGAACAACTGACCGAGTATGTCCATCACGTGATAGTTGTGACGGCCCGGAGTGATGGCGTCTACCATTGTGAAGATGACGAATCCTACTATCATCATCTTGAAAAGCTTCGCGTAATGGTGGCCTACGAAGGGCAGGAAGGCGGTCTGCTTGGCTGACGGTTTGCGTCCGCCACGGTTCTCATACTTCATCACGAGTCCGTAGGCGGAGAGAAAGAGGAAGACGGGCACGCCGTAATGGCCGAAGAACGAGAGCAGATGGACAGGCAGATTCCAGTCGGGCGACATAATTGCCTGAATGAGCTGCGAACTCTTCGATATAGTGAACGTGTATTCGTTCTCCTTCACGGCAAAGCCAAGCCAGTGGCAATAGTTGTGAAGGAAAATCCCTATGATGGCGAGTCCACGCAATGCGGAACATTCTGTACGAGTGAGCATATTGTTGAATTACGAATTAGGAGTTACGAGTTAAGAGTTATTCTATTTATGAATTACGAATTAGGAGTTACGAGTTAAGAGTTATTCTATTTATGAGTTACGAATTATGAGTTACGAATTACGAGTTATTCTATTTAGGAATTACGAGTTTGGAATTGTGAATTACGAAATTCTTAATTCTTAATTCGTAATCGGCACAGCCGACAAATTCCTAATTCCTAACTCCTAATTCCTAATTCAACTTGTCGTAATCGGCTGAATTCTTGAGTATTCGCGGACGTGATTCATCGTAGTGGGGCGACAGCAAATTGAGCCGTTCCCGATATTCGGGACATGATATTCCGGCAAGATAGAGTAGCATGTGGGGCAACGCGTCGGTCATATAACGACGATTGCGCGACGACATTATCTCCCGGAATATTTCCGGACGGCGGCGTATGTACTTGCGCGAACACCATATCCACATAGGTATATCAAATTCGGCGTGAGCCAGACGGGCGTCTACCTTAGCTGAGTGCATGCGACAGAAGAAGTGCATATCGCCCTCATAACACTCCTCGCCGTGGTCGGGAACGTAGATGACGATGGCGTCGTCGTTCTCAAACTTCTTCACTATCTCGGTCACGACTGAGTCGTTGTAGAGTATGGCATTGTCGTAGTCGGCGAGTATCTGGCGCTCGCGGGCGTTGAGATTGGGCTTCAGTTCCTTGTAATCGTCACCGTGGAAGTGCTTGCGATTTCTCGGTGAGCGCTGGCGATACGCCACATGCTGACCCAAAAGGTGGAAAATGATGAGGTTGTTGTCGCCGTTCTGACCCTTAAGTTCGTCGTAATCCTTGAGCAGATCTTCGTCAAACTCGTGCAACTTGGTGTTGCGGGTGTCGAACTGTGCCGCACTCAGCTTCGGATTGTTCAAGAAGAATCCGCCACTGAAGTCGTACACCGCCTCACCGGCTTTCGGTAGGAACTGGTTTGTGATGAATGTGACATGATAACCTGCCTTGCGGAACACGGCAGGGAACAACGGATAGTCGCACCACTCGCCCTTGTCGCCTACAGTATAGAGCGAGAAGATGTGCTTGAAGACGAAGCTCGTGAGGTTCCAGGGGCTTACTACGTCGGTATATTTCACAAGTCTGCCCTGCTTCTCGAGCTTCTGCTGGCGTGGCGTTGTAGGCATGCAGTAGCCATACTGTGCCGAGTGGTGGCGGTTGTAGCTCTCGCCTATGATGAGAACTATGTTTGGCGAGCGGAACGAACATGAATCCACGCGCGCCTTATCTACCCTCGCTACAAGGCGGTCAACCTGCTTTGCAGTGAGCGTATTGGCGTAGATACTGAATACCAGACGGTAAATAGGTTGGTAAAGGTTGGCTTTGTCCTTCTCGGTGAGCGTATGCTCCACTTCGCCGATTGTACGGCCCGACATCAACTTGACGAAGGCTGCCTTGTTGTGGGCGCTATCTTGTATTGAAACTACAAGCAATATGAGTACTGCCAACTGACTAACGAAGCGCACTCGTTTAAGCATCAGCCCGAAACGGTCGAGCAACGACCTGAACAAACGACACCAGTTCTTCGGTACGAAGTGAGGAAAGCGCAACTGCAACGCTACAAGCAGATGTATGAACATAAGCAACACCACCCATCCCACGTTGCTGAACAATATGTCGGGCGACACACATGAGCGCAAGAACTCGCCTGCTTCGCGCGAGTCAGTTTCGCCTACGAGGAGCAGCATGGTTGGGGTGAGCGACGAATGGAACTTGACAAAGCAATAGACGTCGACCAACGCTACCACATACAATATAAAATAGAATATGCCACGCACCCATGGGCGCACACGACGGGGCAGCAACGTGAGCACCAAGGCAAGCACATAGACATCGAGAAAGAGTTCGGGAAACAGATTTTCATAGAGATGTGCTCCACGAACATCGGGCAATGTCGCCCAGGCACATATACATCCAAGGACATACATGAACACGAAAAACGGGGCATTGCAACGCAGCGGTTCGGACACAAGAGCCACGAATCGGCGCATCATTTGTAAGTATCTCATTCGAATGTTGATTTATTTTACGCAAATTTACATATCTTTTTTCAATTATGGAGCGTTAACCAACCTTTAATAAAGCTACGGGGCATAAAAAAAGGTGCCTTCCTTGCGGAAAGCACCCATATTGTTTGTTTTTTTACGATTACCTATGCAATCGCCAAGCGTTGCTGATTAGTCAGCGAGCTTAACAGTAGCACGACGGTTGTAAGAAACCGGTGAGAGGTCCTTAACACCACCCTTGCCTTCTGTAGAGATATTGTCGCGGCTAACACCCATCTTAACGAGCTCGTTAGCTACGGTCTCAGCACGACGCTCAGAGAGCTTCTGGTTGTAAGCTGCAGAACCTGTAGCGCTGTCAGCATAACCTGTTACAACGAGGTTAGAGTTGTTCTCCTTAGCGAATTCAGCGAGTGACTTGATGTTAACGAGGTCCTTGCGTGAAGCTACAGTAGCCTTGTTGATGTTGAAGAATACAGACATCGGAGTGTTGCTGTAGTTCTTAGCAACAGGAGCCGACTCATCCTTCTTCTGAGCGAGGAGGTTCTTCAGGCGAGCGTTCTCAGCGTTAGCGTCGTTGAGCTGTGCGTTGAGGGCGTCGATCTGGCTCTGTGAGAGGGCCTTGATAGCGTCTACGTCAGGAGTCTTGTCCCAAGTAGCCTTGCCAAGGTTGAATGTAAGACCAACTTCAGCGTAGAACTTGTTGTCGTGGCTATCCCAAACGCGGCCACCTTCGATGTTGCTGTATGAAACGCCGTCGAAGTCGCTCTCAGCAAAGTTCCAGCCGAGCTCGAGATTGATACCTACGTGCTTGCTTACGCGGAATGTGTTGAGGATACCTGCAGAGAGGTTCATAGAATAGCAGTTGGCGTCGCAGTTACGGTTGATACCAGCACCTACGAAAGGAACGAAGTTCCAAACGCGTGTCGGGTTGTAGCCGTAGAGCATGTTGCTGAGGTTGAAGAGAACGTTCTCGTTGAGTGTCCAAGTCTTGTTAGAGTGCTTGTTCTCGTCTACTACAGTGCGGCCCCAAACGCCAGAGAACTTAGTGCGAAGACCAAGACCCGGTGTAAACCACTTACCGATAGCCAATGAGAAGCCCGGAGTAGCGCGGAAGCTCTTGAACGGACTACGTGCAAGACCCTGTCCATGCTCTTCGTTTGAGTAGAATGCGTTCCAATCAGCACCTACCTGAATAAACCAGTTGCTCCAGAATGAGTTTGTTGCAACGCTGTACTTCTGTACAGGATCTGTTGTCTCCTGAGCCATTGAGCCCATTGTGAGACCACACATTGCCAAAACAATAAATAACTTTTTCATAACCTTTATTATTTAACAATCAAATTATATACCTATTTTTCCTATTGAAATTTAGCTAAAGGGCATTATACCCCCTTATTTTTCGGCAAAGTTACTAATAAAAACTAAATAACCGCACTATTTTGACAAAAATATTGTCATTATGGCTAAAAAAGATAAATAACGAACAGTTTAGCTGAAGTTTTTATCTGATTGTATGTTAATATTTTATGCCATTGGGTATGTTTTGTGTCATTATGCTTGTCAATATTTCTTATGGTTTTTGCCGATTATGGCCTATCCGAGCATGCGCTGTATTTCGGTCTGCTTCAGAATGGAGAGTATCTTGCTGCCGTCGGGGGCGTAATTGAAGTTGGAGCATGCAAAGAGGTCGTTGACGATGTTCTCCATCTCGTCGTTGCCGAGTACCTGTCCGTATGCCACGGCTGCACTTCGCGCCAGACACAAGGCTACGGTGTGCGTGGCATGGTCGAGCGCCGAGCTGGTATTGTCGGCTGCCGAGGCCACGATATCCTGCACGAGCGAGACGTAGTCAAGTCCGTCCAATCCCGATGGTACGCCACATATGGAGTACACTCCGCCTCCAAGCTCGCTCATGTCGAAGCCTGCCGACTTCAGATCGGGCAACAGCTGCTGCATGACCACGTCTTCCGACTGGGCGAACTGTACCGTTTCGGGAAACATCAGCTTCTGTGTGGCTGACTTGTGGGCATTGATCTGCCCGGTATATCGCTCGTAGAGTATGCGCATGTGGGCACGATGCTGGTCTATAATCATGAGTCCCGACTTCACGGCGGTCATTATGTACTGTCCCTTATATTGATAATGTACGGGCGACTTGTCCTCGATGGGCGACGACGACGGCGACGACGGTTCGTCTGTAGCGGTCATTCGGGATGCTATCGGGATTGGTTCGGGATTCGGAGCGACGCTGGCTGCCGATGCAACGGGCTGCAGGTCGGGTATGTCGGGCATCGTATCGGTGATGCTGCGATTGGCTTTTGAGCCTAATATCATGTCGTTGCCGCCGTCGAAAAGCGATGTCTGGCGCTGGTGCGAAGAGCCGGTTTCGAGTCCTTCGAACATGCTTTCCCACTCTGATGGAGCCGAACGTCGTGGCGATGGCTCGTTGAAAGGATTGTACGACGGATTGTACTGCAACTTGGGCGCACGCACTTCGTCGACGGTTCCGAGTGCCGGTATGTCGGGCTGGCCCTCGGTGTCGAACTCAATGGCTGTCACATCGCTGAACATTCCGACTGCATCCTTCACGGCAGCGGCAAGTATCTGCCATATAGTAGGCTCGTTCTCAAACTTTATCTCGGTCTTCGTGGGGTGTATGTTTACGTCGATGTCTTCTGGCTTGACCGTAAAGTAGATGAAATAGGGCACCTGGTCGCCTTCGGGCACGAGTCGTTCGTAGGCTGTCATCACCGCCTTGTGAAAGTAGGGATGCTTCATGTAGCGGCCGTTGACGAAGAAATACTGGCGCGCCCCCTTGCGTCGTGCCGACTCGGGTTTTCCGATAAATCCCGTAAGCTTGCACATTGTGGTGTCAATATCTATGGGCAGGAGGTGCTGGTTGATTTTCTTGCCGAACACGTCGACTATGCGCTGGCGCAAGCCTGAGGCCTTGAGGTTGTAGAGCTCGTTGTCGTTGTTGTAGAGCGAGAACGCCACATCGGGATTGACGAGGGCTATACGCTCGAAGGCTGTGACGATATTGTTGAGCTCGGTGGCGTTCGACTTGAGGAACTTGCGCCTCACGGGAACGTTGTAGAAGAGGTTTTCGATGAGGAAATTGCTGCCTACGGCACACGAACACGCCTCCTGCGAGACAAAACGCGACCCAGCCAGCGACAACTGGGTGCCCAGGTCGTCGTCGGCCATGCGTGTCTTGAGCGTAACCTGTGCCACAGCCGCTATCGAAGCGAGCGCCTCGCCGCGAAATCCCATCGTATGCAGATTGAAGAGGTCGTCGGCCTTGCGTATCTTGCTTGTGGCATGGCGCTCGAACGAGAGTCGGGCGTCGGTCTCGGACATGCCCTTGCCGTTGTCGATAACCTGTATTGAGGTGCGTCCGGAGTCAACGCACACCACCTGGATGGACGTAGCTCCGGCATCGATAGAGTTTTCGACGAGTTCCTTAATGACGCTTGCGGGACGCTGTATCACCTCGCCTGCCGCAATCTGATTTGCCACCGAATCTGGCAACAGTTGTATTATATCGCTCATAGGTTTTACGTGTTGTGTGCTATTATTGCAACTGAATCTTTACTTTAGTTGCAAATATAAGCATTTTTATCATAAAAGCAAACTGTAGGCAGCACTTTATTCTGTTTTGCCGCCTGTTACATCAGCAGCAAAATGGCTGCCAAAAGCAGTAGCAGCACTACTACAATCATGACTCCTGCAGCAAGAAACAGGCCACGCGTGCTGCGTCTGCGCCTTGCGGTTCCGTTATGTGAGTCGTCATTCTGTAGCGAACGCTGCGCCAGAACTTCGGGCGATACGCCCCGACGAAGGTCGTCCAGGAGGTCGCGACGCTCGTTGCTGAAGCGCATGGTATAGTGAAATCCACGTGGACGGCGATTGAAGAAATACATAATGAAGGAAGTTTTTATTTTATATGGAATGGTTTATGGTTCATCCGACTATTGGAGTGGCTATAAGTATATGGTCATATTTATTTTTATATGAGCTACTTTCTATAAGAGGATTAGGCAAGAGTAAAAACAAAGCGGGCTGAAAGCCCAATGACCTTCATAGCCCAGGGCAACGCCCTGGGTAAACGGATACAAAGCGGCAACGCGCCCTGTAAGGGCAACTGTAAAAAATAATGTAATATTAAAGTTGCCCTTACAGGGCGCATTGTCGGTAAATACCTTATACCCAGGGCGTTGCCCTGGGCTATGGAAAACTTTGGGCTTTCAGCCCGCATTGTATGAGTTTTGACACCATCCTCATATATATGTAATGATTATTCTGAACTGTTACTTATTATAAGCTCAAGATTGTAAGTTAATATGAATACGTATTCATCTGCCAACGATAACGTATTCATCGGGCTATGATAACGTATTCATCTGCCAACGATAACGTATTCATTTTAGGACTGAATCGGGCGGCTTTTCAAAAGGAGTCCTTTTGGCATTCAAAACGAGTCCTTTTGGAGTGCAAAAGGAGTCCTTTTAGCATACAAAAGGAGCCCTTTTGCCTTGCAAATGTAGTCCTTTTGCACTTCAAAACGAATACATTTGCAAGACCAAAGGGCTGAGCTGTTATTTTAAAGCGAATTTGTCGCCTTTCAATCGAACTTTTGCAGCGGTGCTTCGCGTCGCTGTATCTTCTTGAGTTGTGAGCCGCTCTTCTTGCCTCTCCATTCAAAAATGTCGTTCTTGTCGAGCGGACGTATATAGTCAAACCACTCGAACGAGGGCAGTCGCAACTTGTCGGGCGGCACCTGAGTGATCGGATACATTGTGCCGGTGGCCTTCGATGCCCATATGCGTTCAAGCTGTCGGTCGGCAGACATGAACATTCGCATGGTGTCGGTTTCGAGATAATTGAGCTCGGTGAGCACCGAGTCTTTCTCGTCACGATTATAATATATAGTCATCACGTTGCCTATGGCATCTGTCCGGCGCATTGCCCCGTCGGTGAAATAGGCGTCCATACGCTTCGACGACACCTGATTGAAACGGTCCTTGGCATCAACCTGCTCTACCGAAAGAGCCTGCTCGATGACTTCGGCCTTGCGAACTGTAGAATCGGCAAAGTACACCTTTATCTCTTCGCCAAGTATCTGGCGGTTAAGATTCCACGCTATCGGGTCGCGATACATTGTCATGCACGAGTCGAGCGAGTTGAACACGAGCGAGTCGCACACCGCCTGAACGTCCTTACGGTAGGCACGCACATGCGGGAAGGCGTGCACCTTGCGATATACCGAGTCGGTATTGATGTTGAAGGTGTATATCTTCATCGAGTCGGCATGCATCCATAAGGTGTCGCGCTGCGAATAGTCGAGCAGCAGGGCGCGGTCGGTGGCATATCCGTATCCGGTCTTCTCGTTGTAGAAGAGTCGGTTGGCATGCATCTCGTTCTTGTTCTTCTTGTCGACATATATCACGTTGCCGTATCCGTTGTTGTCGCCGTTTGAGTTGTCGTGGTATAGCGAGTCGCCCGTAATGGTCTTGTCGCCGTCGACGATGGTAGAACGTCCGAACAGCTGCGAGCGGTCGGTGCGCGAGTTGGTGTAGGCATCGGTGGTGTGGATAATCGTACCCTTCGACTTGATAGTAGACGGACCTACTACGTGGGCTATCTGCGTACGGGTGTCGTAATGCAAGGTGTCGGTGGTGATATGGTTCTTGCCCGAGTACATCTCGACTCCATAATAGAACGAAGCCTCGCGCGTTGCCGTGCTGTATGCACCCCAGTCGCTCACCAGGCGGTCCTTGCCGTCGACCAGTTTGCCGCCCTCGAAGAAGTAGGCAAGACTGTACATGCGGTCGTAGTCGAGCGAGTCGGTATACAAGGTCTGCGTGCGATGCTTCAGCACCACGTTCTTGCGGGCGTGCATCATCTGCTCGGCACCGTTGTAGTCGGCATGGTCGCAGGTGAGCGAGAGGGTGTCGCCCTGCTTGAAGCGCACGTGTCCGAAAGCCTCAACCGAGTTCTCCACCTGAAAGAAGTAGGCGCTGTCGCACCACAACTGCATTCCGGCGTGCTTGAAATGCACCTTGCCCTTGACTATCTGGGCTCCAGGCACGGCTCCCCATTGGTCGTAACGCAACTCGTCGGCATGTACAAGATACACGCGTTCGTCTGTTTTCGGACGCTTCTTCTTTTTGTATGGAGCCGCCAATGTTGCCATCAGGCTAAAGCCAAAAAGGCATAGAACCGTCAGAACGACGATTCTATGCCATTTCATTTTTATAGAATTATTTTCATTCATTACCATTAAACAATAAGCCTTTTAAAGCATAATCGGATCATTTGATCCATCCCTCATACTCAAACTTGCACTTCTTGCAGCGGTCGTTCATCTTTACGTATGTGGTCTTGATCTTGTTGACTACCCACTGGTGGAGGAAGTCGGCGCGTTCTTTCTGCAATACCACGTTCTTCATCACCTGATAGTCTTCGGTAATGGAGGCGCGGTGGGCAGGAGTGCGGCTCTTCAGCTTGACAATGGCAGCTACGGTCTTGCCCTTTTCGTTTATCATCTGGAACGCTTTGCTTACATCGCCCACTTCCATGTGCTCCACTTCGCGAGCCACTTCTGTCGGGAGGTCCTTCATCTGGAACTTTGATGTGCGTCCGTCCTGTCCGTTGTACGACATGAGTCCGTGGTTGTTGCGGGTGTCTTTGTCGTCGGATACCACCTGGGCAGCCTCCTCAAATGTCACCTTTGCAGCACGTATGTCGGTAGCAAGCGAGTCGAGACGTGTGCACATTGAGTCGACAGCCTCGGGCGAAACGCGCGGAATGCGTAGTATGTGGCGCACCTTGATCTTGTCGCCACGCTTGTCGATGAGCTGGATGATGTGGAATCCATACTCCGACTCTACGATCTTCGAAATCTTCTTGGGGTCGGTCAGGTTGAACGCTACGCTTGCAAAAGCGGGGTCGAGCATTCCGCGACCTACGTAGTCCATCTCGCCTCCCTGACGAGCCGAGCCCGGATCCTCAGAGTAAAGACGCGCCAATGTGGCGAAAGAAGTCTCGCCCTTGTTGACACGGTCGGTATAATCACGCAGGTCATTCTTTACTCTATTGATTTCCTCCTGGTCGATCTGTGGCTGACGGGTGATTATCTCCACCTCTACTTCTGTAGGAACGAAGGGGATACTGTCCTCGGGCATGTCGCGGAAATAGTTGCGCACGTCAGAAGGTGTAACCGAAATGTCGCTCACAAGCTTCTCCTTCATCTGCTGTATGAGCTGATTGTTGCGGAAGTCGTCGTGCAATTGCGAACGCATCTGAGCCACGCTCATCTTCTTGTATTCCTCAAGTTTCTCCTTCGAACCTGCCTGCTGTATCCAGCGATTGATCTGCATGTCGATGTTTTGGGCTATCTCACCCTCTGTAACCTGTATTGAGTCAATCTCAGCCTGATGCAGGAAGAGTTTCTGAACGGCTATCTGCTCGGGTATGGCGCAGTCGGGATCGCCATGCCATGTCACTCCCTCAGCCTCACCCTGGAGTCGTGTCATCTCAACATCCGACTTGAGTATAGGCTCGTCGCCTACCACCCAGATCACCTCATCAACTACACTATGCTCGGGAGCCTTGAAGTCGGCATCCACAGCACGGCTCTGTGCCGTGTCAGAAATGGCTACTGCCGATGTGTCGGGCTGCGACTTTGCATCAATCACCAGACCCTTGCCACGCTGCGCATTGGCTCCTATGCCAGCACACAGCAACACAGCTGCAAGAGCTATCAATATTGATTTTGATTTTTTCATCTATCTCTTTTTGTTTTATTCTATTTCTTAATGATTACTCACTTTGCAATATCGGCTTCAGCAGTCTAATGCTTGTTGACCGTAGCCAGCACCTCGCGGTTGACATGCACAGCATACTTGCGTCGCAATTCAGCCACCCATTTCTGTTCGAGCTGCTCCTGAAGGTCGGACACTACAAGTTCGCGCACGTCGCTATAAGCCTGCGGACGCTTTATCATCTTGCCGTATGTGCCCTCTACATTATATATATTATTGTCAGCCGGGGTTGCTTCTGTCTTGTCGATGCCATACTCTGCGCGGTCAATTGTGGCATTGTCGCCCTTGGCAAAGATGCCTACAACTGCCTTGATGCGCTCGGTAGAATCGTTGAAATGAGTCTTAAGCGCCTCCGCCCATTTGTCGAACGGCATGCTGCGCAGCAATTTTCTTACAGCCTCGGCATCCTGCTGATTGCGTGTGTAGAATGCCACTCCCTTGAATCGCGGTTCCGTCCACGCATATTTCTTGCGATTCTTCTTGAAGAATGCTTGTTGAGCCTGGGTGTCGTTAGCAGCCCGTTCCCATACAATACGGTTTGATATCTCGTACAGCAGGAGTCCGTCGTGATATTCGCGTATCAATCCACCCATCTCGGTAGAGCCTTTCATCAGTTCTTCGGCACGACGGTCAATCACCTGCTGGGGTGTGAGTGTCGGCTTGGACAACTTGGCTATAGAGTCGATACGAGCCGAAATGATGCGCTCACGCAGTCCGCGACTCTCTATAAACCGCCTTATGTCGGCACGAACGGAGTCGTATGGGAAGAAGTTTCGCTTGTCTACGACTCTCACAATATGATAGCCGTATGGCGAAAGGAATGGCTTCGATATCTCGCCCTTGTTCAGAGCGAAAGCCTGTTGCTCGAATTCCTTTATTGTTTGTCCTCGTTGTATCCACGACAAGTCGCCTCCCCGCATGCCCGAACCTTTATCGTCGGACAGTCGGCGCGCCATGTCGGCGAAGTCGGCCCCACCAATCAGGGCCTTATATATAGAATCAGCCTTAAGCGATGCGGCCCGTTGCTGCTTGGCATCAGCCTGCTGCGAGAGAGCCACAAGAATGTGCTGAGGATGCACCATTCCACCTTCGGCATCGATTCGTGTCTGTGTCTGCTTGTAAATATTACGCGCCTCGCGCTCTATGTCGTCGTCGACGATGAACGAAGGGCGTACCTGCTGGTCGCGATACATGAGAAATTCCTTGCGGAATGCGGCTGTAGTGTCAATGCCAGCCTGCTCGGCTGCGATGACCTTAAGCTTGTAGTTGACAAACAGATCGACATATTCTTCTATGCTTTTTCTGTCTATCGTGGTTTCAGCGGCATTCTTGTTGTAGGCATACTCAAACTCCGACCGCGTAATGTTCTTGCCACCGATGGTCATTATTATCGGGTCGGCGGTCTGGGCAAAAGCGCTGCCTGCCGTGAGCGACATAGCAACCAACAGTGTTTTTATATTCATCTTGTTAACTCGGATTATATCCGTTGAATTTGCGTTATATTTAAACCGGTGAAAGCAATGGTCCGTGCAGTTGTCTTATACAGACATCTACACAGGCCATTGCCTTTTATGCTGTAGCCCAAAATCGTGATGGGCGTAGCGTCGTTTGATTCAATACGTTGCAGCTATTACTGCGGACGTGAGTAGTTAGGAGCCTCGCTTGTGATGGTGATGTCGTGCGGATGGCTCTCAAGCACACCAGCATTGGTGATGCGTGTGAACTTGGCGTTGTGCATAGCCTCGATAGTTCCGGCACCGCAGTAGCCCATACCTGAACGCAAACCACCGATGAGCTGATAGATAACTTCCTGCACTGTTCCCTTGTAAGGTACGCGTCCGGCGATGCCTTCCGGCACGAGCTTCTTCACGTCCTTGGTTCCTGCCTGGAAGTAGCGGTCCTTTGAACCGTTCTCCATAGCCTCAAGCGAACCCATACCACGATAGCTCTTGAACTTACGTCCGTTGAAGATGATGGTGTCACCAGGGCTCTCCTCTGTACCAGCAACAAGTGAACCGATCATAACCGAGCTACCACCAGCGGCAATAGCCTTCACTACGTCGCCTGAATAGCGCAATCCACCGTCAGCAATCAAAGGCACTCCTGTGCCCTGCAGAGCTGAGTATACGTCGTAAACAGCGCTGAGCTGCGGAACACCTACACCTGCTACGACACGTGTTGTACAGATAGAGCCCGGGCCAATACCTACCTTAACGGCGTCAGCACCATTGTCTACGAGCATACGTGCAGCCTCGCCGGTAGCCACGTTACCTACAACGATGTCTACATTAGGGAAGGAAGCCTTAGCCTCGCGCAACTTCTCGATAACGTACTTAGAGTGTCCGTGAGCTGTATCGATAACGATAGCGTCGGCACCAGCCTCAACGAGTGCGCTCATACGGTCGAGTGTGTCCATTGTAACACCTACACCGGCAGCCACACGCAGACGACCCTTCTCGTCCTTGCAAGCCATTGGCTTGTCCTTAGCCTTAGTGATGTCCTTGTAAGTGATAAGACCTACGAGGTGGTTTTCGCTGTCAACAACGGGCAACTTCTCAATCTTGTTTGACTGGAGGATATCAGCAGCAGCCGAAAGATCGGTCTTGATGTGAGTTGTCACGAGGTTCTCCTTTGTCATCACGTCGTCGATGAGCTTGTCGAGATGACGCTCAAAGCGAAGGTCGCGGTTAGTAACGATACCTACGAGATGGCACTCGTCGTCAACAACGGGGATACCTCCGATGTGATACTCGGCCATCATGTCGAGAGCATCCTTTACTGTCTTGCCACGACGGATAGTCACCGGATCGTAGATCATGCCGTTCTCGGCACGCTTAACGATGGCAACCTGACGCGCCTGGTCTTCGATTGACATGTTCTTGTGAATAACACCAATACCGCCTTCGCGTGCGATGGCAATAGCCATAGCCGACTCTGTTACGGTATCCATGGCTGCTGTGACAAAAGGCACATTCAGACTGATGTTACGAGAGAACTTGGTTTTCAACTCTACCGTTTTGGGCAGTACCTCTGAATAAGCGGGGATAAGAAGGACGTCATCGTAAGTGAGACCGTCCATTACAATTTTATCAGCAACAAATGATGACATATAACTTAAAAATTTATTGCGTGCAAATTTAGCAATAAAAATCCAATTGGGTGCATTTTCTTCCGACTTTATTTCGGGCGTTAATGCAAATTAACGGCTGGATATGAAAGTTGGGATGGTGAGATGGTGAGATGGTGGGACTTCTAAAAACGCCCCATAAGGAAGCATTAACATACAATGCCTGCCTTATGGGGCGCTTGACCCGGTTCACCTATTATATATATAGGATACACATATTATATATATAGGATTCGCCTGTTGTTAATATGGCAACGTAACCTTGAACATCGGATTGTCGGTGTGTTCCTTCTTGATTACGTCGATGAGCTGCTTGACGATTTCGGGATGCTTGTCTGACACGTCAATGTCCTCGTGCAGGTCGTTGGCGAGATTGTACAGACGTGGCTTACCCTTTACTACTACCAGTTTCCAGTCGCCTCGGCGCACACCAATCTGATCGGTCTCGTGGAACTCCCAGTACAGATGGTCGTGCAGCTGCTGCTTGTCGGCATTGCCCAGAAGTGTCGGCGCGATGCTGATGCCGTCGAAACCGTCGCCCGGCAGGGCACGGTTGGTGTAGCGCTTGCGGAAGTTCTTCACACCGGCAAGGTCGCAGAATGTAGGCATAAGGTCGTAGAAGGCAAACTGCAGGTCGCTTGTTGTGCCAGCCTGAATGCGTCCCGGCCACCATGCTATGAACGGAATGCGTATGCCACCCTCGTAGCACTGGCGCTTCAATCCGCGCAGTTTGCCGTCGCGACCGAAGTATTCGGGATCGGCACCGCCCTCCTCGTGAGGTCCGTTGTCGCTTGTGAAGATGACGAGAGTGTTCTTGTCGAGTCCCTTCTCTTTCAGTTTGGCCATCACTTCACCTACGTACGAGTCCAGACGGGTTATCATTCCGGCAAAATGGGCGTGTGTATGCTCCACGGGATTATAGCGCGAGCCTTCCTGTCCGCCCCAAGTCTTGTCGACGAAGAACTTCTTCTTGTAGCCCTCAAGTATCTGGTCGTCGGGCTGTGCCAGCTCGGCATGAGGCAGAGTGTAGGTGAAGAAGCCTACAAACGGATGCTCGGCATCCTGACTGTCAATCCACTCCAGTGCCTTGTCGTGTATCATACGTGCCGAGTACTGGGTGCGCTTGAAGTAGTCCTTGCCAAACATCGGATACTTGATGTTCTCCTCCATCACCTCACGCACAACGGCTGTATCGCCCTGCGAACGCGAGAAGCGGTTGAGGAAGTTGGGATAATACAGATGAGCCTGGAACTGGCAGATGTAGCCATAGAACTCATCGATGCCACGCTTGTCGGGTGTTGAAGCCGAACCTTCATAACCTCCTGCCCACTTGCCGAACACGCCTGTGCGATAGCCGCGGTCCTTGAGCATTTCGGGCAGAATCTTATGGGCAGGGTCGTAAGGCTCCTGACCTACTACGGCGAAGTCGACGTTGTCGCCATACTTCACGGTATTCTTGTACGACCAATACTCCTTGTTGCCACGTACATGCGAGTGTCCCGAGTGCTGACCGGTCATAATGGTAGCTCGCGACGGTGCCGACACGGGCGAACCTGCATATGCCTGAGTGAAGCGCATGCCCTCGCTTGCCATACGGTCGATGTTGGGCGTAGAGATATAGGGCTGTCCATAGCATGCAAGGTCGCCATACCCCATGTCGTCGCACAATATAAATATGATGTTGGGGCGTGCAGGGTCGTTGGCCTTAGCGGCCTTTGCTGTCTTAGCCGCAAGCAGCGTTGGCACGCAAGCAATGCCTGCCGAGGCTAATAGAAGAGATTTGTTCATATCGATTGTTGTTTGTTTTCAGTTGCAAAGTTAATGATTTTGTCGAGAACGACATAAAAAAATCCCTACCTCCTTACCTCTATTCCGCTGAGAGAGGGGCAAGGGGGTAGGGCTTTACGTATCAATGTTTACTTGCCAAGTCCGAACAACTCGTTGTAGCCCGGATTCTGCGAAAGCTGGGGATTGAGCGCAATCTGCTTGGTCGGTACCATCATCAGATAGTAAGTGTCAAGCCATCCGCCACCTGCATCGAGCGGACTCGGATAGGTATATATCCATCCTGAGCCAATAGAATTGGGCTCGCCTACTGACTTACCGGCATTCTGAATCTCGTCGTAGTCTACAAACGAGCCAGAGTACTTGCTGCCCTTTGTGCCATAAGGATTGTCGGTAGCCGTAATCCACATACCGCACGGCTGGCGATTGACATAATAAGCTGCCTTAGCCCAACGACGAATGTCGTAGAAAGCAAATCCCTCACCGAACAATTCTATCTGACGTTCGCGGCGAATCTCCCACAATACGGGGTTGACATTGTAGTTGCCGAACTTGCCGCCATGGCCTGTCCACCAAGGAGCGTCGCCCTTGTCGCGGTTAGGATCGAAGTCGTCGTTGATGTCGGCTACAACCATGTGTGCCACACCCGAACGGTCGCGCAACTTGTTTATGGTCTTGTCGGCTACGCTTTGGTCGAATCTGCCGAGTTCCCAAGCAGCCTCAGCATAGTTGAGCAGCACCTCTTCAATCTTGAATATAGGCTTGTCGGCTGTACAGTATGAGCTTGAACCAGTAGAGAATTCCCACATGTCGTAGTGCTTCCAGGTGTAGTAGCCTGTGCGGCAACGCATGTAGGCAGTTGTAGAGTTATCGGTCAGGTTAGGACTGTTCTTCGTAAGCGACGCTCCCCAGTTCTGTCCTGGTACTCGCTTCATACCCGTTCCGCCGAACGTACCGCCACGCAGACACTGTGTGTTGGCACCGAGATAGTCCATGTATGTGCGATACTTGGCAGCTTCCTCAGCAGTTACGGTGTGTCCTTCAATCACGTCGCCAGCCTTGGCGTAGCGCCACGACTTGAACAGATTGACTCCGTCGACATTGCCACTGTTAGGAACCACTACGTAAGGCGGCTGTATGTTCTGATAGAGACGCGGGTCGCGGTCGGCAAATGTGTCCCACATATCCTTGCCCTTACCACCCTTATAACCAGAGTTGGGGTTGGCTATAGGCAGACCGTTCTTCATCAGGAACATGTCTACAGTGTACTGAGGCACGTCTTCGTGATGTGCTGCGATGTGCTCGTAGTCGTTGCCACGGTTCATCAGTATGCCGTCGACATACTGCTTGAAGAAGATGACACCCGGAACGTTGGTCAAGTCCTCGGTAGTCCACATCTCGCCATAGCCCGATGCAGGCGTATTCTCCGTACCATTATATAATGTAGGATACTTAGCCATGAGTTCCTGCGACACGGTGAGACACTTGTTCAAGTAGTCCTCATACGGTTCGTCGAGTCCATGATACTTTGCCCATGTGCCCTCGCGCAACAGGAAACGCGACAAGGCGGCACGTGCAGCATCGGCAGAGATAGTGTTGTCGCCGTCGTTGAAGTCGCCAATGTTGTTGATGGCATACTCCAGACATTCTACTATTTTCTGTGCCACTTCCTTACGCGGTGTGCGCGGACCGTAAGTTTCGGGACTTTCCTCGTTAATTACGTTCTCTATCCAAGGCACATCGCCAAATCGGTCGATGAGTTCCATATACCACCACGCCTTGAAGAAGTAGCCTACCGAGCGCCAATGCTTGGCTTCCGACTCCTTAAGCACGCCGTCGTCAAGATGCGAGAGCATGATATTGATGCGGCGTATATAGTCAAAGTTCCATCCGTTGCCCGTTGTTGTCTGCGTCACATTGCGATAGGCATACTGGTTCTTGTTGTTGTCACGGCTTGTCACGAGTCCGCCGTAGAAGTCGCCGTAGAACTGCGAGTTGACAACGCTGCTATTGAAGTTGGTGCGGATGTTAGTGTCAGTAAACATGGCGTAGCACGGATACATGAACGCCTTGAAGTTGTCGTACTCAAGGAATGCGTTGACCTCGGTCAGGTCGGTCTTAGGCGTCTTCTCAAGAAAGTCGTCGTTGCACCCCGTGAGCGTGAGTGTTGCGGCAAGAGCTGCCGCGGCGAATATCTTATTATTCATTGTTCAGGCTTTTATAGTTGTGTTATTAGAATGTGATGTTGGCACCAACAGATATTGTGCGATAGTAAGGATAGTCCCATACAATACTGTTGCTGGTGTTGCCTTCGGGGTCGTAGCCCTTAGGCAGGTCACTGATAGTGGCAAGGTTCTCAATGCTGACGTACACGCGTGCCTGCTCTATGAGCGCCTTCTTCACCCAATTGCGTGGCAAGGTGTAGCCGAGGGTGATGTTCTTGACGCGCAGATAGGCTGCATTCTGCAGATACTTGTCGCTAACACGAGTGTTAGAACCTACGTTGTTGCCCTGGTTGTAGATGCGGAACAACTTGGCGTTGGGGTTCTTTGCAACCATATAGTCGGGATCGGCAGGATCATAGCTCTTTGCCTGCCAGTAGTCGGTCTGGTTAGAGAAGAGCGGCTGGAACACAGCATCGCCCGAACCTGCACCTGCAAACGGGAATATTGAAGAGCCGCCGAGCCAGTAGTCGCGCTTGCCTACGCCCTGCAGACGTACGTCGAGGCTGAATCCCTTGTAGCTTGCACCCAAGTTTGCACCGAACTGATAGCGTGCACGAGTGTTGCCAATGATCTTACGGTCGCCAGGATCGCTTAATGTGCCAGCGCCGGAATTGATCACTCCGTTGCCGTCGAGGTCCTTGAACTTCATGTCACCAGGCTGAACAGAATAGCCCTGGATAGATGTCACGCCTTCCTTCAGAGTCCATACGCCACGCTTTGCATCGTCCATCACGAAGTCGTCGATGCTATAGTAGCCGTCAGCAACATAGCCCCACAGCTCGCCAAGCTTCTCTCCGACGTAGTGCTGGCCAATAAGTCCGGTCTCGTTATTGAATTTCTTTATCTTAGCCTGGTTGTCGTAGATGTTGAAACCGATGTTGTAGGCGAAATCACCGATACGGTCGCGCCATGTCAGATTGAGTTCCCAACCGTCAGACGAAAGGTCGGCGATGTTCTGAAGCGGTGCCGATGTACCCACAACGCCCGGTATCTCAATACCCGCAGCAAGCATTCCATCTGTGCGGCGCTTGTAGTAGTCGAATGTCATCTGCAAACGGTTGTTCAGAGCCGTAACGTCAACACCGAAGTTGATGGTCTTCACGGTCTCCCATGTGAAGCTGCTACTGATGAGTCCCGGCGAAGTGATGACGTTGACCTTGTCGTTCTTGTCGAGCCATACGGTGCTTGGACTGACGGTCATGGTCGAAAGGAACTGATAAGGATTGATGTTCTGGTTGCCGATAGAACCGTAGCTGGCGCGCAACTTGATGTCGTCGAGCCATGTGCGCGACCATTCCATGAACTTCTCCTGTCCCAAACGCCAGCCTACTGACACTGACGGGAAGAAGCCGAAGCGGTCGTTCTTGGGGAATTTGGACGATCCGTCGTAGCGGCCGTTAAGCTCGAGCAGGTAGCGGTCCTTGAAAGCATAGTTGAGACGGGCGAAACCGCTGCGTATTGAATACTCCGAATAGCCGTCGGTGATGCTCTTGTCGCCCGAACCTCCGGCAAACGAAGGTACCGACGGAGTAGTCTGTCCCTTCACCTGGGCATAGAACGACTTGTACGAATAGCTCTCCTGGTTGAAACCAGCCATTGCCTTGAACGAGTGGTCGCCCCAACGATGGTCGTAGTTAGAGAACACGTTTAAGGCATTGTAGCGCTTCTGTGTGTCCTGCATGTTGTAGTAGTCCTGTCCCGACTCTACCGACCACTTGGCAGCCAGCTGCACATCGGCAAAGTGGAAGCGCTCCGAATAGAAGTGCGAGTCGGCATCCTTCTTGTCGAAGGTGTATTCGGCTGTGATGGTCCAGTCCTTCAACGGCTTGAATACAGAGCGTGTAGAGACACGCGTTACGGCTGTATTCAGATGTGATACCGGAGCCAGTCGGAGCATGTTGCTCGGTGTCTGCGAGGGCAGGTCGTCCTCAATTCCGAGTATCGAACCGGGTATGTTGCCCTCGGGATAGTAGCCTACAAGACGTGTGGTGTAGAATCCCGACATGTTGCCTACGTTCACCGGATTGGTCTTGTCGGCATCGGTATAGAGCAGGTTCACCTCCTGTGTAAACCACTTGTTGACATCGGCAGAGACGAAAGCCGAAATGTTCTTGCGCATGTACTTGTCCTTGCTGGTGATGAGCGGACCGTCCTCACGGCTCAATCCTGCCGACATACGGAAACGTATGCGGTCGTTGCCACCCGAGATTGATACGTTGTGGTTCTGCAGAGCGCCCGTTGTGAGGATGCGCTTGTACATGTTCTTCTCGCTGAGCCAGTACACGCGGCCGTCTTCATCCTTATAGATGCCGTCGCCGACGGTGTTGAGCGACGACGGATTCTGCTTGTACTGCTGCAGATACTCGCGCCACTTTGCCACGTCGCCGTTGCCTGCCCAGTAAGAGTTGGTGTAGCCTGCCTCAAGATAGGCATCAATATATTCGGTCAGACTCGACTGCTCAAGTACGTTGAGCGAGCGTTCCCAGCCTACGTTGAAGTTGTAGTTGAGATTAATCTTTGACTTGTCCTTGGGACGTTTTGTGGTAACGAGAATAACGCCACCGGCTGCACGCGCACCGTAAATGGCTGACGATGCGGCGTCCTTCAATACCGATACGCTCTCGATGTCGTCGGGATTGAGCAGGCTGATGTCGCCCTCTACGTTGTCAATAAGCACGAGCGGACCGCCACCGTTGATTGACAGCGTACCGCGGATGTTGAACGACTTGGTCTGTCCAGGACCCGTACCGCCACCGATGGTGAGTCCGGGCATGGCTCCCTGCAATGCTGCTGCGGCATTGGTTACGGGACGGTCGCCGAGCACTTCGCTCATCTTAACCTGCGAGACAGAACCTGTGAGGTTCTCCTTCTTCTGCGTACCGAAACCTACAACAACCACCTCGTCGAGGGTCTTGTTGTCTTCCTTAAGAGTAATGTTGAGTGGTGTGCCGTTCCATACCACTTCCTGCGAAGTAAAACCGATGAACGACACTACGAGGCGGCTGCCCTTCTTCACTCCATTGATGGCGAAATCGCCGTCAAGTCCGGTCACTGTTCCGTTGGTTGTGCCTTTCACTACTACTGAGACACCAATGAGTGTCTCGCCATTAGTGTCCTTAACGACGCCTTTGCATGCGGAAGTCTGCTGCTGCATGGTCTGCAAGACCGATGCCGAAGCACCAGGAACCGCACTCGCACCAGCCGGAGTTGCTGCCAATGCTGACAATAACAATGTCAATGGGATAGTCCTGTTTTTCTTCATCTTGTAAGAGATTGTTTATGATTAGTTCTAAAATGTATAAATCAATATATAAGTTCAGGTTGCCGTATTGCTACCTTTAGGTTTCGTCCGTTTTGAAGTTGTAAAGATAAATATAATTTCGGCAAGTAGTTGTTTTTTTACAACATTTTCACATGGTTAACAATCTGTTACAATTGCGACACTTTTGACTGCGAAGAAAGTCTTGTTACGGAAGATGGATTGACGCAAATAGACAGACAAGAAAGTAACTGTAGGAGGCTATGGCGTCCCCGCCGTAGCCTGAGCAAGCTGAAAGTGCAAATCATAACAATAGCAAATGCGTCGGCAAACTGCTCAGGCTACGGCGAGGACGCCATAGCCTCCTACTGTTTGCATTGCCTGTTCTATCCTGTCTTGAGCCTATGTTTTCATCACAAAACATTTCGGGTGGGATAGAAGAAAAAGCCCTCCGACTGTCGTCACGACAATCGGAGGGCTGGGATTATATTATTTCATATTAATAGAGAGAGAAATCTTACTTGCCGCCCAGATACGTCTGGGCGAGATTGAGCATTTCGCGTATGCCCTTGTCGCGTGCATTCTGCTTCATGTCATCAAGTATTCCTATGCATGATAAGCGCTCGTTGTGGAGCAAAAGCTTGCCGTGCTCTCGGCACAACTGCAGCATCTTGTTGACGGGCGGCATTATGCGGTTGGCGAAGAAGGTCTGCTCCTTGCCCGCAAACTGCACCACCTGTATATACTCGGTGCGCAGATCGTTGAACCGCTGTATGAAGTCGCCGCTGTTCTTTATGGGCACATCGATGCTGCTTGCCTTCTTGTTGTCCTGCGGACGATACACTATGCTGTTGCCCGTGTTGCGGTCGTAGCGTATGATAGTGCCGTCGGAGTTGACCGTAATGGACGTGTTGGTGTCGTCGGAATTGACGGTAGTAGTGGTCTTGGTTATGGTCTTGGGCAGCGACCTCACGTATTCGGGGTTCAGGCTGTATACATGTATGATGTCTACATACCACATTTCCTTATTCTTCTTATCCTTCTTGCCTTCATACCAAGCCAATGCATAGCACGTGCGACGCTTCGAATCGGCAGGGTCCTTAAAGTAAAGCACGAAGTAGTTGCGGTCGGAATATTTCATAAACACTATCGACTTTTCCGAATTCTTGCCATAACCTATTTTACTGGCAGAGCCGTCGTAGCCTGCCATACGCTTGTTCACAGAGTAGGCATTCGTCTGCTCGTCGTTGAAGGCGTCCATCAGCTGCTTGAACTTGCCGCTGTTCTTTGCCACAAGAAATATATTTCTTTCATAAACGCATTGCTTGCCGTCGGTGTCGGTGGCGGTTTCCTTGGAGGTTGAAATTTCTTCAACAGCGCCTTTCTTGAACTGCTCCACTACGCGTGCAATGGTGGTCTGCGCTGCCGCAAATGCCGGAACGAGCGCAAGGGCGATAATCATTGTGAATATCTTTTTCATAATCGTCAATGTTTTATTAGGTGTATTTATTCGATGCGAGTATATTATTCATCCGATGTCAATACTGTTCGTCGGCGGCTTCGTCGTCGATTTGGTTGAGCATATCTACTGCAAGCAGCGTGTTGCGCACCTCGTCGACAAGCCTGAGCGACTCCCTTATGTCGTGCTCTATGCTCTGGCGCTCTGCCTCGGACAACTCGTGTATGGCTACAAGGCAGTCGGTGGCAGAGCCGTTCATGTTGGCATTGGCTTCGTGCGTGATGCTGTCGGTGGCGGCAGCGTGAGCCAGATAGGTCTTGGGCGGAGCCAAGTAGTAGCGGCGGCGTACGCTTGGGCGACGACGTTGGGGCTGTGGCTTGAGCTTTACGGAGTCGGTCACGACGTTCTGTTCAGCCTCAACGCCTGTAGACGTGCTGCACGTGTCGCTCACTACTACAGCCGATGCAATGGGCTGGACGGGTGCCGACGGGCGATGCATTATCAGCAACAGAGCCACGGCTGCTGCCACTGCCGCTGCCCCACTCCACCATGCTGCCATGCGAAGGCTGTGTCTGCGCGGAGCGACAACATTGTTGCTGTCGGGCGCGACACGAGTGTCTGACTGCCCGCAGGAACCGTCAAACTCGGGCAAAGCACCTAAGGGCATGCCTTCGTCGAAGTAGGCGAACATGTCGCGGTAGGGCTTCAGCGAGTCGGGCACGTCGGTAGCAGTGCGGAAGTAGCGCGCTATGAGCTGCTCCTCGTCGACGGTTGTCTGTCCGTTCATGTATTTGTCTATGAGTTGCTGTATTTGCATAACTGTCATTTTATTGGGGTTGTTCATCTTACTAACTGAGCTTTCGCAAGTTCAGAGAATTCAGTAGTTAAAGGAGTTAAGAAGTTAAGCCAAATGCTTATAATGCTATATCGAGCAAATAAAACTAATGGCTTAACTCCTTAGCGACCGTAGGGCGCGACTACTCCTTAACTTCTTAACTACTTTCGCTTGCGAAACTTAAATTACTGTTAACTCTTTACGCTGCCGTGCAAGCATTGCCTGCATCAGTTTGCGACGTGCTCGGGAGAGCAACGTGGGCACCGAGGCGACACCGATGCCGAGTATTGCGGCTATCTGCTTGTCGGTCTTGCGTTCCACCTGACGCAGATGCAGCACCTGATATTCCGTTGACGGCAGTGCCTGCATTCTCTGTTCGAGCCACCGCTCATCGTCGGCTACCTCCATAAGCGTGTCGGGCTGTGTGTGGAGTTCGTCGATTATGGGGCGGCTGTCCATCGGAACGGTGCGCCGTCGTCGGTGAATGTCAATCGACAAGTTGCGCGCCACGGTGACGACAAGGGCCTCAACACGCTCCATCTTTAGCTCTCCGCGCAACGACCACAGCCTCAGCAGCGCATCCTGCGCCACATCCTCTGCATCGTCGGCATCAAGTCCGAGGCTGCGCGCTGTGTCTACCGAGCGTTGGCGCAGCACTGGTGCTATATGTTCAAACTCCTTGTCTTTCATTCTTTAGGCTTTCTGATATATAAACGCAGAAGCAACGGATTTATGAACAAGATTAACATTTGTTTGTATTTAAATGGGGTTAGAACGGGGGAGGAATTAGAGAAAGAGTGGAAAAAGGATGGTAGTAACGAACAATAAGATTAAACTGCGAGTATTGAAAAGCATATAGTAGGAGGCTATGGCGTCCCCGCCGTAGCCTGAGCAATAAATCAGGACATTGTTTATTGTTAATGTTGTTTTACTGCTCAGGTTATGGCGAGGACGCCATAACCTCCTACAATTTGCTGTTATATCCAAATAGAAAAGCACTCAAGATTGCATTGTTTTCCACTCAAGATTTCCTTGTTTTCCAAAAAGGACTCCTTTTGCACTCTGAAAGGACTCCTTTTACTCACCAAAAGGACTCCTTTTGCAACCCAAAACGAACCCTTTTGCAACCCAAAAGGACTCCTTTTGAAAATCCGATGGATTTTAAGTGAAAAGTGAAAAGAGAAAAGTGAAAATTCCGATGGATTTTCTATACATTACAAAACAAAAACGACACGAACCCGAGGTTGCCCCTTGTTCGTGTCGTTCTTACTAATCATACTTACTAACTATCTATTTCAGTTTGCGCACGCACACCTGCTTGCCCTGTCTTACAACCTCCACTATCACTACGCCTTGCGTTCCTGCCGTCATCGTTACGGCATCGGAAGTGGCTCGTGTTTGGTTTGCTATCATTCCGTTGGGCAGATACAGCCGCACGTCGTCGTCAGTCTGAAGTCCCACAATGCGTATGCGGTCGGCTGCCACGCGGCTCACATAGATTCTTGAAGCGTCGGCATCGGCAGTCTTGCGGAACGCTATCGAGAAGCGGTTGTTCTGCTCGCCCTTGGCTGTGGCGCTGAAGGTGTAGCTGCCTTCGAGCAGATCTACAGCCTTGCCAGTGCTTGCGTCCTTCAGCAATACTGCCTCGTAGTCGGTGGCATCGCATCCTTCGGGCACCTGCATCACGTACATTCCCGCCTCGGGTACGCTGACTCCAATCTTCACTTCGCCCTCTTCGTCGAGTGCGCTGAGCAACGAGTAGCGTCCGCCGTTGCGTTCGGCGTAGATGAGGGGTTGTGTGCCCGACATCCACTTCACGCCGTCGGCTCCCATATCATAGTCGCTGCGAGCCTCGTCGTGAGGCACTGCCTGAAAGGCGAACTCATCTGACGCATTGGCTTCAGAAGCCTGACGTGTGGCTGCGTAGGGCGCTATCGCTACTGCCATGCGTGTGGTTGAGGCGTAAGCTTCACCCGAAACGCCGGTGGATTGTGCCACGCTGAACTTCTCGGATTCTGCAAGTGTAGCGGTCTGGGTGAACACTGCGTCGAACGGAGGAATGTGTCCCGGCTGCTCTGCATCAATAGTGAGATTCATATTGAGCGTCTGCATCTCACCCGAAGCGTCGAGCCAATAGGCTATGCGCGGATATTCCATGTCCTTGTAGTTCATCGAGCAGATGTAGGGCGAACCGAAGAGGTTCCATCCCATGTTCTCCTTGTGTGTGAACTTGGCTCCGCCGTCAGCCGGCGACGACCACGGCGAGCGGTTGTTGCTCTGCTGTAGCGTCACGTTTAGGTTGTTGCCGGTTATCTGCCACTTCGGATGCTCATTGAGCTGCTTGCTGTAGAAGCGTGCAGTGAACTTCGTTGGCGCTCCGGCATTGGGCACAAGTGCCAGTCCGATGTAGCTGAGTCGGTCGGCAGCATTCCAAGCTCCGTCATTGGCATTGTACTTATAGTCGTACTTGGCTCGCTCCTTGGCGTTGTAGGTGTAAGCCTTGAAGCGGTCGGAATTGGTGACATGGTCTACAATGAACGGCATGTACACATACTGCGACTGTCCGTTCTCGAAGTCACGTTCAACCGCCAGACGCATATATCCAAACCAGTTGTTGTGCGAACGCAGTCCGGCGTGGTGCTCAAGCAGCAGGAATGCTAAGTAAGCATTGGCATTGTAGGTGGTACCCGGGTCGGGATAGACACCGTCTTCGATAGCCAGTTCGCGACCGCTGCGCACGTACATCACCGAAGGACAATGCGGATAGTCGGCAGCGTTGATTGTCGTTGTCTCGCCATCTTTCAGCACGTTCCATGTCTCGAAGCAACCGTTGTCGAGATTATTGCGCAAACGCTTGTTGCCAAGTACGTCGTAGGCGTGGCCCACCTTGTCTATACACATCTGTGCAGCGGCATATTGTGTTGAGGTTTTAGCCCATCTGTCGAGGTTGTCGTTGTCGTCGTCGTTGAGCTGATAGCAACAGTAGAGCAGCGACGAGGGCACATAGCGCGTGTGACTGATTGTGTCGGCTACGCTGACGTTGCCCGCTACTGCCTCACCTTGCTTCCATCCCGGTGCCCGATTGGCATAGCTTCCAAGCAGATTGGGCATGAAGCTGAACTTATTTGAGGCGTCGGTGCTGACATTCTCGATTGTTCCCTGGCTCGAAACGTTGACTGCTCTGACACCTGAAACGGTGAGCTGTGATATTGCCGAAGGCTTGGCAGTCTGCTCCCATTTGCTGTCGTAGACGAGCGAGTTGTACAGTACGCCGTCGCCCGTACCCGAAACGTTGCACTCAACGAGCGCTCCGCCGAGCAATCCCTTACGCAGTTGGGCTGAAGCCGTTATGTCAAATCCGTCGACTACGGCATCGGCATCAATCGTAAGATTCTTAATCTTCGACATGCTGTATCCGCTTTCGAAGGCTCCATGACGCTTGCCGAGGAGGTCGCTGACCACCTTCTTGGCTCCGTCCAGTGTCTCGTCCGATGCTGATTTTTCACCGTTCATGTTGCCATAAACGTGTACACGGTCGAGTTCGAGCTTCAGATTGTCTACACTAACTTTCTGGTCGACAAACACGTAGCTGTCGTTTCCGTTGCGACGCGAGTAGAGTCCGGCAAGGTCAACAGCCGACTGGAGGTCGCCCATCGACTTGTTCCAGCTCTCGCCCGTGTTCTCAGCCGAAGCTATAGGTGTAACGTAGAGTATCTGACGCAGCTGTGCGTCGTGCTCGTAGGCACCCACATCAACGGCATCGCCTACAAGTCGGCGCTTGTTGGCAAGCTCCACTTCGGTGTCGGGAATGGCTGGATTGGCTGCCGTTATCTTTGCATCGTCATAGCCGAGCACCTCCTTCTGATAGTGAGTATTCGAACCTCTATCGAGCAAGAAGAGCGACGGGCGCAGCGTATAGTCCTTGGCTGCGGGATTGGTGAAGTTTGGTCCGTTCATGGCATCGGCATTAGCCGGACCGTTAACGACTCCATTCGGCACCTTGCCATCAGCATAATGATAGGCAAACGCCTTGTTATTGCGTGCAAATTCAGAGCCTTCTATGCCAGTAATGTCCGATTCGAACACTCCGCCTGGGGCATAAATGCTGCCTGGCTTTATCTCGGTGGTTCCGTCGGCAAGCTGCGTCAGGTCGGTCTTGTTGTCCTCGTTCTGCCATGAAACGGAGTTGAAGACGCGAGTATCGTTGAGCGAAGCCTCTCCAAACTCAGTTGTTGTAGGACTCGAAGCGATAGCCGGACCAAGGTTTTCGACAAACGTTGCGTTTACAACCGTTGTCTTGCCGGTAGTGACAAGCGCCGCATTGTTGCCCACCTTTGCGGCTTCTCCGGTTTCGTTCTTGATGTTGCTCTTGCACGAATCGCTTGCAAACACCGTATTATATATAAGCACCTTGCCCATATTCTGAGCCACAAACATTCCGCTTCCTACATTCTCACGGAATCCGCCGTTGCGTATCGTGAGCGAGCCTCGGGCATCGTCAACCTGCGCACGCAGTCCGCGACCGTAGTCGTTGCTGAATGTCAATCCCTCGATTGTTACGGGCTTGTGCTTTGTCATTACGTTGAGCAGACTGCCAGCCTTTAATATCGGCAGCTTGCTCGGAACTATAACGGTCTGCTTGGAGAAGTCCTGCTGAGCCTTGTCACCATGTCCTTCGCCCGTACATGCGCCCTTTATCGTAACCGATTCGCCCCATTCATCGCTTTCACTTGCATGCAACGAGAAGGCATTGCCGGCATAAAGTGTCGGCGAGAAGTACTCTCCGCCACGCACATATACGGTACGTTTCTTATATCCGTCGCCCGTACTTACGGCACCATCTGGGTTTGCCATAGCGATGATGGCGCTGCGCAGGTCGGACGATTGGTTAGCCCAATCGCGTCCGTCGCCGTCGCCTTGCTCGGTATTACCAATGTAAACGCCGATGAGTTTACGGAAGTCTATCTTATACTGATACTCATACAGTCCGATGTCGATGGTCTTGTCGGCGAGAGTTCCGTCCTCGTTGAGTCCACCGAGATAACGTGCGTAGTCGGTCCATTGCGTATCGGAAACAGTGCTATTGCTGTTCATATTCGACTGACGGCGCAACATATAGCGGCTTATACCATAATCGGCAGCGAAATAAGTGCGTATTGTGTCCGACACAACTTTATTCCAGAAGTCGTAATAAGATCCGGTCTCATTGTTGAAGTTGCCCGAGTTGTCCTTCTTCAACACTCCGTCGCCGGCATCAGTAAGTATTGAGATACCTGCAGGGTTCCATTGCGACTTGAGGTCGTAGCCATCTACGCCAGCCAATGCGGTCGGTTTGGTAAAGCGCGGACCGTCAATAGCCATGTTGTCGGTGCTGAGTACTATGTTGTCGTTGGTGAGTGTGCGTACAACGCTGCCGTCTTCGCGCTTCACATCCGTGTAATCGGTCTTCGGATTGAGATTGACAAAGACGTCGCTGGCTACATGACTCACATTCTTCAAGAACATCTGCTGACTCTTGTCTGCCTTGTTTCCCCATACAACACTGTTGCAAGAGAAGTGCTTACCTTCAAGAATCTTACCGTTCCAGTACATTCCTGCACCCTTAGTAGCCTTGTTTCGGGCTGCTATTGAGTTCATGAAGTGCATTTCGTGATTAGTGGCATCGTTGCCGACATTGAAGTATATGGCTCCACCCATACCGTCGCCTGTACCGTCGAGCGATGGTTCGGCGCTGTTGTTGACGTAGAGCGAGTTGGCAGTATAGAAACTTCCGTAGGCGTTCTGGTCGTCATAGTTGAAGTGGAGGGCTCCACCCTTGCCTGCTTCCGAACGCATGCGCGAGTCGGCTATAGCTTCGTTGCCTGCAACAAGCGAACCCAATACAGAGAAATCGGCATCCTTGATGAAGGCGGCACCGCCATGTATGCCTCGATTGTCAATCAGTCGGCAGCGGTTGAGCGTTACGTTTACACCATTACTGTATATGCCTCCGCCGTGACCAACTTCGTTCAGTATCTCCTTACCGCTGTCGTCGAAGTCGAGGAACGACGAAGTTGCACCGTGCTGGATGGTTATTCCGTCGAGAACTATGCCCAGCTGCTGGCGCTTCTTTTTCTTGTCGGCTTCCGCATACGGCTTATCATCGTAGGCATAAACCACGTGATAGGCACGTTCCGACTCATCGTTGAGCAGGTCGCCGGTAAGAATGGTGAGCGAGTTGAACTCCCACGGTTCAATGATATTGTTCAAGTTGAGGTCGACAAAATACGTTGACGTGTTCTGCTTGCTGTTGCGTTCGGCAAGAATATCGGTCATCTTGCCGTCGGCAACAAACGTGCCTGCCGGCTTGCCTGGGAAGTCTTCATCGACAAGTCCCTTGCCTGTGCAGTAGAGTTCCTTACCCGTAAATCCGCCATAGAGCGCCGTGTTGACCGGAATAGAGAACGAACACATACGCATATCGTTGTCGAGCTTTGTAGAAGTGGTGGTACGTGCCAGCACTGGTACGTAGGTTCCCTTAGCCAGGAGTATCTCGAAGTGGGTGTCGTCAGTAGCCTTTCCGCTTGCACGCATCTTGCGGATGTACTCCAGAGCGTTGCCGAGCGAGTTGAACGGAGTGTAGAACGAGCGTCCCACATACTTCTGCTGAATGTCTGCCGACACCTCGTTGCCGCCGTCGAGCGACACAAACAGTCGGGTGAAGAGTTTGTCGGTAGCAGCCAGGTGTACTGCAAACGCACCAACGGTGAGCTTGTTCTGCAGGTTGCTGACAGCAAATTCAACCGAGCGCATATCGTAGGTTGCCACGTCGAAGCGCTTCTTCCACACGTCGAGCATAGTAGCGTTGTCCGCTCCAGCGTGTATAAGCTGCGAGAAAGGACGCGGAACATACGTGTCGCCCGAACGGAAATAGCGTGTGTTCTCGGATGTCATCGAGATGTTGGGGTGGTTCGACTTGATCTTGAAAGTCTCGATGAAGCAATCGTTGAAGGGATATTCGCGACCTGTGGCAGCATTCGTTCCATCTACAGAACCGTAGAGCTTGGTGTCCTTAAAGTCCCTGTCGGAAATGCCACTCAGGTTCTTGTCGGATGCGGCAAAGTTGCCCCACACCACGCAGTTGGCTGCCATAAGCGCTCCTTCTTCAAAGAATACGCCTCCACCTGTATTCTCAGCCGTGTTGCGGACGATTGTTGTCGACATGACATAGGCACGGTTGTCGGGTGTACCGTCTTTAGTATCGCCGTTGTCAACATACATACCAGCACCTACACGAGCCTCGTTTTCGTCAATCATAGTGCCGCTCACGATGGCGCCAGGCATAAGATACAGACCTCCGCCACGAACAGCCTTGTTGTGCGATATGACACAGTTGCGCACATGAGCGTTCTTCGGCACGATGGCAGCACCACCAAAAGCCTTGTGTCCGTCGTTAGTGATTGCCTCGCCGCTGATGATGAAACATCCGTCGATAGTGGCACTGCTGCTCACCGCTTCTTGGCTCCACTTCTGCAAATCGTCGGTTGGCCATGAGCCGAATGTTACGGCGTGATGCCCCACAATGCGGTCAACGGTAGAGGTGGCAGGCAACTTGGCTACTGCCGACAGAACCGTACGGCTGTTGGCAAGGGTTCCGTCTGTCAGCTTGCGCCATCCGTCCCACACGTTGCGATTGTCGTCGTACCAGTTGTAGCCTACCAGTTTTATCTTCTTTATAGTTTCAGTACCAGCGGTTTCGCTTACGGTCTGCTGCTCACCCTCGTAATATCCGCCCATCAGCGTCACTCCGTCAGGGATGAGATAGGTGTAGCTCTGAGGGTCGGAAGGGTCGGCAAGGGTGTTGGGATGATATATGAATCCCTCGCTGGAGTTGTTCATATTGTAGCCAGCCACCTTCACAACGAACTTCTTTATTGCGCTTAAATCTCTGTCACCAAACTTCTTCTTGGCGAAGCATTCGCCCGCAACATTGAGCACCTTTTGCAGTTTTTCGGCGCAGGCAGCATTCTCCGGATTGCGTCCGGAGTTGTCGCCGTAGCCAGTCTGCGTCACATAGAACACGATAGAGTCGTTGCGTGTCTCGAAATCTATGTTAGAGTAAGTGTCCGACTCGTATGCTCCGATGTCCACCTTACAGTCCTTGATACGGTCGGAGTAGTCCATATCGGTGAGCGGGAGGTATACCTTGTTCTCCTCTTTGTTTTGGTTGAGGTCTTCGGTACCGCCGTTCATACATGGAGTATTGGCCTTCAGACGATAGTCGTTGGTCTTGCGGGCATTGATGCCGGCTGCAAACGGGTTGCAAGAAGACTCCTCGCCACCTTTATATATAATGTTGCCGTTGGCTGAAGAATAAAGTTTCTCGTCGGCATTGCTACCACTTCCCTCGTTCCACACACCCGCCGTGCTGTTTGTACCGCCTATAAGGAAGCAGTTGTGGGCAGGTTTGAATGTGCCGACGCTTGTCGACGACACCTGAGGATTGTCGGGGAAGTCAGTACTCTTGTTGCCGTAGACGATACAATTGTAAAGCGACAGCTCTGACGACACACCGGTGGCGTTGCCAGCCGATGCCCACTGCTCTATGCCGGCACCGTTTCGGCGTGAAGTATTGTATGCTACGGTGTTGTTATAGAACTTGGCGTTCTCGATGAAGATACCTCCACCGCTGCCCGAAGTAGTCTGAAGGCCTATTACGCGGTTGTTTGCCACTACCATATTGTAGCCTGTGCCCACAATCATATAGGCACCGCCACCATAGTCATCGCCGTCACCCAAGCTATAAAGGTTAGAATTATTCACAGCGTTGTCATCCTTCCAATCAGTTGCAGTTATGGCGTTCTTGTCTGTAGTGAGGTTGTTGAGGATGAAACTGTTGGATATCTTCGAGTTGGCACCATCCATATAGAGTCCGCCTCCACGTGTACGGTAGCCGTGTGTGAGGTTGTTGGTGATAATAAGGTTTTCGAGTTCCACACCATGGAACACGCGAACACCTGCACCACCGTCACGGTTTGCCATATAATTAATAAGGTATCCGTGGCGCACGGTGAATCCGTCCCACTTCACATCCTTATATTCCTTATAAGTTCCGGGCTTATCGCCATTGGTATATTTCTTCCAATACCACGAGCCCGACTCATAGCAACGATACTCATTGCCCATATAAGCATTGCCATTACCATTGCCTGCCACATTCCATGTCGTTACGCACACGTCGGGCTGATAGAGCACATAATGACGCTGACACATACCTGCTTTTTTAGACCACCAACCTGAGGCATCAGAAGCACATTCTGTAATAATGTCCATAGCAACCTTGTTGGTTCCGCCATCGTCGCCCGATATGTTCAGTTCGTCGTTCGCATTGCGGTAGACGGGCGACTCCTTGCGTATCTGAAGTATGGTCTCGTAGTCGGACTTTGTGCGACCGGCATCAGCCGAACGAGCCGGAACATACTGCGAGAGCAGCGGCTTGCGCTCCTGTTCGCCTGGTGTTCCGTCCTTGGGGAAGCCTCCGTACACCTTCACTCCATTGCGAATGACGAAGCCCTTGTAGTCGGTATATACACCGGCACCTACCCATACAACCTTAGGTTCGAATCCAGGGTCGTTCTTGTGCAGGGCGTTGTACTTGGCTGCCATTTCCACTGCCAACTGCAATCCGCTGATGTATCGTTCCTTGCGGTCGTTGTTTATACTATTATAATAGGTGTTGCCTTGCCTGTCAAGCTGGTTGGTATTGCCCTGATAGTACTTGTCCCAGACCTTCTGCAATGAAGTTGAGCTATAGGTATTGACCCTATTCTGTGCAATAAAGCGTGTATAATGTCCCGACGCCGGACCATAATAGGGTTCGGTGCGTACTGGATTAGTGGTGTTGCCGAGATATGTTGAATAGTTTGAGTTATCAAACGTAGCAGCAAGCATCATGCCATTATCGAGCACATATATGGAATTGTCAGCTTTATCCATATAGAGTGTGTCGCACATGGCATTGCCATGAATGGCAGTATCCCACGACTTTCCGTTGTAAATCACGCCGGGGTTGTCCTTAATCAGACTGAAGTTTGGCTTACCGTCAGTCTCGTCGAGCACCTCGTTGTTGTCCTTCGGAGCCTCGGTGTTGTACGAACGCACATAAATCACCTTGCCAGCGCGTGGCAGCAGAGCCTCAATAGCGCCCAAATCGGGTGCGCCACCGAGATTGCGCTCGTTGCTGTAGATGTCGACTGACATATCGTCAGTAGTTGCAGCAGCCTTGTTGATGACCACCTGCATAGCCTTCGAACTGGTGAGCGGACGATAGTCGGCATTGCCACCATAATATACGTTGCCCGACTCGGCAGCACCCACATTTATTGAAGGGTTGGAGAAGTTGGCAGCTCCGTCCTTACCGGTAGACGCAATGTCAGAGAATGTATTGTAGCAAGATGCAGTTGACACGCCAAGCGGATACTGATTGCCAAGAGCATACGATGTATTGCCGTTGCGGTTGAGCACTTCAGGTTGCGGAGCCCACGCTATATTGTTGACAACAGTGACGTGATTGAACTCCATATTCTCTGGCATAATGCTCAACAGCCATGGATCGTCGCCACTGGCGCTATTCTCAGGCGAAGGCACCACAGTATTGTTGTTGACAACGCAGTTGCGCATCACGAGCTTCACTTTGTCAGCCAATGTGGTGGCTCCGACAGCCGGACCTGTATAGGCTTGGTTGTTCTCGATGATGCAGTTGTCCATCTGTACGGATGCTCCATTGTACAGAAGCACACCGGCACCGGTATGTATCGTAGCATTCTCGGTAGCGTTGCCGCCTGTCACGGCTATTCCGTCGAAGGTCACATTGGCACCATTCTGCACGCGCACCGTATGATGCGAGTGTCCGCTGAGCGCTCCAATGGTGTAGCGTCCGTCAAACTCGGTGCGACAGTTCTTTATGTCGCGGTCGGCATCGGTAGGCGTAGCGTTGGCGGAAGCCGACGGATAGCCGCCCACGATGCGTAGCGGACACTCCATGCGCGGAATGCGGTGTGACACGGCGCTGGCGTCGTTGGCGTCGTAAGAGAATTCGGGCTGGATGTTGCCCTCGCGCAGACAGATCTCGAATATGGTATTTTCGGAGGTGAGCTTGATGCTATTCTGTCCATGATAAGCTTCAGGTGTCTCTACGTTAAGTTTACTGAACGACAATGCAGCCGGCAACGTGAAGCCCTCGAAGAAGACGAGTGCCTCGTGCAGCGACGACGCATTATCGCGCCATGACGAGCCGTTGCCGTCAGCCTTTGAAGCATTGGGGTCGACATACAGACGCACAACGTCCTTGCCGTCGCGACGCAACAGAGCCGGACGGAAATCGACTACGTCGGAGTAGTAGGCTCCGATGGTAGTGGTCTGGAATATGTCGCCGACGATGTCGGCATCGGGACGGAACAGCAGTTCGGCATCAAACATGTATTCGGGCAAACCTGCCGAGCGCAGCACAGAGCCGTTCTTGGTGGGCCAATAGTAGTCGATTGTATTCCACGTCGACTGCAGTCCGATACAGCCGATTATCTGATTCCATGAGCCATACTGCGCTGCGCCATTGTCGTTGAGCTTGAAGACGCAGTCGGCGGCATTGGTTCCGAGTGATCTTGTGCCCGACTGGTAGACGTTGTTCCACACTGCCGAGTTGGGCGATGAGAGTGCATTGTTGTAGAATCGCACTTTGTCAGCCGTGGCATTGGCAGCATATATCTGCGCCTGCTGGCCTGGCGTGGTGGTCAGACTGCCTTCGGTGCGCTTGATGCGATTGTTCCAGATGATGTTGTTTACGGCATAACAGTAGCCGTTGACGTACACTCCGCCGGTGTGCGAGGCGTTATCGTCCGACTCATCGGTAGAGGTTGAGGTGTAGTTGTTGACAATGGTGTTGTTTGTGAGGTTGCCGCACTGGTCGGCATAGACGGCACCGTTGGCAGTGTTCTCGTTGTTGGCAACTACCGAGAGTGCGAGTATGGCATGATTGGACTGTGTGCCCTTCTTCATGTATACGCCTCCGCCATTGCGCGCCTTGTTGTTGGTTATGATGCTGCGCGACACGATGCCGAATCCGTCGATGTAGACACCGCCACCGTCGCCCGATGTGTTCACATTATTATATATAAGGCATTTCTCGACACGTCCGCCCCCGTTGTACACGGCGGCGCCTCGTCCGGCGGCAGAGCAGTAGCGCACCACGCAGTTGCGCAGTATGGAATTTTCGCCCATAAGCACTCCGGCTCCGTCGTTAGGCAGATAGCCTTCGCTGACCGAACCTGATTCGACGGTGAGTCTGCCACCCTCGATGGTGACACCGTCGAGCACTGTCTCCTTGTCGAACATGCCTACCTTATTGTCAGCCGTGCCCACTCCATTGGCTGCAATGGGTGCAAACCACACCACATGATACGATCCGCTGTTGATTGTCCAATCACCCTTGGTGCTGTTCCAAGTAGGAGTGCTATAGTGTTCGCCCTGGAATATGGTGCGATACTCGTCGCGGAACTTCCATGTATATTGAGGATCGCGGTTGGGTCGGTCATCGGCAGAACCGTCGTAATAGCCGTCGCGCTCGTCGATAGAGGTCTCCGTGCCACGGAATCCGCCAAAGACATTGATGCCGCTGTGCATGAGGAATGCCACGGGACTGTTGTTGTCTTCGGTGATATGGGCGCTGGGGGCGTATGTTCCTGCTGCCACCCACACCTCGCCACGCTGGCCTGTGCCGTCGTTGAGGGCATTGATGGCTTTCTGTGGTGATGCGTAGGCAGTAGCCCAAGTAAGTCCGTCGTGTTCGTCGGAGCCTCCATTGGCGGCTGTCTTGACGTAGCGGCGGCGCGAAGCGGGCACCTTGGTATAGGCGTAAGCACCTATATCAATGGTGGCAGTATTGTTGTCGTCTGTGCCGAAACGGCTGTCGGCGCTGAGCGCACGGTCACCCCAGGTCTTAGAATTGTACTGTGTGGGGTCGCCTTTGGCAATGAGTGCCGAACCGTAGTCAATGGCATACGACCACTGGGGATAGTCGGTAACGGTCCAGGTGTAACTGCGGTCGTAGATAGGCGACGTAGCCGGATCCTTGAAGTTGGGCGTTGCGCCGTCGGTAGAGTTGTTGCTCTCTTCGAGAAGTACGTTGGTATCGTCGCCGGGGTCTGCCTCGCCACGGTGGGTATAGTACGCACCATTGCGAAACTGGGGCGCCGGATGGTACTTGTTGAGTCGGTCGTTGCCCCATACTATGCTGTTGTAGACGGTGAGCTTGTTATTGTTGTCTGGCGACACGTGGTCGATACCGGCGCAGTTGTTGCGCGATATGGTGTTGTTGACAACGGTAGTCTGCTCCGACACACACATGCCTCCGTTGGTGTTGCAGTAGACGAGGTTGTTGACGATGTCTGCCCTGCCCCCTGCCCAGAGTCCGCCACCCAGGTTGTCGTCGGCACCTCGTGTGCCTGCCACGTTGTTGAAGAGGGTGTTGTAGCGTATGTAGGCACGTCGGTTGGCGTTGGGCTTGACGTTGGCTGCCACGTATATGGCGCCGCCACACTCTGCGTAGTTGTTGGTGAAGAAGCAGCGCGACACGTCATAACCGCGTTCGCCGGTGTTGTTGTCGGCTGTGCCGGCATCGGTGATGTACACGCCGCCACCGTAAGAATCGTCCGAACCCGACGCATTGCCGCCCACAATGTAGAATCCGTTGAGCACAGTGGGGTCGTTGCCGGCATTGAGATTGACGGCAGTAGGGGCAAGACTCATCGTCACTACATGACTGGCGTTGTCCTTGCGTGTAGAGTTCTGCGGAAAGAGCAGCCACGTGTCAGACACGGTGTCGTTGCAGTCGATGTCGGCAGTGAGCACCGAACGGTACTTCATGTGCGAGAGGTCGCTGCCGACACAGCTGCGTGGATCATTGGCTGGGGTGTCGAGATGTTCGGGACTGATCTCGGTCTCGTTGCCTGCAAAACCTCCATACATGCGCACACCCGACGGCAGGACAAAGCCCTTGCGGTCGGGTACGGTGTAGTAGAAGTCTTTGCCGGTGGCTTCACCGGCTGTGTAGCCCTTGGCAAAGATGCAGTCGCCTGCCTTAACCTTTGCCAATGCCTGCTGCAGCGATATAGCCTTGTCCCACGAAGAGCCGTCGGCTGTGCCTTCAGGCGTAGCCGGGGTGAGGTCGTGAGGTGCCTTGACGTAGTATTTGGTCTGCGCATTGAGCGCAAGCGGCATGGCCATGAAGGCTGCCGCTGCCATTACATTCTGTATAAATCGAAGCATATATTGAATGTTAAGTATTTGTCCTTTTTTTTATTTATAGATATGAGCTACTACCCATAGGAGGAGCCAAAACTAATACAATGCGGGCTGAAAGCCCAGAGACCTCCATAGGAGGATGGCAGAAGTCAAACCAAAGCGGGCTGAAAGCCCAGTTTCCTCCACAGCCCAGGGCAACGCCCTGGGTAAAAATGTTTGTTAAATCCAACGCCCTGTAAGGGCAACTCTATTGAGCCACAGAAAGTTGCCCTTACAGGGCGCAATGCTCATTGGTCGATATATAGAGGGTGTGTCAAAACTCCCAATATAAATAAAAAAACTCGTTGTACGTTCTTGTGTGGATGTACAACGAGTTTTTGTTTTTCTACGAAAAAGAGCCTTGTAAACAAT
>URDM01000004.1 GCA_900546575.1 uncultured Prevotella sp.
CATAAGTGGGTGGGTAGGTTATTATCATCTTGCCAATATGAAACGTCTTTTACTTGAAACAGACGAATGGTTAAGACATCGAATACGCATGTGTATATGGAAAGCTTGGAAACTCCCGAAGACAAGAATGAAGAATCTTGTCCGATGCGGCATCAACAAATATGATGCAAGAAGATGGGGGTATGTTAAGGGATATTGGAGAGTCAGTAGCTCACCGATAATGCACCTTGCGGCTTCATCACAGAAACTGCACCAAGCAGGCTATCCAACGCTGATGGGGTCATATCTCGAATGGCACCCAAAATAGGAACCGCCGTATGCGGAACCGCATGTACGGTGGTGTGAGAGGTCGGTAAACACGAAAATAGGAGATAAACACCTATGATTAGTGTTTACCTCCTACTCGATCAGCCCCAGTTGGGGGCGTATAGTTTGTGAGTTTTTACAGAGCGAACTTGTAGCCCAGTGTGAACTGGAATACGCTGTTCTTTGAGTCAGCGTCGTCAGCAACCTTGGTTACGCCGAAGTTGTAGCGTGCGTCGAATACGAAGTTGCTGTACTCGTAAGAGAGACCTACAGGAATAGAGAGGTCAACGCTCTTTACGCCAGGAATGTCGGTTGAGCCACTTGTGCTACCCTTATCAACAGAAAGCTTGTGTGATACGTTGAAGCCAGGCTGCAGACCGAGCTTAACGGCGAGACCCTTAACAACGTAAACGTTGGCAAGGATAGGAACGTTGATATAGTCGAGCTTAGTGGTAACGTCAACGTCTTGGATAGTATTCTTGCATCCCTGCATAGAGTAGAGAGCGCCAGCCGAGAGGCTGAAGATGTCGCTTACCTGATACTCGAATTCAACGCCTGCTGCTACGCCTGCGCGGATGTCGGCGTCACCATTAGTCAAGTTAGCCAAGTTGAGGCCAATCTTAGGCTGGATTGTGAATGTACCTACTGCCTGCTGTGCGAATGACGATACAGTTGCTAACGCCATTACTGCCATTAAAATTAACTTTTTCATACCAAATTGTGTTTTAGTTAATGAATAATTAGTTGTTAGAGGTGTGATTGCAAAGGTATAGCAAAAATGTATACCAAACAAGTGTTTTTTATAGAAATTTGCATCTTTTTATCTCTAAAATTGTTCTTTTTTCTTATTTTTTTGTTGTAAGTTTGTACTATTATGGCAAAACAACAAACTTCAGTGCGCAATCGCACCAATGTCGACCTGCGCGAACCGCGTCGCTACAAGGTCATAATCTACAACGACGACTTCACCACCATGGAGTTTGTCGTACACATACTCAACTCCATTTTCTACAAGAGTCCGTCGGAAGCGGAGGCTCTCATGCTCGACGTTCACGAACGGGGCAGTGCCGTAGTGGGCGTGTACAGCTACGACATAGCCACCTCGCGCGTGCGCAAAGCCACCATGCTGGCACGCGAGCAGAACTTCCCGTTGCGACTGGAATGCAAGCCCGAATAGGCAGCCGTGCAGCCTCTGCAGCCCCATGGTTTTATACATGGTTTGCAAAAGGACCCCTTTTGCCCTCCAAAAGGACTCGTTTTGCTTGCCAAAAGGACTCCTTTTACACACCAAAAGGATTCGTTTTGCAATGCAAAAGGACTACATTTGAAAACCGTTGGTTTTAACATTGAACAAAACAAGCAGAAACATTGAAAAACAGCAATAGTACTTCAGCCGCCATACGCATGGCCATTGAGTCGTGCGACACGTGGCGCCACGAGCTCGTTACGCCCGAACACGTGCTCCTCGCGGTAAGCCGTCAGGAGCAGTTTCAGGATGCCTTGCTCGACATCAACGTCGACCCCGAGGAGTTCTCAGCCTCGGTGGGCGAATATCTCGACAGTCTCGACCGCGTGCCCGAAGGTGTGCACTACACCATCGAGGGCTCGCATCAGTTCTCGGAGATGATGACTCTCGCTGTGCGCCAGGCACAGTATGCCGACATCGACGTTGTCGACGTGCCCCAGATCATAGCCGCCATGCTCATGCTCGAAGAATCGCGTGCGGCATATGAGCTCAACCGCCACATCGGCGACAGCCATGGCGAGTTCATGGCGTCGCTCGTGAGCAACTACGACGAGCAGGAAACCATCGTCATTGGCGACCCCTCAGAGGACGAACCCGAACCCCGCCGCCAGGCATGGCGCGAATTTGTGACGTGCATATCCGACACTTACACCCAGCACAATCCGCTCATCGGACGCGATGCCGAGCTGGAACGCACCATCCAGGTGCTCTGCCGCAAGGACAAGAACAATCCGCTGCACGTCGGCGAAGCAGGTGTCGGCAAGACAGCTTTGGTGTACGGACTGGCTGCACGCATAGCCCGTGGCGACGTGCCCGACCGCCTCAAACAGTCGCGCATATACATGATGGACATGGGAACGATGATAGCAGGGGCGCAATTCCGCGGCGACTTCGAGAAGCGCATCAAGCAGGTGATGGAAGGACTCGCCGCCGAAGGTCACGCCATACTCTACATCGACGAGATACACAATATGGTCGGGGCGGGCCGTACGGGCGGCGACGCTTCGCTCGATGCTTCCAACATGCTCAAGCCTTACCTCGAAAGCGGCGAGATACGCTTCATCGGCTCCACCACTTACGACGAATACAACCGCTACATAGCAAGCCAGAAGTCGCTGGTGCGACGCTTCCAGCAGATCGACATCGCCGAACCGTCGATTGACGACGCCGTGCGCATACTCGAAGGACTGCGTCCGGGCTACGAGAAATTCCACGGAGTGAAGTTCGCTACGGGTGCAATGGAGTTTGCCGTGCGCCAGACTGCCCGCCACATCAGCGACCGCTTCCTGCCCGACAAGGCCATCGACCTCATCGACGAGGCTGGCGCCTATCGCGAGACGCATCCGCTCACCTCGCAGAAACGGCAGACCGTCGACCGCCGTCTGATGGGCGAGATACTTGCCAAGATGTGCAAGATTGACGCAACAGCGCTGCGCGACACCAGCAATGTGGCGCTGCAGACGTTGGCTGACGACATGCGCGCGGAGATATTCGGACAGGACCGTGCCGTGAACGAGGTGGTTGAGGCTGTGCAGATGGCTAAGGCTGGACTAGGCGACGACGACAAACCGATGGCATCGCTGCTGTTTGTCGGACCTACGGGAGTCGGCAAGACCGAGGTGGCACGCACTCTTGCGCGCCAGTTGGGCGTAAGTCTGGTGCGATTCGACATGAGCGAGTATGCCGAGAAGCACGCTGTGGCAAAGCTTATAGGCGCTCCGGCAGGATATGTGGGCTACGAGGACGGCGGACAACTTACTGCCGCGCTGCGCAAGTCGCCCAACTGCGTGTTGCTGTTCGACGAGATAGAGAAGGCGCATCCCGACATTTTCAACATCTTTCTACAGATGATGGACTACGCAACGCTCACCGACAATCACGGTCAGCGAGCCGACCTGCGTGGCACCATCATCATAATGACCTCCAACGCAGGCGCCCAGTACGCCTCACGGGCAAGCATCGGATTCATGGGAGGGGTGTCGCGAGGCGAAGCAATGCTTGCACAGGTGAAGAAGACATTCAAGCCCGAATTCATCAACCGACTCACCGACATCGTCGTCTTCGGCGACATGACACGCCAGATGGCATCGCTCATACTCGACAAGAAGATTGCCAAGCTGCAGCAGAAACTTACAGCCAAGAATGTGACGATGCACCTTGCCGACTCGGCACGACAGCTGCTGCTCAGCCGTGGTTTCACGCCCGAGTACGGAGCACGCGAGATCGACCGCGTAATAGGCTCTATGCTCAAGCCGCTGCTTATGCGCGAGCTGCTCTTCGGAAGCCTGAAGAAGGGTGGGGAGGTGTCGGTTGCCGAAAGCAATGGGCAGTTGGTTATTAATAACTGAACTTTCACAAGTTCAGAGAATTCAGTAGTTAAAGGAGTTAAGAAGTTAAGCCATATGCTTTTAATGCTATAAATTAAGCAAAAAAACTAATGGCTTAACTCCTTAGCGACCGTAGGGCGCGAATACTCCTTAACTTCTTAACTACTTGTCAACTAATAAAATGATTTACAGAATAGGTAAAGAACTGATATTTCCGCGCCCCGTCGACGTGGAGCCCGACGGACTTTTGTGCGTCGGCGGCGACCTTAGTGTCGACCGCTTGCTGCTGGCTTACAGCTACGGCATATTCCCGTGGTACTCGTTTCGCGACGAGAAGGAGCCGCTGTGGTATTGTCCGCAGCAGCGCTTCGTCATCTTTCCCGACGAGATACACGTGTCGCACTCTATGCGCACGCTGATGAACAAGGGAGTGTTTGAGGTGTCGATGGGCGAGTGTTTCGACGGAGTTATAAACGGATGTGCCGCTGCCGGCGGTCGCAACGTGCATGCCGGTGCATGGTTGGGCGACGAAATCATACGCGCCTATACCGAATTGCATCGCCAGGGTTTTGCGCAGAGCGTGGAGGTGTGGCAGGACGGCAAGCTGGTGGGCGGACTTTATGGCGTGACAATTGGACGCGCATTCTTCGGCGAGAGCATGTTCTCGCTCGTGCCCAATGCCAGCAAGGTGGCATTGATATACCTTGCCGACTTCATGCGTGAGCATGGCGGCTCGATAATCGACTGCCAGTTTGAGACTCCTCACCTCAAGTCGATGGGCGGACGATACATTTCCTATAAAGAATATATGGATATAATCAGCCGCGACTGATTATATCCATATCTCCATTTGTTGCTATTATATTGAAGTTTCGCAAGCGAAAGTAGTTAAGAAGTTAAGGTTTTTTCGCTCCCTACGGTCGCTAAGGAGTTAAGCCGTTAGTTTATTTGATTAATATATAGCAATAAAAAAGCATTTGGCTTAACTTCTTAACTCCTTTAACTACTGAATTCTCTGAACTTGTGAAAGTTCAGTAAGGTGTATTATTGGTGGTTGGCAAGGTTCATCATCTTCCTGAAACGCCACCACATCATTATGCCCGCACTTGTCAGTCCGAAGGGGAACGCCATCCACACGCCAACGAGTCCGTAGCCCATTACGAATCCGCACAGATAGCCTACGGGCAGCGAAATGACGAAAAAGGCAATGAAGGCAATCACCATGAGCGGCTTCACGTCGGCTATTCCGCGCAGCGCATTGGCGTAGTTTATCTGCAAGCCGTCGCCAAACTGATAGATGAAGAAGGGCAGCATGAGCGTCAATACCGATGCCGACACCTCGGCAGAATCGGTAAACCACGAACCTATATCCTTACGCAGGAGGAATATTATGCCTCCCAACAGAATCTCAAGCATCACCATCAGGCGCAGTCCGGCAGTCACTACGTGGCGCGTGTTGAGCATGTCGCCCTGGCCGTGGAAGTAGCTTGTGCGCACAGCCACGGCAGCACCGAGTCCGTAATACACCATAAACGTAAACTGAGATATGGTGGACATCACCTGATGCGAAGCCAAAGCAATGGTGCCAAGCCATCCCACCATGATGATAGACAGCGAGAACGAGGCTGTCTCCATACCCATTTCGAGTGCTATCGGAGTTCCGAGCGTGGTCAGACGGCGCACCAGTTGGCGCGACCATCCAAGACTGAAGAATCCCTCACGATATTGTTGCATACTGCGCTTGCAGAGGAATACCGCGAGGAATATGCCCACCATGACTATACGGGAGATAAGAGTTGACACGCCGGCACCCACAACTCCCATCTCGGGAACGCCCATCTTGCCGTATATCAATATGTAGTTGCCGATGATGTTGAGCAGATTGCCCGACAGGAGTATCCACATCGACGTGCGCGTCTCGGTGATACTGTCGGTGAATTGCTTGAAAGCGTTGAACAGCATGACAAATGGCAGCGACGCAAGCAGCACCAGATAGTAGGGCCGCATGTAGGGTAGGAGTTCGTCGGGTTGCCCAATGTTGGCAAGATTGAAGTAAAGTATGGTCAAGGCAGCCATCATTATCACCGCTGCCAGAGTGTTGGCGAGCAGCGAGCAGCGCAAAGCCTGACCCGCTTCGGGCAACTGTTTGCGCCCGAACAGACCGCCCACGATAGGCGTAAGACCGTAAGAGAATCCCGTACCGGTGATTATTACGAGGTTCATGATGTTGTTGACGAACGAGGCAGCACCCAGTTCGCTGGTGCTATGGTGGCCCACCATCATGGTGTCGGCAAAACTTAGAATTATCATTCCAAGCTGTCCTATCATGATAGGAATGCCAATGGATAGCAGCGTGCGGTAGTGGTTGTTGTACTGTGAAGTCATTACCAGAATTTGTTCTGTTGTTCGTTGTATTCGAATCCTGCAGCAGCCAGGCGGTCGATGATTTCTTTCTTGTCAACGTGGAGGTCGTCGCACAGAGCGTCGAGCGACGGATAGATGTCGCGCAGACGCATATTGATGACGCTGAAGAGCATCATCGGGTCTTTGGGTAAGTCAAGCATGATTTGAAAAAGATTTATTTGTTCATTATCCTAATATTGTGTGCAAAGTTACACAAACTATCTTACATACAGAAAAATGACTTCGTCGAATTTCAAATGACTTCGTTGAATTTCAAAAGTAGCCCTTTTGATGTACAAAAAAAGGAGGACCGGACTCACGTCCAATCCTCCTTGCAAAGTTATGTGGATACAAATTTAAATGATTTGTCCTACGGATTGTATCGTACGAATGCCTCCATCGCCTCGTAGCAAGCCAGTCCCAGACTGTGATAAAGCTCGGCTGTAGCGTGGTTGCGGTCTTCAGCACGCTGCCAGAAGAGTCGTTCGTCGTTGCCGAGGAACGGTGCGCTCTCCATCTGCGATGAATGTTTGAGGATGCTGTTGCGCTTTGCACGAAGCTCCTCGGGCGACATTGGTACGCACATCTCGATATTCTCGATTTCCCATTCAGCCCAAGCTCCACGATACATCCATACGCGGCAGTTGTCAATCCATTTCGCTCCGGCCTGCTTTTCGAGGTCGAGCGCAGCCAGAACGGCATCGGTACACTTGCGGTGGGTGCCGTGCGGGTCGGCAAGATCGCCCGCTACGTATATCTGATGAGGCTTAACCTGCTGCAACAGTTCGCGTACTATCTCCACGTCCTTCTCGGTCATAGGCAGCTTCTCAATCTTGCCCGACTCGTAGAAGGGCAGGTCGAGGAAGTGAACTTGCGAGAGTGGTATGCCGTTGTAGGTGCATGCGGTGCGGGCTTCGCCTCTACGGATGAGTCCTTTGATTCGGCGTACAGCCTCGGTGTCCATATCCGACGCGCGTTTGTTCTTGAAGAACTGCTTGATTTCGGCATACATGTTCTTTATTACTTCATCCTTGCTGTCGCAGAATATCTGGTTGAAGCCGTTGACGAAGTGCATGAAGCGTGTCACTTCTTCGTCGCCAACAGCGATGTTGCCTGATGTCTCGTATGCGATATGAATGTCGTGGTTCTGCTGAACGAGTCGGCGTATGGTTCCACCCATTGAGATTACGTCGTCGTCGGGGTGGGGCGAGAACACGATTACGCGCTTCTGGGCAGGCATTGCACGCTCCGGACGGTTTGTGTCGTCGGCGTTTGGCTTGCCACCGGGCCAACCTGTGATGGTGTGCTGCAGGTCGTTGAATATCTTGATGTTGCAGTTGTAGGCAGAGCCGAAGCGTGCCAGCAGGTCAGACAGACCGTTCTCGTTGTAGTCTTTGTTAGTAAGCTTAAGGATAGGCTTGCCCAATAGCTGGCAAAGCCAAACCACAGCGGCGCGAATAGTCTTGTCGTTCCACTCGCAATTGGTGACGAGCCACGGGTGGATGATACGTGTCAGCTTGCTGGCGGCAGCCAGGTCGCAGATGAGTTTGGCATCGTTGTGAGTCTGGACGTATGTAGCTGGGATGGCATCTGTAATTTCGCCCTCGATGATTTTCTGCACGATATCAGCCTTCTCTTCGCCCCATGCGGTGAGGAAAAGCTTGTGTGCTGAGAGCAAAGTCTGAATGCCCATAGTGATAGAGCATGGCGGAACCTGCTCAAGAGTGCCGAAACTGTTGGTCATTTCGTCGCGCGACATCTGGTCGATGAGTATCAGTCGGCTTGTAGAAGATATGTGCGAGCCCGGCTCGTTACATGCAATATTGCCCATACGGCCTATTCCGAGCATGGCAATATCAATGCCTCCCTCGGCAGCAATGAGCTGTTCGTAGGTGCGGCAATGCTCGTACACGTCGTCCTGGGCAATGTATCCGTCGGGAGTATGGATGTTCTCAGCCTTGATATCTATGTGGTCGAGCAGGCGTTCGCGCAATTGTCCGATTGCACTATGCTTGCTGTCGGCGTTGAGCGGGAAGTATTCGTAGGCGTTGAACACCACAACATTGTCGAAGCTCAAGCCCTCTTCCTTGTGCCGACGCACCAGTTCCTGATAGATAGGAGTGAGCGACAGACCTGTGCCGAGAGCCAGAACGCACTTCTTGCCGGCTTGTTTTGAACGCTTTATCTCCTTCTCCACAGCGTCGGCTATTACCTTTACACCCTCTTCGATTTTAGGATATACATCGGTAAAGATTTTCTCGCAACGTGTCATTTCCGAACGTTCAACTGCCGTACGAGGGCGGTAGTACTGCTCGGGTACTTTGTTAAGTACAATCTGTGAACTTAAATGAAGATTCATAACAGTAGAAATTAGATTTATGATTGCTGTTTTTATGGGCGGACAATCGCTCTTGTAGCGAGCGGCATCCGCTCGTTTATGGGCGGTCGGCGCGCTTTGTTCCCCACTTCGAGGGCTTTGCTCCCATGGTGAGTTCAAGTGTTCCGCCGCGTGTTATGTCCTTGTAGTCGATGTACGACTTGCTGTATGGGCGTCCGTTGAGGCGTACTGACTGCACGTAGATGTTGCGGTCGGAGTTGTTGCGTGCAACGACGGTGAATGTCTTGCCGTCCCCTACGCTTACCGAAGCCTTCCCGAACAACGGCGAACCGATGACATAGCGGCCGCCGACGGGATCGACCTGATACAGTCCAAGGGCCGAAGTGATGTACCAAGCCGACATCTGACCGACGTCTTCGTTGCCCGACAGTCCGTCAGGCTGGTCGTAATACATCTCAGTTAGCATCTTGCGGAGCAGCGGAGCGGCTTTGTCGGGACGTCCGGCGTAGTTGTACATGTATATAACATGGTGTGACGGCTCGTTGCCGTGGGCGTATTGGCCCGTCATACCCGACATGTCGGGCGACGCATTGGCTCCGGCATCACCCTCGGCGATGAACAACGAGTCGAGCTTGGTCATGAACTTGCTGTCCGAACCGAACAGATTGATGAGCCCGTGAACGTCGTGCGGCACGAGGAACGTGTATTGCCAGGCATTGCCTTCGGTGTAGTCGTTGGAGCGATGTTCTGCATTGAAGGGGTTGAAGGGCGTGCGGAACTTGCCGTCGGTGCCTATAGCGCGCAGAAAACCGGTTGCTGGGTCGAAGTATTTCGAGTACGAGCGCGAGCGGTTGTAGAAGAACTGGCGGTCGGTTTCGTTGCCGAGCATGGCTGCAACCTTAGCAGTAGCGTCGTCGGCGATGCAGTATTCCAGCGCATTGGCAACCGTCTCATTGGTAGGAACCTTGTCCCATGGAATGTAGCCGTACTTCTTCAGCACGTCAAGGCTGCGTATGTCGATGCTCTGCGTGGCCTTCATAGCCTCCAGCACTTCCTTCTCGTAGCCCTTGGCAAATCCCTTCAGCGTGAGATCGGCGAGCACTATGGCTCCCGGATTGCCTATCATGCAGTCGGTTTCGCCACCCATAAGGTGCCACACCGGCAATCGTCCCTGCTGGCGATAGATGTTGAGGAAGGTATGAACGAAGTCGCGCTGCATGTCGGGGAATAGGAACGACATGAGCGGATGGGCTGCACGGTAAGTGTCCCAAAGCGAAAGCGTGGTGTAATTGACAAAGTCGCCACGATGAACCTTGCCGTCTGCGCCGCGATACTGGCCGTCTACATCGCTGAACGTCATGCACGAAGTCATGAGATGATACATGGCTGTGTAGAAGATGCGGCGTCGTGTGTTGTCGTTGGTCTCAATCTTGATGCGCGACAGTTGGCGGTTCCACTCGTCGTCAACCTTGCTTACGGCAGCGTCGAAGTCCCATCCCGGCATCTCGGCGTTCATATTGGCCTTGGCTTTATCGGGTTCGACGGGCGAGAGTGCCACCTTGACGAGCAGCGGCTTGTCCGAATTGTCGAACGTAAGGAGTGCGCGGTACATCGAGTCGGCACGTTCAACGTGTACGGGGCGCGAGAAGTCCATGGCAAAATATATGCGACGGTCCTTTGCCCAACCCGTAGAGCGGCGGTAGCCTATAAGTCGTGTGGGCGACTCCTGCGACAACATGCAGTCGGTAGGAGTGTCCCAGCCGATGCACTGGGCAAGGTCGAGAGCCAGCTGAGCCTTGGCTCCCTTGCCGAACGTATAGCGGTGCATTGCGCAACGCTTCGTGGCGGTCAGTTCGACGAGCACGTCGGGGTCGGTAAGGCGCAGCGAGTAGTAGCCGGGATGCATGCGCTCGTTGTCGTGAGTGAAGAAAGTGGAGCGCTGGTTGGCGTTGCTCACGGGCAGCAAAGCGATGTCGCCGAGGCATCCGATGCCCGTACCTGAGAGGTGCATGTGGCCGAATCCGATTATCTCGTTGTCGCTATAGTGATAGCCCGAAGTCCAGTCCCATCCGCGCAGAGGCTCGGTCGGACCCACGATGACGAGTCCGAAGGGAGCGTTTGCGCCCATAACGGTATGTCCGTGTCCTCCCGTTCCGATGTATTGGTTGACGTATTGCGTAAGATTGTCATTTGCTGCGTTGGCGTATTGTATTGTCGAACTCAACAATACAGCCAATAATGTCGTAATGCGTAGTAGATGTTTTATATTCATAGTGTGGTAATTAGTAACTGCAAATTTACGGTTTTTACTTAGGTATTTACATTCGTGATGTAAATTTTTTCTGTTAAAAAAAACAAGTTATGTGCAAATGTTGCTAAATGTAAAACATAATGACAAGTCATTGACGAATAGATAAGCAATAAGAATGTACTTTTGTATTGTAATAAAACAACCCGCATACATATTATATGTCTACAAAATACGACTTCGACAAAATCATCGACCGCCACGGCACGGGTGCTCTGGCTGTTGATGTGCTCAACGAGCGCTACGGCAGAGCAGACCTTACGCCGATGTGGGTGGCTGACATGAACTTCGAGACTCCCGAGTTTATAACCGAAGCATTGCGCCGCCGACTCGACCACTCGCTCTATGGATACACCAATATACCCGCAGAGTTCTGGCCAACGGTGACCAAATGGATAGCCGACCACCACCAGTGGAATGTCAACAGCGAATGGATGCGATTCATTCCGGGCATAGTCAAGGGCATAGGATTCGTCATCAACGTGTTCTGCAAGCCCGACGAGAAGGTGATAATACAACCGCCCGTGTATCATCCGTTCCGTCTCACACCGCAGGGCAACAAGCGCGAGGTGGTGATGAATCCGCTCATCATGAACGAAGACGGCTCGTACTCGATGGACTTCGACGGACTTGCCAGGGTGGCAGACGAGAAGTGCCGCGTGCTCATTCTCGCCAACCCGCACAATCCGGCTGGAATAGTGTGGGACGTGGACACCCTCAGCCGACTTGCCGACTTCTGTTCGGAGCGCGGCATCATCGTAATCTCGGACGAGATACATTGCGACATGGCGCATCCGGGGCACAAGCACCATCCCTTTGCGTCGGTTTCGGAGCGTGCAGCCCAGTGCAGCATCACCTTCGGAGCGCCATCCAAGACATTCAACATAGCCGGTATAGTAAGCTCTTACTGCGTAGTGCCCAACGAAGAGTTGCGCCGTCCCTTCTTCGAATGGCTCGATGCCAACGAATTGAGCGAACCTACCATATTCTCGCCCATTGCAACCATAGCCGCATTCAAGTACGGCGAGGAGTGGCGCCGACAGATGCTGGAGTATGTAGAGGCAAACATCGACTTCGTGGACAACTTCCTCCAGACGCGCATACCGCAGATAAAAGCTTTGCGTCCGCAAGCTTCTTTCCTCGTGTGGCTCAACTGCCGCGCCCTGAATCTCGACCATGACGCCCTCAACCGACTCTTCGTTGACGGCGCACGATTGGCTCTCAACGACGGCGAGATGTTCGGCCGGGAGGGCAGAGGCTTTATGCGTATGAACATAGCGTCGCCCCGCGCCGTGCTGCAGGACGCGCTTGAGCGACTGGAGAAGGCCGTAAAGGCATTGTGATAAATACGTAAACAAAACAAGGAATGATTATGGAAATCACCGAACTTTATAAGATATTCAGCGAGCACCCCGTCGTTACAACCGACAGCCGCGACTGTCCCGAAGGCTCATTGTTCTTCGCCTTGAAGGGAGCATCGTTCGACGGCAACAAGTTTGCGGCAATGGCGCTCGACAAGGGTTGCGCCTATGCCGTAGTGGACGAGGCGGAATATGCGCCCGAGGGCGATGCACGCTACATTCTGTGCGACGACTGCCTTGCCACGCTCAAGCAGCTGGCGCTCTATCATCGACGCACGCTCGCCACGCCAATCATAGGCATTACGGGCACCAACGGAAAGACAACAACCAAGGAACTCACGGCTGCCGTGCTGCAGCAGAAGTATAACGTGCTGTACACGCAGGGCAACTTCAACAACGACATAGGCGTGCCCAAGACGCTGCTGCGACTGCGTCCGGAGCACGAGATTGCCGTTGTGGAGATGGGAGCGTCGCATCCGGGCGACATCAAGGCTCTGGTTGACGTGGTAGAACCCGACTATGCCATCATAACCAACGTAGGTCGTGCCCACTTGCAGGGCTTCGGCTCGTTTGAGGGCGTAATCCATACCAAGGGCGAACTGTACGACTTTATGCGCGCCAACCACGGATTGGGCAATACGGACAATGGAAAAACGCTGCGAGAGGGCAAGGCTCCGCTGAGCTGCGTGTTCATCGACAGCGAGAACCCTTATCTCAACGGCATCGCCCAGGGGCTGAACCTCGTGCGCTACGGATGCAAGGCGGACGACCAACTGTGGGTAAGCGGACACGTAGACAGCTGCTCGCCGATGCTCAACTTCACCTGGCGGCACAACGACGGCACCTCCGTCGGCGCTCCGTACGCCACGCAGACTCACCTGATTGGCGAGTATAACATAACTAACATGCTCGCTGCCGTGAGCATAGGCTTGTACTTCGGCGTGCCTGCCGACAGCATCGTCAAGGCGCTGAGCGCCTATGTGCCGTCAAACAATCGCTCGCAGTTTGAGCAGACAGCCGACAACCGCCTCATCGTCGATGCCTACAACGCCAACCCGACGAGCATGGCTGCCGCCCTGCGCAACTTCGCCGACATCGAAGCCAAGGGCAAAATGGTGATTATAGGTGATATGAAGGAACTTGGCGAGGTGAGCCACAACGAGCACCAACGTATCGTTGACCAGCTCCGACAGATGACTCTCGACCAGGTATGGCTCGTAGGTTCGGAGTTTGAAGGATGCGACACGCCGTCCGGCTTCCGCCTTTTCGACAATGTGGATAAGGTGAAGGAGGCAATAGCAGCCGCCAAACCATGCGGCAAGTACATCCTCATAAAGGGCAGCAACGGCACCAAACTGTTCCAGTTGCCCGAACTGTTGTAAGCGGACTACATACCGCTCCCCTCCCTGCTGTGAAGGGGTTGGTGGACAGCTTAATTTCAGACATTCTCCAAAAGGAGTCCTTTTGCATTCCGAAAGGACTCCTTTTGCGTTCTAAAACGAGTCCTTTTGCATTGTAAAACGAGTCCTTTTGCAGGCCAAAAGGAGTCCTTTTGCAAAGCAGTATGATTTTGGGTGAATTTCATCAGAATAAGTAAAATTTTCAATAGAAAACTAAGTAAAAGTTTGTTTTCTATTGAAAATTTTACTACTTTCGCTGCGACATGAGCAATATTCTAACTACATTAGGCAATATTCCAGTAACATCCTCGGTCATAGCTTCGCTATATACCGATGTAAAGACTAAGTTTGCAAAGGTGGCACAGCTGGAAAAGGCAGGTGAAATCATCCGCCTTAGGCGAAACTTGTTTGTAGTAAACCCGGAAGAAACAGGACTTCCGCTCTCTTCCGGACTAATAGCCAATCACCTGTTGGCACCGTCTTATGTTTCCATGCAGACAGCTTTAAGATATTATGGATTGATACCCGAAGCGGTATATACAGTCCAGTCAATGACATTCAAGGCGGCAAAGGAATTCAATACTCCAGTGGGCAATTTCTGCTACAGTCATATATCCAGGAAAACCTATCCTATAGGAATCACCCAAATAAAAGAAGGGAACAGTGTCTATATAATGGCTACTCCTGAAAAGGCTTTATGCGATTTGATTGCCAATCAGCCTGGCGTCAACTTGAGATATAAAAAGGAAGCCTTGGAGTTTCTGGAGGAGGACCTACGATTTGATATGGACGGTTTCAGCAGACTCAATCCTGACATGTTCTCGGCATACGCAAAAGTAGGGAAGAAGTCAACGTCAATACTTACCATTCTAAAACTCCTGCAACATGAATGATATATACCAAAACATGTTATCGGCTTATGATCTGTCAACCGACCAGTCCAGAAGAAATGCAACATTCGAGGTGAACCAGCAAATCATACTTGCCGGTTTATATCAAGGCGGATTCTTTGATAAGGCGGCATTCTATGGCGGAACCTGCTTGCGCATCTTTCACGGATTGGAGCGCTTCAGCGAAGACATGGACTTTTCGTTGCTGAACAAAGATGATGCTTTCGACTTCACCCAATACTTCCAGCCCATCATTGATGAGTTTGAAGCCATAGGCCGAAAGGTGGACATCAGGAAGAAGGACAAGAAGAACTTTGGAAAGGTGGAGTCTGCATTTCTGAAGGATACAACGGATGTTTATGACATTTCATTCCAGACAGAAAAGGCAATCAAGATAAAAATAGAGGTAGATACCAATCCTCCGCTCTGTTTCGCAACCGAACAAAAACTTCTGATGGAGCCTCGTTCTTTCATGACAAGATGTTTTACGCTTGCAGACTTGTTTGCAGGCAAAATGCACGCATTGGTATATCGGGCATGGAAGAACCGGGTAAAGGGGCGCGACTGGTATGACTTCGAATGGTACGTTCGGAATAGAGTACCTTTGAATTATAAACATCTGCAAGAACGGATAAAGGAATTTAACGGCTGTGAGAAGTCACAAGAGGAATTCATGGCTGATTTAGAACAGAGATTAAGTTCAGCTGATATCAAACAGGTGAAAGCTGATGTTATGCCATTCATGAAGAATCCCAATGAGATGTCAATCTGGTCGAATCAATACTTCTTGCAATTGGCAAAGATGATAAAGTTTGAATAATATGCAGTGGACAGACCAGATACGCCGTGTAAAGATAATACTTGTGATGGCAGCCGTAGCAATAGCGGTTGTCTCACTCGTCGTGTCGCACATCCTGATACGCGACCTTGCAAGTGAGGAGCGGGCAAAGATGGAGGTGTGGGCTGAGGCTATGCGCACGCTCAACCATGCCGACGAGAACACCGACATCAATCTTGTGCTGCGCGTGATAAACAGCAACAACACCATTCCCGTCGTAGTGCTCGACCCGAATGGACAAGTACAGGCTTATCGCAACATTGATATCGACCACTGTGACAACGCTGCCGACACCACAGCCTTTCTCGCCCAGTTGGGCAGACATCTGCTTGCAGCCAACCGCAACATACGCATTGCGCTCGACGACGACCGCAGCAATGACTACATCGACGTGTGCTACGACGACTCGCTAATGCTGCGACGCCTGTCGTCATACCCCTATATACAATTAGGTGTAGTGATGTTGTTCGTAGTAATTGCCATTTTCGCATTGCTAACATCGAAACGTGCCGAACAGAACAAGGTGTGGGTGGGACTCTCGAAGGAGACAGCCCATCAGCTCGGCACACCCATATCGAGCCTCATGGCGTGGGTGGAGATACTGCGCGAAAGCTATCCCGACGACCAGCTCATACCCGAAATGGAGAACGATGTGAAGCGACTGCAACTCATAGCCGACCGCTTCTCCAAGATAGGGTCGCTGCCCGAACCCGTCGATACCGACCTTAAGGAGGTGATGCAGCACGTAGTAGACTATATGGACCGGCGCACATCGAAGCGCGTGCAGATGATACGCCGCTTCCCCGAGGGCGAGGTGATGGTAAGGATAAACGCATCGCTCTTTGAATGGGTGATAGAAAATCTGTGCAAGAACGCCGTAGACGCAATGGGAGGCGAGGGCACAATAACCATAACCGTGGCTGAAGAACCCGACCGTACGGTAGTGGAGGTGAGCGACACCGGCAAGGGCATACGCAAGAAAGACATACGCAACGTGTTCCGCCCGGGCTTCACCACCAAGAAACGAGGCTGGGGACTCGGCCTCTCGCTCGCCAAACGCATCGTAGAAGAATACCACAAAGGACGCATCTGGGTGAAGCATTCAGAGGTAGGAATAGGCACAACGTTCCGCATAGAACTGAAAAAACCTTTAAGAAAGTCAAAAACATTATTGTAAAATTGTCGTATGTCGGAAAATATTCGTACCTTTGCACACCAAATGTGTAGTTCTGAACTGCTTAAGATAGATTTGAAGGACTTGAAAGAAGGGCTGACAGCCCTCGAATATAGTCTGGGCGACGCTTGGTTTGAGTCACTTGACGAAGACGAAATCAAGCGTGGCAATATTCGTGTGCGTATAAATGTACGTCGCACGGAGAACTATTTTGAGCTCGATTTCCATACCGAGGGCAGCGTCGTTATTCCGTGCGACCTGTGTCTTGACGATATGGAGCAGCCCATTGAGACGGACGACCGCCTCATAGTGAAGTTTGGAGAAGAATATTCCGAGGACGATGACCTCATCACAGTCGACGAGCGTGAAGGCTCATTGGACGTGGCGTGGTTCATCTACGAATTTATAGCACTCAACATTCCCGCTAAGCACGTGCATACACCTGGAAAATGTAACGCGGCGATGATAAAGGTTCTCGAAGAACACTCAGCTACCCGAAGTAGTGGCGCGAATGAAGAGCAAGCGGTAGATCCGCGTTGGAATGAATTAGAAAAATTAAAAACAATAATTAAAGATTAAAAGAAAATGGCACATCCTAAAAGAAGACAGTCAAAGACACGTACACTTAAGAGAAGAACTCATGATAAGGCAGTAGCTCCTACATTGGCAGTATGCCCTAACTGTGGCGCTTACTACGTATACCACACAGTATGCCCTACTTGCGGATACTATCGTGGCAAGGTGGCTATCGTTAAGGAAGTAGCTGAATAATCTCTCACCGTAAAATGGGAAAGATACACGCAGTAATCACCGGCATTGGCGGATACGTGCCCGACTATGTCCTCAACAACGAGGAACTCTCGCGCATGGTAGACACCAGTGACGAGTGGATTATGACACGTGTCGGCATCAAGGAGCGCCACATCCTCACCGAGGAAGGTCTCGGCACAAGCTACATGGCCCGTAAGGCAGCCAAGCAGCTCCTGCAGAAGACCGGCGTTGATCCCGACACAATTGATGCGCTGATTGTAACCACTACCACTCCCGACTACAAGTTCCCCTCTACAGCGTCAATAGTCCTTGGCAAACTCGGACTGAAGAACGCTTTCGCATTCGATTTCGAGGCAGCCTGCTGCGGATTCCTTTATTCGCTCGACGTTGCCGCTACAATGATTGAGAGCGGACGCTACAAGAAGATAATCGTGATAGGTGCCGACAAGATGTCGTCGCTCGTCGATTATCAGGACCGCGCTACATGCGTGCTCTTCGGCGACGGTGCCGGAGCGGTGCTCGTTGAGGCTACCGAGGAGGAAGGAGTAGGCGTGCAGAACTCGTATCTGCGTACCGACGGCAAGGGACTCCCATTCCTTCACATGAAGGCTGGTGGTTCTGTATGCCCGCCGTCACACTTCACCGTCGACCACCGTCTGCACTACCTCTATCAGGAGGGACGCACAGTGTTCCGCTATGCCGTGACAGACATGAGCAACGATGTAGCCGAAGTGATGAAGCGCAACGAACTTACTGCCGACGACGTGAAGTGGGTCGTACCGCACGAGGCAAACCTCCGCATCATCGAGGCCGTTACAAAACGTATCGGTCTGCCTATGGATAAGGTGGTAGTCAACATCGAGCGCTATGGCAACACCAGCGCAGCCACAATACCATTGGCATTGTGGGATAACGAGAAGAACATGAAGAAGGGCGACAACGTCATCTTTACCGCTTTCGGTGCAGGCTTCGTTCACGGAGCATCGTTCTACAAGTGGGCTTACGACGGTTCGGCAGTTGCTGGAGCCAAGTAATAGAGAAGCATATTATCTCATATATAAAAGCACATCCGACAGTTTTCAACAACTATCGTCGAATGTGCTTTTTTGTGTCTATTCTGTTAAAAATCATATAATTGCAAATACGCGTCTGCGGATATTCCCGAAAAAACTGTAACTTTGTATTTATAGTACAATCAAACCCCCTATAGAAAAAGAATATGCACAAAGCAGGATTTGTAAATATAGTAGGCAATCCTAATGTGGGCAAGTCGACGCTGATGAATCAGCTGGTAGGCGAGCGCATCAGTATTGCCACATTCAAGGCGCAGACCACGCGCCACCGTATCATGGGCATAGTCAACGAGGACGACGCCCAGATAGTTTTCTCCGATACTCCCGGTGTTCTGAAACCCAACTACAAGTTGCAGGAGTCGATGCTCGCATTCTCCGAATCGGCATTGCAGGATGCAGACGTGTTGTTGTATGTCACAGACGTAGTGGAAAATCCCGAGAAGAACATGGACTTCCTCGACAAGGTGAAGAAGATGACCATTCCGGTGCTTCTGCTCATCAACAAAATCGACCAAAGCGACCAGAAGACACTCGGCGACACCGTTGAGAAGTGGCACACGCTGCTGCCCAATGCCGAGATTCTTCCCATATCAGCCAAGAACAAGTTCGGTGTAGACATGCTCATGCGTCGCATCAAGGAGCTTCTGCCCGACTCGCCGCCATTCTTCGACAAAGACCAATTGACCGACAAGCCAGCCCGTTTCTTCGTGTCGGAGATTATTCGCGAGAAGATTCTGCTCTACTACGACAAGGAAATCCCGTACTCGGTAGAGGTGAAGGTGGAGTCGTTTAAGGAGACCGACCGCAACATCGACATCCATGCCGTGATATACGTGGAGCGCGATTCGCAGAAAGGCATTATCATCGGACATCAAGGCGTGGCTCTGAAGAAGATGTCGACCGAGGCACGCAAGTCGCTCGAGAAGTTCTTCGGTAAGAGCGTCTATCTGCACACATTCGTAAAGGTGGATAAGGACTGGCGCAGCTCAAAGCGCGAACTCGACAGCTTCGGATATAATCCGTAGTAAGAGTTTTGAATTTTGAATTAGGAGTTTTGAATTGTTCGCGGCTTCGCCTGCGATTTTGAATTGTTCAATTTGGATTTGGAGTTTGCAGACAACGAATACCATTGAATAATTAATGATAACTCCTAATTGAATAATTCAAAATGCGCCAACGGCGCACCAATTCAACATTCAACATTCAAAACTCAACATTGCGACAGCTCGCTGTCGCTTCCCCCTGAATAGAAAAGAGGGGATACTCTCGTCAGAATGGCGAGGGCCGGAGTGGGTCAGCTTCGGAAAATCATTAACAAGGATGCAGAGACCACATCCTACAAGCCTCCGTGTGATGCGGAGGAAAGAATGACTAAAACATTATGGCAAATTTAGTGGCAATAGTGGGACGCCCAAATGTGGGCAAGTCGACACTGTTCAACCGCCTGACCAAGACTCGTCAGGCTATCGTTAGCGACACAGCCGGCACTACACGCGACCGCCAGTATGGCAAGTGCGAGTGGAACGGTCGCGAGTTTTCTGTTGTAGACACCGGTGGATGGGTGGTTAAGAGCGATGATATCTTTGAAGATGCCATCCGCAAGCAGGTTATCGTTGCAACCGAAGAGGCCGACCTTGTGCTCTTCCTCGTTGACGTTCAGACCGGACTGACCGACTGGGATCAGGACGTGGCGACAATCCTTCGTCGCACCAAACTGCCCGTTATCCTCGTGGCAAACAAGACCGACAACAACGACCAGATCTACGATGCTGCCGAGTTCTACGCTCTGGGACTTGGCGAACCGCAATGTATCTCGTCTGCAACGGGCAGTGGTACAGGCGATTTGCTCGACCTCGTACTCTCGAAGCTTAAGCCCGACACCAGGGAAGAGGTGGAAGACGGCATCCCACGTTTCGCAGTTGTAGGTCGTCCTAACGCAGGCAAGAGCTCTATTATCAACGCTTTCATCGGCGAGGACCGCAACATCGTGACCGAGATAGCAGGCACTACACGCGACTCAATATACACACGATTCGACAAGTTCGGCTTCGACTTCTATCTTGTCGACACCGCAGGTATACGCCGTAAGAACAAAGTGTCGGAAGACCTTGAGTTCTATTCGGTGATGCGCTCGATACGCGCCATTGAGAATTCGGACGTGTGCATACTCATGCTTGACGCTACTCGCGGTATAGAGGCGCAGGATATGAACATCTTCCAGCTCATTCAGCGCAACAACAAGTCGCTTGTCGTTGTGGTGAACAAGTGGGACCTTGTAGAAAACAAGGATCAGGCTGTCATCAAGACATTCGAGAACGCCATACGCAACCGCATGGCTCCGTTTGTCGACTTCCCCATTATCTTCGCCTCGGCATTGACAAAGCAGCGCATATTCAAGGTGCTCGAAACAGCCAAGCAGGTATATCAGAACCGTAAGGCACACGTAGGCACATCAAAACTCAACGAGGTTATGCTGCCGCTGATTGAGGCTTATCCGCCACCATCAATCAAAGGCAAGTACATCAAGATTAAGTATTGCACACAGTTGCCAAATACTCAGATACCATCGTTTGTGTTCTATGCCAACCTGCCACAGTACATCAAGGAGCCGTATCGACGTTTCCTGGAGAACAAGATACGCGACAACTGGTCGATGCACGGATGCCCCATCAACGTATTCATACGTCAGAAGTAAAAGGCAAATATATTAAGGAGGGTATGGCAGGAATGCCATGCCCTCTTATTGTTTATATAATTATTATTCATGAAAGTATGCGACACATTATATATATAATATATGTAGGCATTGCTATGTTGATGCTTGCCGTTTCTTCGTGCAGCAATGCGAAGCCGCAGGATCCCAACGAACTTGCCGTTCGTGCAGCCAAGGTGTATTACGACTATCTTATAGCAGGCAATTACGAGGCTTATGTCGACGGATTCTATCGTCCCGACAGCATTCCTGGCAGCTATCGCGAGCAGCTTATAGTCAACGCCAAGCAGTATATTGGGCAGATTAAGGATGACCATAGCGGTCTGGCGGCTGTACAGCCCGTACGCGCCAAGACCGACACGGCACACCATGTGGGCCGCGCTTTTCTGATGCTTTGCTTCGCCGACAGCACCAAGGAGGAGATTGTAGTGCCCATGGTGCTGCATGAAGGCAACTGGTATTTGAAGTGAAAACGAATCGTTTGGAAATACAGGCGAGTTGCCATTAAGATGCAATCAATGGACGATTGTGTGTTTTTTCTTTTGCGCTTTCGCTCATTTGCATTAACTTTGCATAACTGTACAGCTAAAGTTATTACATGAACAACATATCTGAACTTTTGGACCATATAAGCAGTCCCGACGATCTGCGCCGTCTCAGTATAACACAGTTGCCCGAATTGTGCGCCGAACTGCGTCGCGACATTGTCGACGAGTTGTCGGTCAATCCCGGACATCTAGCTTCGTCGCTCGGCGTAGTCGAGCTGACGGTGGCTTTGCATTATGTGTTCAGCACACCGTACGACCGCATCGTGTGGGATGTGGGACATCAGGCTTATGGTCATAAGATACTAACCGGCCGAAAAGACACGTTCTGCACCAACCGCAAACTTCACGGCATACGCCCATTCCCGACCCCGATGGAGAGCGAGTACGACACTTTCACGTGTGGACACGCTTCCAACTCCATTTCGGCAGCGCTCGGTATGGCTGTCGCTGCACGCAAAACCGGACACGACGACCGCCATGTGGTGGCCGTCATAGGCGATGGTGCCATGTCGGGAGGACTCGCTTTTGAGGGACTCAACAACGTGTCGTCATCGCCCAACGACCTGCTTATCGTGCTCAACGACAACGATATGAGCATCGACCGTGCTGTTGGTGGTATGGAGAAGTATCTTCTTAATCTCGACACCAATGCCACTTACAACCGCTTGCGCGAAAAGGCTTCCAAGTGGTTGCACTCCATGGGCTATCTCAACGACGACCGTCGCAAGGGCATCATTCGCCTTAACAATGCCCTGAAGTCGGCGCTCTCGCATCAGCAGAATGTCTTTGAGGGAATGAACATACGCTACTTCGGACCCTTCGACGGCAACGATGTGTGCGAGACTGTGCGCATACTCGAACAGTTGAAGAATATGCGCGGCCCCAAACTGCTCCACCTCCACACCGTCAAAGGCAAAGGTTATGAACCCGCCGAACGCGAGGCTACCATATGGCATGCCCCCGGCAAGTTCGACCCCGAGACCGGTGAACGCATACCCGATACTGCCGATCCATATCCATTGAAGTATCAGGAAGTGTTCGGACGAACGCTTCTCGAACTTGCCCAGGCCAATCCCAACATCGTAGGCGTCACTCCAGCCATGCCTACAGGATGTTCTATGGACATAATGATGCATGCAATGCCCGACCGTGTGTTTGATGTCGGCATTGCCGAAGGACATGCCGCCACGTTTGCATCGGGTATGGCAAAGGACGGACTTATGCCGTTCTGCAACATATACAGTGCCTTCGCACAGCGTGCTTACGACAATATCATACACGATGCAGCCATCCTTAATCTCCCCGTTGTATTCTGTTTCGACCGCGCCGGACTTGTAGGCGAGGACGGACCTACGCATCATGGCGTGTTCGACATTGCCGCTTTGCGTCCCGTTCCCAACCTCACGTTGTGCTCGCCGATGGACGAATGTGAGCTCAGACGAATGATGTACACGGCCCAACTGCCCGATATGGGCACGGTGGTGATACGTTATCCGCGTGGCAAGGGAGTAAAACGCGACGACTGGCATTGCGAGCTGGAAGCCATTCCGATTGGTAAGGCCAGACAGATAAGTGACGGCAGCGACGTGGCTGTATTGAGTTATGGTCCGATAGGAAATGATGTGCAGACAGCAATAAGCCAGTTGGCTGCTGAAGGGAGCTCTCTCAGCGTGGCACACTATGATATGCGCTTCTGCAAACCGCTTGATACGGAAGTGCTTGAGAGCGTTTCGCAGCGTTTCAGCCGCATCGTTACCATTGAAGACGGACAACTTGCAGGCGGATTCGGTTCTGCTGTGCTCGAATGGTTGAGCGACAATGGCAAGACTACAAGAGTGCGTCGCATAGGATTGCCCGACCGATTCATCGAACACGGAACGGTAAACGAGTTGCGTCATATTGCCGGTACCGACATAGAATCGATAAAGCAGGCAATCAACGACAATTAAACATATCCACTTCAACAATTCAATATACCCACCCCAACAATTCAATATATTCACCCCAATAACCCAATATGAAGATAATTATAGCCGGCGCATACGCCATAGGTACTCATCTTGCACGTCTGCTTTCGCGCGACCATGACGATATTGTGGTCATGGACACCGACGAGGAGCGACTTTCGCGTATCGGTTCGGATGTCGACATTCTTACAATGGAGGCATCTTCCACCAGTGTCAAGGCGCTTACGAAGGCAGGAGCGGAAAATGCCGACCTCTTTATAGCCGTAACGCCCGACGAAAGCCAGAACATGGCATCGTGCGTTCTTGCCAAAGCTCTCGGTACACGAAAGACTGTGGCAAAGATAGACAACTCGGAATATATCGAACCGGAGCTCAAGGAGTTCTTTGCCGGACTCGGAGTCAGTTCGATAATCTATCCGGAGATGCTTGCAGCTATTGACATTAACAACGGCTTGAAGATGTCGTGGGTGCGCCAGCGATGGGACGTTCACGGTGGAGCGCTTGTCATGCTTGGTGTCAAGCTGCGTGAGTCGTGCACCATACTCGACCGCCCTATGCGCGACATTTGCGGTCCGGAAGACCCGTATCACATCGTTGCCATCAAGCGACAGGGCGAAACCATCATCCCTGGAGGTAACGATTGTCTGCAGAAGTACGACATGGCTTACTTCATGACAACCCGCCAGTTCATTCCATACATACGCAAAATCGTGGGCAAGGAACATTATGTCGACGTGAAGAACGTGATGATAATGGGTGGCGGAGCTACTGCCGTGCGCACTGTAAAGACCATGCCGAGCTATATGGACGTGAAGATTATCGAGGCTGACGAGCAGCGTTGCGAGCGCCTGAATTCAATTCTTGAGAACGACAAGGCGCTTGTCATCAACGGTGACGGACGCGATCTCTCGCTCCTTATCGAAGAAGGCATAAAGAACACGCAGGCTTTTGTGGCGCTGACGGGAAATGCCGAGACCAACATTCTGGCTTGTCTTACAGCCAAGCGAATGGGTGTGCGCAAGACAGTGGCAATGGTCGAGAACATCGACTATGTAAGTATGGCTGAAAGTCTGGACATCGGTACTATCATCAACAAGAAGTCGATAGCTGCCAGCCATATCTATCAGATGATGCTCGATGCCAACGTTCACAATGTGCGTTTCCTCATGACAGCCAACGCCGACGTTGCCGAGTTTATCCCATCTGAAGGTTCTAAGGTGACTCAAAAGCCCGTTAAGGACCTCGGTTTGCCTAAAGGTATGACCATAGGTGGACTCGTTCGCGACGGTCAGGGACTGCTTGTGTCGGGTAACACATTGATTCACCCGGGCGATTCGGTTATGGTGTTCTGCCATAACGTCAACATGAAGAAGATAGAAAAGTTCTTCCTATGATAAATCTGAAACTTATATATAAGATTATAGGGTCGTTGCTCTTCATCGAGGCTATGATGCTGTTGTTGTGTCTTGGCGTTTCGGTGTATTATCACGAAGACGACCTTATGGCTTTTGCATTGTCTGTGGCAATATCGGCGGGCACCGGACTGGTGCTGCGATTGTTTGCGCGCAACTGCGACAACACCCTTTCACGACGCGATGCCTATCTTGTGGTAACGCTGACGTGGACGGTTTTCTCGCTGTTCGGAACGCTTCCGTTCCTCCTGGGAGGCTATCTGCACTCCTTTACCGACGCTTTCTTCGAGACGATGTCGGGATTTACCACTACCGGAGCTACCATAATAGACGACGTAGACGTTCTGCCGCACGGCATTTTGTTTTGGCGTTCGTTCACGCAGTGGCTTGGCGGACTTGGTATTGTATTCTTCACGATAGCCCTTCTGCCTTCGCTTGTAGGTGGAAGTGTCAAGGTTTTTGCCGCAGAAGCTACCGGACCCATCAAGACCAAGCTTCATCCGCGCCTCAGTACCAACGCCAAGTGGATATGGGTGGTATACATCTGTATCACCGTGTTGTGCATTTTGGCTATGTGGTGTGCCGGTATGGACTTGTTCAGTAGCGTCAACTACAGCTTCACAACGGCTGCCACGGGTGGATTTGCCACCCATAACGACTACAGTTATCTCACTCCTGTAGTGCAATACATTGTCACCTTCTTCTGTTTTGTATCGGGCATCAACTTCACGATGCTCTATATTTCCGTGTCGCAACGCAAGCTCAGCACGCTTCTGAATAGTGCTGAGTGCAGATTCTATCTGTTTGTGGTGCTTGCTTTTGCTGGCTTTATAGCGTTTGAGTTGATGTGGAAGAACGGTTATGAGTTTGAACCGGCAGTTCGAAGTGCCTTGTTCCAGGTGGTGTCGTTCATCACCACAACGGGTTTGCTTTCCGACGACCCTGCCGTATGGCCCCACGTTACATGGGTGGTATTGGCAATTTGTATGTTCTTCGGAGCGTGTTCGGGTTCTACGAGCGGTGGATTCAAGTGCATACGTTGCGTGATGCTGTTGAAGATCATTAAGAACGAGTTCCGTCAGATGCTGCATCCCAATGCCGTGTTGCCTATGCGTGTCGACGGCACCAACGTCCCTTCGTCTAAGCGTGTGACGCTGCTCGCTTTCCTTTCGACTTATCTCATTCTGTGCCTGTTCTGTTCGTTCTCGATGATAGCGATGGGTATAGACAACACCAACGCCATTACCATCACTCTAAGTGCACTGGGCAACGTTGGTCCGACGCTCGGTACGGAGATTGGTCCAACCATGTCGTGGAGCGAACTGCCTATTGCTGCCAAGTGGATATGCTCGGTGCTGATGCTCATCGGACGTCTTGAGATATTCAGTGTGCTCGTAATATTTACACCGCAATTCTGGAAGGAGAACTAACCATGCGGCGGAGCCGTATGGAATTAGGAATTAGGAGTTTTGAATTTTGAATTGTTCTCGGCTGTCGCCTGCGATTTTGAATTTTAGAATTTTGAATTAGGAATTAGGAATTTTGAATTGTTCTCGGCTTACGCCTGCGATTTTGAATTTCTGAATTATGATTAATAACATTTACTAAATACAACTATTATGGAACCAATGAAGTTTAATGCGCTGCTCAAGTCGACGATTTGGGGTGGCGAGAAGATTATCCCTTTCAAGCATCTTGATGTGCAGCAGGAGAATGTAGGCGAAAGCTGGGAAATATCTGGAGTGCCCGGCAATGAAACTATAGTAGCCAATGGCGAATTTGCCGGCAAGAAACTCAATGAGGTTGTTGCCGAACAGAAGGAGAAACTTGTAGGTAAGGAGAACTACGAACGCTTCGGCAATGAGTTCCCGTTGCTCATCAAGTTTATCGATGCACGTCAGGACCTCTCTATTCAGGTTCATCCTACCGACGAGATTGCCAAGCGTCAGGGCAAGGAGCGTGGCAAGACCGAGATGTGGTATTTGCTCGACTCTGACAAGGACGCTACATTGCTGTGTGGTCTGAAGCAGCAGATTACACCGACACAGTATGCCGAAATGGTAGCCAACGACACCATTTGCGATGCCATTGCACGCTATGACGTGAAGGAGGGCGACTGCTTCTTCCTGCCTGCAGGACGTATTCACGCCATCGGAACCGGCTGTTTCCTCGCCGAAATACAGCAGACCAGCGACGTTACATATCGCATCTACGACTTCAAGCGCAAGGACAAGGACGGCAACTACCGTGAGTTGCACACCAAGCAGGCTGCCGAGTGCATCAACTATAATGTTGAGAGCAATTATCGCACCGAATATACTCCGCAGAAGAACCAGGGTGTGAGCCTCGTTCAGTGTCCTTACTTCAACACTGCTGTCTACGATCTCGACGAGCCGATGACGCTCGACTACTCTGAACTCGACAGCTTCGTTATCCTCATCGGCCTTAAGGGCGAGGCTACTATCACCGACAACGAGGGCAACACCGTCACTCTGAGCGCCGGCGAGAGCATGCTTGTGCCTGCAACTACCGAGACTCTGAAGATTGAGGGAACGCTGAAGTTCCTTGAGACTTACGTATAAGATAAAAGCCCCACAAAGGCCAATCCCCACAAAGCCCCTCCCCCTTGCCCCTCCCCCGTAGGGAGGGGAGCGGAATGCACTGTTTGCTTATAGGAGGTGGAATGTGCTGTTGGCTTATAAGTGCGGTATGCACAGTTTGCTTATAAAAATACGCCCTGTAAAGGTAGAAGCATTGATAGTTAACGCTTTTGCCTTTACAGGGCATTTTTCGTATATTAATTATTGTATTGTTAACGACCGCTACTCTTCAAATTCCCTTTCATGGTCTTTGAAGAAATCGTAATAGAGGCGGACGTTAGGCAATTCTGTCCATTTGCATACAGAAACGGGTACGCTGTCCATATCGAATATTTTGGCATACGGTATTGACAGGATAAACGGACTGTGTGTTGACAGAATGAACTGGCAATCATAGAACCTTGCCATTCCCAATAAGAATTGCACCAATTCAATTTGCATCTCGGCAGACAGGGAATTTTCAGGCTCGTCCAACAGATATAGCCCGCCAGGCTGTATGGCATCGGTGAAGTATTTGAAGCCGTTCTCTCCGTTAGAATATGTTCGTTCGTCAACACCGACATTAGCTCTTACATATCTTGAACCCGATTGCTTGTGCTTGTTGTAATAATCTTTGTATGCCCTTATACTATTAGGGTCGTCGGTGTTAAACTCTCGTGGTCCTTGCCATCCGCTATATCCCATTTGGGCTTTTTCTTTGAATATCAATTCACGTTTGAAGTTGAGGTTTTCGTTTCTTTCGCGTACCTCGATGATATGATTGAACACATCGTCGCTCGTTATAATCTTTGACATTTTCTTGAGACTTTTCAGTTTCGTCGGGTCATGAACGGTCAGTTCATATCGGCATTTTTCAAGATACGGGTCAAAGAAATAAGTCTTATTGTAAGGAGCCTTTCTTTCCAGTTTCAGTTTTTCTGCTATGATGTTCAGAAGTGTACTCTTGCCCGACCCGTTACTACCGCATAGAATGGTGATGTCGGAGAATTCCATCGACTCAAGTCTTTTAATTTGAGGGAAAAAGTTGAACGGATAGTATGAGTCGTAGCAGTTTCTTGGGAAGTTGTTTATATATTCTTCTTCATCATATACGGACGTTAAGGTAAATCTACTCAGATAAATCATAGTAATTTTGGGTTTATATCAAAAACAAAATATCAATAATAAAGTAGCAACATAAACAACAAAAGAACAACAAAAACAACATTCTTTTTTCCCCATTCAGAATAGATAATGTTGCTTTTGTTGTTCTTTTTATTATTGTTTGATTCAATATTTTTTAGCCCCCTTTTTCTATTAGTTAATGATTTCAGCAATCCCAGCATATCACTCCCCTCCCTACGGGGGAGGGGCCGGGGGTGGGGCTTTTTGGGGGTAGGGCTTTATGGGGTTAGGCCTTTGTAGGGCTTTTTATTTAAAACACAAACGTTCTGATGAAGTAGTAGCTGATGATACCGGCGAGATAGCCCACGAAAGCAATCCATGTAATCTTCTTCATGTACCATCCGAAGGTGATCTTCTCCAGACCCATTACCACAACGCCTGCTGCGCTACCTACGATGAGCATTGAGCCGCCCACGCCGGCACAGTAAGCCAGCAACTGCCAGAAGATGCCGTCAACCGCCATGTCGCCAGTAGCGGCAACGGGATACATGCCCATGCAGCCTGCCACGAGCGGAACATTGTCCACGATGCTCGACAGAACGCCGATGATACCAGTCACGAGATAGTGGTTGCCGTCGAATACTGTGTTCAGACCCTGGCCCAGAGCTGCCAGTACGCCAACCTCAGAGAGGCAGGCTACAGCCATGAGGATGCCGAGGAAGAAGAGGATGGTAGACATATCGACACGCGAAAGCAGGTTGCTCACGCGCTTCTGTGTGCCCTCGTCGTCGTGTCCGCGGTGCAGGTGGCGGTAGAACACTTCGGTAGTGGTCCACAAAACGCCGAGCACGAGCAGTATGCCGACGAACGGAGGCAGATGGGTGATGCTCTTGAATATAGGCACAAACATCAGTCCGCCTACACCGATTACGAACACTGCCTTGCGCTGTGTGTCGGTGAAGTCGCCTACAGAATCGTTGGCGCCGGTCTTCATCTGCGGCATCTGCAGTTCGCCTTTAAGATGATATTGCAGTATGAATGCAGGTATGATCATCGAGATGAGCGACGGAACGATAATCTCCATGATAACTCCGGCTGCCGTAATCAGACCCTTGTTCCACAGCATGATAGTGGTGACGTCGCCGATGGGCGAGAATGCGCCGCCCGAATTGGCTGCTATGATAACAAGCGAGGCATATATCAGACGGTCTTGCTTGTCTGCCACGAGCTTGCGCAGAATCATGATCATCACGATACTTGTGGTGAGGTTGTCGAGAATGGCCGAAAGAATGAACGTCATGAATGCTATGCGCCACAGCAGCGCGCGCTTCGAGTGGGTCTTCATCACTCCGCGCACCCAGTTGAAGCCACCGTTCTGGTCGACAATCTCCACGATTGTCATGGCACCCATAAGGAAGAACAGCGTAGTCGAGGTGTCGCCGAGGTGCTCCTGGATGATGGTGGTCACCTTCTCGGCCATTCCGGCTATGCCGCCCGTGTAGTCCGGGTGCATAAGGTTGAGATACTGCAGCGGATCGAACATGTAGAGCGTCCAGCACACAACGAACATAAGCAGCGCGACGGCTGCCTTGTTCACTTTAGTCAGACTTTCGGTGGCGATGCAGGTGTATCCCAGCACGAAGGCGACGACGATGGCGAGAGTTAAAGTTGTCATAGATTTTTGTTGTCTTTGTTTATTGTATTTTTGTTATTCTGGTTAATGGCTTGAAGGCAGAAAGCGTTCTGCTGACATGCCGTTACAAAATTATACAAAAAACCTCAAACAAACGTATTTGTAGTATAATATTAATGTGATTTTTACAAGCCTTTGCTTTCACTTTGCAAATGTAGTCCTTTTGGCATGCAAAAGGACCCCTTTTGGTCGGCAAAAGGAGTCCTTTTAGTGAGCAAAACGAGTCCTTTTGAAGGGCAAAAGGAGTCCTTTTGAAAAACAATAGGAGGAGGGTATGTTAAAAGTCTAAGCAGCACGCCCCGAAGGGGCAGAAGCACATAGCCCAGGGCAACGCCCTGAGGTAAAAAGCCACCAAAAACAATGCGCCCTGTAAGGGCAAAAGCGTTAATTATCAATGCTTTTGCCCTTACAGGGCGTTTTGCTATTTTCAATCCGTACACCCAAGGCGCTGCCTTGGGCTATGTGCTTATTGGGCTTTCAGCCCGTATGATTGAGTTTTGACATACCCTGCTGAACGAGCTAAAGAACACTTTATAGCGGATACTCGTCGAATGCGTACAGCACTGTCGACAGATAGTGTTCGCCCGTGTCGGGCAGTAGTGTCACGATGCGCTTGCCGCGGTTTTCGGGGCGCAGAGCCAGTTGTGTGGCGCCGAATACTGCCGCGCCCGAACTGATGCCTACGAGCAATCCCTCCTCAGCGGCGAGCTGTCGGCCGGTGCGTATGGCGTCGTCATTGCTCACGGTGAGCACCTCGTCCACTATGTCGGCATTGTATGTCTTGGGCACAAAACCTGCGCCGATGCCCTGGATCTTGTGCGGACCGCTGTTGCCGCCGCTCAGTACGGGCGACGATGCCGGCTCTACAGCCACTATTTTGACATTGGGATTATGCTCCTTCAGTCGGCGTCCGATGCCCGACAGGGTTCCGCCGGTGCCCACACCAGCCACGAATATGTCCACATTGCCTTCAGTCTGCTCCCATATCTCCACGCCCGTAGTGTTGTAGTGAGCCTGCGGGTTGGCTGGGTTCTCGAACTGTTGCAGGATGATGCTGCCCGGAGTAGCGTCGTGCAGTTCTTCGGCAGCCTGTATGGCGCCCGCCATTCCTTGCTTGCCCGGCGTGAGTTTTACGGTAGCGCCGTAAGCTTTCACAAGGTTACGGCGCTCCACGCTCATAGTTTCGGGCATTGTCAGAATGAGCTTATATCCCTTCACGGCCGACACCAGTGCCAGTCCTACACCCGTATTTCCGCTTGTAGGTTCTATGATTGTGGCTCCGGGCTTGAGCAGTCCTTTCCGTTCGGCGTCCTCAATCATGGACAGTGCTACGCGGTCCTTGACGCTTCCGCCCGGATTGAAATATTCCACTTTGGCTAATATTGCCGTTTCAATGCCGCGTTTGGCCGAGTATGTGCCAAGTTCGAGCAGTGGTGTCTTGCCGATAAGGTCGGTCAGCTTTTTTGCAATCATAGTTCTTCTCTGTTTTAATTTTTTGTTGTCGTTAGCTTTTTATGTCGCATCAGACGCCTGCTTAAATCGCGTCGAACGCCTGCTGCAGGTCGTCGATGATGTCGTCGATGTGCTCGGTGCCTATGCTCAGACGTATGGTCGAGGGTGTGATGTGCTGCTGTGCCAGCTCCTCGGGCGACATCTGCGAGTGGGTTGTTGTAGCCGGGTGTATGGCGAGGCTCTTTACGTCGGCCACATTGGCAAGAAGTGAGAATATCTTGAGGTGGTCAATGAACTTCCATGCGGCTTCCTGACCGCCCTTTATCTCAAATGTGAATATCGAACCGCCACCGTTGGGGAAGTACTTCTCGTACAGCTCGTGGTCGGGATGAGTAGGCAGCGACGGATGGTTCACCTTCTCCACCTTCGGGTTGGATGCCAGATACTTCACCACCTTGAGCGCATTCTCCACGTGACGCTCTACGCGCAACGACAGAGTTTCGAGTCCCTGCAGCAGTATCCATGCGTTGAACGGCGATATGGTAGCGCCCGTGTCGCGCAGAATCACGGCACGAATGCGTGTCACGAAGGCTGCCTTGCCGGCTACATCGGCAAATATGGCACCGTGATAGCTTGGGTCTGGCTTGGCAAGTGTGGGATATTTGTCGGCATTGGCTTTCCAGTCGAAAGTGCCGCCGTCTACGATAACGCCTCCCAGACTCGAACCGTGTCCGCCTATAAACTTAGTGGCTGAGTGCACTACGACGTCGGCTCCATGCTCGATCGGACGTATAATATAAGGTGTGCCGAATGTGTTGTCGACGATGAAGGGTATGTTGTGGCGGTGGGCTACGGCTGCCACTGCCTCAAGGTTTGTAACGTCTGAGTTCGGATTGCCGAATGTCTCGGCGTAGACCACCTTGGTGTTGGGCTGTATTGCAGCCTCCAGAGCCTCAAGGTCGTTGACGTTGACGATGGTGTTGCTGATGCCTTGTGTAGTCAGCGTGTGTGTGATGAGATTGAACGAACCTCCGTACAGATTGTCGGCGGCTACGATATGGTCGCCCACTTGCAGAATGTTCTGCAGCGCATAGGTCACGGCTGCGGCTCCGGAAGCCACTGCCAGTCCGGCAACACCGCCCTCAAGGGCAGCCACGCGATCCTCGAATACGCCCTGTGTAGAGTTGGTCAGTCGGCCGTAGATGTTGCCTGCGTCGCGCAGTCCGAATCGGTCGGCAGCGTGCTGCGAGTTGCGGAACACGTACGATGTGGTCTGGTAGATAGGCACGGCACGTGCGTCGGTTGCCGGATCCGGATTTTCCTGTCCTACATGCAATTGGAGTGTTTCGAAGTGGAGTTTCTTGTTGCTCATAGTGTTTGCCCTTTCTTTTAAATGTGTGTTTTTACTTTATGAAGATTATGAAGCGAGTCTTTTGCAGACTTCTTGTTTTTCATGGTTGCAAAGTTAGGGCAAATTCGTATGCCATACAATCGCACAAATTGGTTATATGGCATACCACAAATGTGGTATATTGACCGAAAATGTATGAATATGAGCTTTTTAGGCATAAAAAAACAACAAAAACAGCATTTCCGACACGTTTTCTGTGTCATGAAATGCTGTTTTTGTTGCTATGTGTTATGTTTGCTGCTGTATGCTGTCAGCAGTTACTTTATTCGCTGTTCGGGCACCATCTGTCGTGTCGTGAGCACCTGGCGCTTTGATATTACGCCGTCGGCATACTCCTTGGGCGACATTCCACGGTTGTTCTTGAAGCAGCGGTTGAAGTACGGCACGTCGTTGAATCCTACCATGTAGCACACCTCTGTCACGTTGAATGTGCCCTGACGCAGCAGGCTGCAAGCACGGTCTACACGCAGCTTGTTGAGGTATGTTATGTAGGTCTGGCCCGTTGCCTTCTTGAAGAAGGTGCAGAATGACGAGCGGTTCATGCCCACGTGTTCGGCTATCATGTCGATAGTGATGGTGCGCGCGAAGTTCTTCTGCGAGAAGTCCTTTATCTTGTTGATGCGCTCCGAAGTGCGGTCTGCCTCGGGAGTGCGTCCCACTACTACTGCATTGCTCTCACGTTTTGATATTATAAGGAGCAGGCGGAACATGTAGGGCAGCAGCTCTGAGCGCTCCTCGTGTGCCATCTTGCGCAGCATGTCGGCTATCAAGGCAGTGGTGTTGGGGTCGAACGAGAGTACCGACGATATCGATTTGAGCTGGTCGAGACGCTCGGTGAGTTCGGGAAACGCACTTGTGCAGCGGTCGATAAACTCAGTTCGGAATGTGATGGTGTAGTGTCCGATGAGTCCTTCGGCGTCGGTGTGGTCGTAGTCGAACTTCCAGCAGTGTGGTATATGTGGCGGAATGAAAGCCAGATCGCCATCGGCGAAATCTGTAACGGTATCGCCCATTATGCGTTTGCCTTTGCCGCAAGTTACATACGTCAGTTCCCATGTGTCCTGCTTGTGCAGTGGAAGCTGTTCGGCAGGCTTCATTCTTTTGTAATCGAAGTTATACAAGTCCATATTTTGTTATGATATAATTATCAGGTTTTATTATCCGGGCTGTGCCGGGATATTGCCTATTTCTTGATTTAGGGATGTTGTTTAATAGTGCAAATTTACGATTATAAATTGTGATTTGCCCGATTTTAACATTTAATATACGTCCATTTCAACATATTTTATGCATGATATGTGCTGCTTGTAACGTTTTGTAAGCTATATATTGCAATTTGCATGCTATTATCGCATTTTTCCTTCTCACTCGGACGAATCATTTTGCTGTGTCGTCCGATAGCGAATAACACCCTATTGTTATTCTGCAGCCTTTTCGGTGTTGATGTCGTGGCGCGATTTCGACTTTATCACGAGCCAGACACCGCCGAAAACCAGTGACACGGCAAGCGCCTGCTTCCATGTGAACACGCACATTCCGGCTGCCAGACTCACCGACACAGCCACAACGGGTTGCATATAGTTGTATATACTCACTACTGTCGGGCGCAAAGTCTTCTGCGCTGTCTGCATGAGCAGATAGGCTATGTATGTGCCGAAGAACACTACGAATGCCGTGCCTGCCCACGCTCCGGGCGTTACGATGCTCCAGTCGGTGCGCACAGCGTGCGGTATCATGAACGGCGAGAGCAATAACGTTGCCCATGTGAACATCCATTTGCTCACGGTGATGGGCGAATAGCGGCGCAGAACATTCCGGTAGAGCGCCAGGTAGAGTGCAAACGACAGTTGGGCGAATATGCACAGCAGGTCGCCGCGGATGTCGCCGATGCGCGAATCGTGTGCCGCTGCGCTCGACATGATGAGTATCAGAGCACCCGAACAGCCTATGCCCACGCCAAGGGCTTTCTTTCCGGTGATGGGTTCCTTGAGTATCAGCGCCGAGAGTATCATGGCGAAGATGGGAAGCGACGTCGTCACGATGCTGGCATTTGAAGGAGTGGTGATGCTAAGTCCAATGGTGAAGCAGCACTGGTTGCCCACCAGTCCCAGCAATCCGGCTCCGCTCATCGCCAAAATGTCACGCCAGGGCATGTGTTCGTGCTTGCACAGCAGCGAAGTGAGCCAGAACAGCAATGCACCTCCAGCCGCACGCATGAATACAAGGTTGATATTGTCCATGCCGTGTTGCATCGCGTCCTTGCCGATGGGCGACATCAGTCCCCACATTACGCAAGCCGTGAGTATGCATAAGTGTGCTATCAGAGGTTGTCTGTTATCTGTTTTGAATGTCATTTTTTGCCTTTTCTGTTATCCCTTTTACCAAATACGGGTACAAAGGTATAAAAATATCGTTTTATCCGAATACATTGTATCAATTTATTTCATATATTTGTAAAACGAATATGCACCTTAAATATATATATAAATGAAATACGCCGAATACATTAAACAGATAGAGATAGACTCATTGTGGAGCGGTAAGCGCCACGTAGTGTGGAATCTCGACCGCCAGGTGAACATTCTGAGCGGTATAAACGGTGTGGGAAAGAGCACCATATTAAATAAGGTGGTGAAGGGATTGGCTGCCGGTGGCGAGTTTCCGAGCCACATGCTCAAGGGCGTAAGGCTCAAGGTGCAGCCCGAAGATGCCAAGTGGATACGCTACGACGTTATCCGTTCGTTCGACCGTCCGCTTTGGAATCTCGACGCAGTAAACAAACTCAACACATCGTTGAGCGACCTTGCCACCGAACTCGACATGCAGTTGTTCTTCCTTCAGCGCAAGTATCTCGACTATCAGGTCAACATAGGCAACCGCATCATCGCGTGTCTGCAAGACGGACGTCCTGATGCTGCACTCGAGGCGCAGCGCATCTCCGCCCCGAAGAAGACGTTTCAGGACCTTATAGACGACCTCTTCTCGGAGACTGGCAAGACCATTATACGCACCGAAAACGAAATACGGTTCTCGCAAATTGGCGAGGTTTTGAACCCGTATCAGCTCTCGAGCGGCGAGAAGCAGATGCTTGTCATACTGCTTACGGTGCTCGTTGAGGACCAGTTGCCCTACGTTCTGTTTATGGACGAGCCCGAAGTGAGCCTCCATGTCGACTGGCAGCAGCGCCTCATCGACCTTATCCTCACGCTCAATCCTAACGTTCAGATCATCCTTACCACCCATTCGCCAGCCGTGATAATGAACGGATGGGCTGACAGGGTTACCGAGGTGAGCGACATTACGGATTAACCGCCGCAAGGGCGGAATGTTGAATGTTGAGTGTTGAATGTTGAATTGTTCGCGGATACGCCTGCGATTATGAATTGATGATTTATGAATTGTCAATTCAAAATTGAATAATTCAAAATCGGCTTTGCCGATAATTCAAAACTCAAAACTCCAAATTCAACACTCGCAATCGCAGGCGGCAGCCGAGAATAATTCAAAACTCAAAACTCAAAATTCAAAACTCGATTTATGGCAAAACGATTGCGCGACAGTATAACGTCGCAATATGTAGAGGCGGCAAACCGCCTTAGCTCGCGTCAGGCGCGCCGTCGCATCGTGGCTTACGTCGAAAGCTACGACGACATATTCTTCTGGCGGTCGGTGCTTTCGCGTTTCGAGAACTCCGAACGCTACTTCGAGGTGATGCTGCCGTCGCGTCTCGACCATCTGGAACGAGGCAAGAAGGCTGCCATTATGAGTCTTATTGCAGCTGGAGGGGTAGGGCGTGACATGATAGCGTGCGTCGATGCCGACTACGACTACCTCGAACAGGGCGCAAGCGGGTCGTCGAAGACTATCCTCAACAATCCTTACATATTCCATTCTTACGCCTACGCCATCGAGAACATGCAGTGTTATGCTCCGTCGTTGCACGCCGTGTGTGTGGCAGTGGCGCTCAACGACCGCCAGACGTTCGACTTTGAGGCTTTCTTGCGCGACTTCTCCACCGCCATATTCCCGCTTTTTGTGTGGAATATATGGTCGTATCGCACCGGTGCAACGCCCCGTTTTGCCATAAGCGACTTCATTCACATCATCGAAATGGGCAATATCTCGCCCGAAAACAGCCAGCAGGCACTTGCCAATCTGCGCCGTCGTGTGGGCCATAAGGTTCAGATGCTGCAACGCCAGCACCCCGGTGCGCGCGAAAGCTATGCCGCTGTGAAGGACGATCTGCGCCGTCTTGGCGTGCGTCCCGACATGACCTACATGTACATTCAGGGCCATCATCTGTTTGATAAGGTAGTAGTGCCGCTCGTAAGGAAGGTGTGCAATCAGCTGATACGCGAACGTGAGCGCGAGATTTCAGCCCAAAGTGTGCACGCAACACAGCAGCGCAACGAGCTGTCGTGCTACTCGTCGAGTGTCGGTGAGGCTGAATTCGTGTTGCGACGCAACGTAGGCTATGTGTCGTCGCCGCAATATCAGAGCATAGTGGAAGACCTTCAGCGGTATCTGGAGGAAAAAGAAACTTCAGTTGAGAGTTGAAATAAAAAAAGGATTTTGCACGCATTTGCGTGTCAAAATCCTTTTTATCTCTTTTCGAGTTAGGTGTCCGTACGGATTAAGCGTTGGTTGTGTTAACGCGACGCTCAGCGATGCGAGCCTTCTTACCAGTAAGGTTACGGAGGTAGTAGAGCTTAGCGCGACGTACCTTACCATGCTTGTTAACCTCGATGCTCTCAATGTTGGGTGACTCGATCGGGAAGATACGCTCTACACCAACAGTACCTGACATCTTGCGAACGGTGAAGCGCTTCTTGTCACCGTGGCCAGAAATCTTGATAACTACACCACGATAGAGCTGGATACGCTCCTTTGAACCCTCGATAATTTTGTAAGCGACTGTGATAGTGTCACCTGAACGGAACTCAGGGAACTTCTTGCCGGTTGCAAATGCTTCTTCAGCAACTTTAATTAAATCCATTGTTAATTTGATAATTAAATTTGTTTTATCGTTCTCGCGCAACATAATGGGCAACTCTTCTTCCCGTCATCGGTTACGCCGAAAAGCGGGTGCAAAGTTACGACTTTTTTCGTTAACACACAAGCATTTACAAGAAAAGACAGCCCTAAAAACATATTTTTAGACTTTTAGCAGTCGTGTCATAAAACAATTTTGTATTTTTGCATATACATATGCAGTTCAAAAAAATCATAAACGACTCTCTTAAGGTGGCATTATCGCTGCTGCTTGGCGGATTGATACTCTATTGGATGTATCGAGGTTTTGACTTTCGCCAGGTGGAGCGTGTCTTGCTGCACGAAATGAACTGGACGTGGATGTTGCTTTCATTCCCGTTCGGCATCTTGGCGCAGGCTTTTCGCGGCTGGCGATGGCATCTTACGCTCGAACCCGTAGGCGAACATCCTCGCACATCCACCAGTGTCTACTCCATATTCTTATCCTATGCCGTCAGTCTGGTAGTGCCCCGTATAGGCGAGTTTGCCCGTTGCGGTGTGTTGCGCCGCTACGACGGCGTGTCGTTTCCCAAGGCTTTGGGCACGGTAGTGGTAGAACGTGCCATCGATTCGGCGCTGGTCATGGGCATAGCCGTTGTCACTATGCTATGCCAATTCAGCGTGTTCAACACATTCTTCGACCGCACCGGCACCAACATCGGTGTCCTTCTGGCGGGATTTTCCACTACGGGCTACATTGTGACAGCCGTTTGCGGACTGGCAGTATGCCTCCTTGCGTGGTACATTATGCGCAGGTTTGCCATATATAATAAGGTGAAAGCCACGGTGCAAGGCATCTGGCAGGGCATAATGTCGATACGCAATGTGAAGCGTCCCGTGCGCTTCGTCGTATTCACGCTTGCCATCTGGGCGTGTTATTTCCTGCATTATTACCTCACATTCTTCTGTTTCGACTCCACGGCAGGGCTTGGTATGTCGTGTGCAATGGTGACGTTCATCGTCGGAAGCATTGCCGTCATAGTGCCGACACCTAACGGTGCCGGTCCGTGGCATTTTTCCGTAAAGACCATGCTGCTGCTGTATGGAGTGGGCGAGACCGATGCTCTCAACTTCGTGCTCATCGTTCACAGCGTGCAGACGCTGCTTGTGGTGGCGATGGGCGTATGGGCTTGGGCGGCGCTTTCGTTCATGCGCAAGCGGAAAATACAGCAATAGGAATAAAGTATAAACAATAAATACTACTATTTTTTAATCACTAATAAAAACAATTGTTATGAGTGAAATCAAAAACCTAAACCCCGAATGTATCTGGCGCAACTTTGACGCACTGACACAGGTGCCGCGCCCGTCTGGACATCTTGAAAAAGTACAGCACATGCTGCTTGAGTTTGCCGCTCGCGTAGGCGTTGAGGCATTCAAGGATGCGGCTGGTAATATAGTGATGCGTAAGCCCGCTTCTCCAGGAATGGAAAACCGCAAGGGCATCATTCTGCAGGCTCACATGGACATGGTGCCTCAGAAGAGCAAAGAGAGCACACACAACTTCGAGACCGACCCTATCCAGACATACGTAGACGGCGAATGGGTTAAGGCTAAGGGAACCACTCTCGGCGCCGACAACGGTATCGGTGTGGCTGCCATCATGGCTGTCATGGAGGACAAGACCCTCGTTCACGGACCCGTTGAGGGACTCATCACTGCCGACGAAGAGACCGGTATGTTCGGTGCAAACGACCTGCCCGAGGGCGAATTGAACGGCGATATTCTGCTCAATCTCGACTCTGAGACATGGGGCAAGTTTGTTATCGGTTCGGCAGGCGGTGTCGACATCACAGCCACACTCGAATATAAGGAAGTGGAGACCGACAAGGATGACGCTGCCGTCAAGGTTGTTATCAAGGGATTGAAGGGCGGACACTCGGGCTTGGAGATTAACGAGGGACGCGGCAATGCCAACAAGCTCATGGCACGTTTCGTACATGAGGCAATCGCCGAGTACGGAGCACGCCTCGCCACATGGCACGGCGGCAACATGCGCAACGCCATACCGTTCGAGTGCGAGACTGTGCTCACACTGCCGAAGGAGAACGTTGAGGCTCTGAAGGAATCCGTAGCCGAGTGGTGCGCATTGTTCAACAACGAGTATCGCACCATCGAAGAGAACATACAGTTCTTCGCTGAGGACGTTGAAACGCCCGCAACTGAGGTGCCCGAGGAGATTCAGGACAACCTGCTCGATGCCATCTACGGATGCCACAACGGTGTGCTCCGCATGATTCCGGTGTTCCCGTCGGTTGTGGAGACATCGTCAAACCTCGCCATTATCGACATCAATGGCGGCCACGCTTACTTCAAGCTGCTCGCACGTTCGTCAAGAGAGAGCATGCGCGACTACATTGCCACAACTCTGGAGTCTACATTCTCGATGGCAGGCATGAAGGTTGAGATGAGCGGAGAGTACGGAGGTTGGGATCCCAACACCGACAGCGAGATACTCCAGTTGCTCGAAAAGAACTATCGCGAACTGTTCAATGAGGACGCAATCGAGCAGGTTGACCATGCAGGATTGGAATGTTCGGTTATCCTGGGCAAATATCCGCACCTCGACGTGGTTTCGCTCGGCCCTACAATGCGTTCGCCGCACACCACATCAGAGCGTTGCCTCATCTCTACAGTGGCTCCTTTCTGGGAACTGCTCAAGAAGACTATGGCAGAAGTTCCCGTAAAGTAAAGTCATAAGATAGGGCGTGTCAAGACACAATCGGATTACGAGTGTCTTGTCACGCCCTCTTTTTATTATACCAACCTTTCAAAAAACCATCAAACTATGCGAAAATCATTCATTCCCATTATGTTCGTAGCCGTGGCTACGATGTTCTCGTGCAACGGCAAAGGTGAGCAATCGTCGCTTTTGAACGGATCGGTATGGCAGAACGGCAGCGAAGTGTATGTGGCTGAAGACAGCTCGTCATACTGGCATCTTTGGGGCGGAACGCTCCACGAGGGTGGCATGGAGATGAAGCTAATGCAGGACGGCAAGTGGCTCGTGCCTGCCATTGCCGACAACCAACCCACCGATAGCGTAGCCGGAACATGGGCTCTCGACGGCAACACCATTGTGCTTACAGCCAACGACCGTACGCAGACGCGGCTTGAAGTGATTGACGGATTGCACCTCGCCTCACGCAATGAGATGCAGGCGAAGGCTCTGCCGGCGCTCGACAGCATTCAGCAGATAGGTGTGTACCGTCAGCTTGAGGGCGTCTATCGCGACCAGTCGGGCCGCAAATGGATATTCCGTGGCAACACCGTACGCCGCAAGGGCCTCGGCACCGAGGAGAAGTATGCCGTAGGCAAGTCGCTCGACATGAACGACAGCGTCATCTTCACCGACAACATAGCCTATGCCTTCCGCCTTAAAGAAGGCGAAGTGCAGCTCTACAAGGCTGAATATGTCGATACAGCTGACGTATGGAAGTATAAGTTTGAGGGCAAACCGCTCGAAACACTCAAGAAGGTTGCAGCGGAGTAGGGCAACCGCTGATTTAAATTCATCCTACATTTCGAGTGACAATAATAGAAATTCAAGTATGTGGATGAATTGCTTATGCAAATGGTAGGAGGCTATGGCGTCCCCGCCATAGCCTGAGCAGTAGGACAATACATTCTTTTTGTTTGTTTTCAGCACCGCTGCTTGCTCAGTAGAATGTGTCAAAAGTCTAAGCAGCACGCCCCGAATGGGGCAGAAGCACATAGCCCAGGGCAACGCCCTGAGGTAAAAAGCCGCCTAAACCAAAGCGCCCTGCAAGGGCAAAAGCGTTAATAATCAATGCTTTTGCCCTTACAGGACGCTTTGGTTTTGTCTATCCGTACACCCAAGGTGCTGCCTTGGGCTATGTGCTTATTGGGCTTTCAGCCCATATAATTGAGTTTTGGCTCATCTTACTCCTGTATTTTTGACTTAATTGAAGCATTCGTATTACTCCCTATTTCGGATGAACCTTATTTAATTTAATGACAACGACTGATTTTTATTAAAAATCCCCCTGAAAATCAGTCATTTACAAAGCGCCGTGAAAAAGGAGTCCTTTCGCATTGTAAAAGGACTCGTTTTGCCTTCCAAAAGGACTCCTTTTGCCTCCTAAAAGGACCCCTTTTGAAGTGCAAAAGGACTCCTTTTGAAAATCCGATGGATTTCCCCTCCCTCCCACCTATTTATATATATACTGAACCAAAATCAAATAAAAATACATATTTTTTGTGTAAACAACCAAAAAAGTGTACATTTGCAGACGTATATTAGTATATTCTTCCAATAGGCAGTATTCTACTAAAAACAATAACTAATAATCAATATTTTGTAATGACAAAAAAAATTATCATGGCGTTGGGACTTCTATGTTTGTCCAGCGTTGCATCCTTTGCGCAGAACAAGCGCACCGTATTGAGCGCCACTATTGATGGCTACAAGCGTGACATGGTTTATTTCGACTGTGTACAGAGTCCGTTCATCCGTCAGGAGTTCCACGCCAACCCAGGCGAGGAGCACGTCTATGCGTTCGATTCCGACCGCCTTGTTTCCATGATAATCAACGGCCGCACCACTGTGCTGCTCATGCCGGGCGACAGTCTGCACGTCGACATACAGTATCAGGGCAAGATGGTGAAGGAGCTGAAGTTCTCCGGCTCGGAGCGTGCAGTAGCCGACAACCAGCTTTATGCTGCCGTAGCCGACTATCGTCGCTCCATACGCTACAAGTCGCAGCTGCTGGCGTGCGCTGTAGTAGACGTTAAGCCTGCCGACCGTATAAGCGATTCGAAGAAACTCCTCGACCAGACCCGTCAGCTCGTAGCCCAGTCGAAGGGCAAGGTGGCAGACGACGTAGTGAATTACGTATCGGCCGAGAGCGAAGGACTGGCATACACATCCTTCGTAGAATATCCCCCGATGTACGAAGAGACCCGCAAGATGCCCATAGCCCAGCAGAGCGTAGGCGACTACTGGAAGCTTATGGACGGCACCAAGCTGCGCACCGACGCGGCATCGTTGAGCTGTCCCGACTACTGCTCGTTCCTTCTGCTCAACATGGCTTACACCAAGAGCAAGCAGGCACACGAAAAGGGCGAGACCTATCAGCGTCCCGACAAGATTGAGGACATGTTCGAGCAGTTGGCAGCATTCTACGACGGAGCGTGCCGCGACGCAGTTTTGTATTCCATTATCACCAATTACATACAGGGAGGCAAGGACATAGAACGTGTAGAACCCCTCATCAAGCAGTTTAAGGAGAAGTATTGCGTAGACAAGCGCCATGCTGAAATCATAGAAGCTATAATGCAGTAATGCCTCAAAGAATAATTTAATCGATTATATAAAAAGTATCCATGAACAAGAGAGAGTCTTTATTGAAGTGTGGACTGTGCGCCATGCTTTTAAGCGGGGGACTACCCCTGCAGATTCTTCCGCCCTCTACCGCAACGGCGCAGAATGTGCGCCCGGCGGAAGACGGATGGAAAAACGACCCAGTGACATTGCGCATCAGTAATGAGACGTTGGGAAATGTGCTCAGCAAGGTGGCGAAATCGGTGGGAGCCGACCTGGTTTTCCAGGGTGTCACACTTGTAGGAATCAACGAGTTGACAACACTCAACGTTAAGGACAAGCCCCTCGACAAGGTGATTGGCGAGCTTATAGGCAACCAGAACGTACGCATAGTATATCAGGGTGGCCATCGTGCCATCATCATCTCGTCATATGAGAAGCATGAAGACAACGCCCAGTCGTTCATAATAGGCGGCGTTGTAGTGGGCGGCGACGACCAGCAGCCCCTCATCGGAGCCACCGTATCGGTGACCAACGGCACCAAGGAGAAGGGACGCACGGGATGTATCACCGACGAGAACGGTAAGTTCAGCTTGCGTGTCAACCGCAAGTCGTCTATCAGCATATCTTATTTGGGATATGAAACCAAGTCAATCCAGATACTTCGACCCAACCGTAACATGAACATAAGCCTCGCACCCAGCGCAACCAATATGGACGAGGTGGTGGTTACGGGTATCAGCCGCCGCAACAAGAAGAGCTTTACAGGTAATTATGTATCGGTAAAGGGCGACGAGTTGCGCAAAATCAATCCTAACAACATCTTGAAGAGCCTCCAGTTCTACGACCCCAGCTTCAAGGTGAAAGAAAACAATTCTAACGGTTCCGACCCTAACTCACAGCCAGAATTCCAGATGCGCGGCGACCAGTCGCTGGGTTCTACATCGAGCATGAACTCTATGGACCTGCTCCTCGACAACGTGTCGAGCCGACCCAACACTCCGCTGTTCGTGCTCGACGGCTTCATCGTGCCTATGACGCGCATCCTCTCGCTCGATCCGGAGCGCATCGACGAGGTGACAATCCTCAAGGATGCCGCCGCTACAGCCATATACGGCTCTAAGGCGAGCAACGGTGTCGTCGTAATATCTACCAAGGTGGCTCCCGACGGAGCACTCTCGGTCAACTACAACGGTACGATGACACTCCAGTCGCCCGACCTTACCGACTACAATATGATGAACGCTGCCGAGAAATTGCAGGCAGAATGGATGGCAGGTGTATACGACAAGAACAGCGTGACGAGCATGAACCGCTACAACACATTGCGCCGCAACGTGCTGGCAGGTGTCGATTCCTACTGGCTCTCGCAGCCCTTGCGCACAGCAGTTCAGTCGCGCCACTCGCTCACAGCAGCCGGTGGTACCGATATATTCCGCTACAGCCTGGGCATCAACGCAGGCTTCCAGCCCGGTGTAATGAAGGGTTCGTCTAACAATACCAAGGGCGTTGACTTCACCATGAGCTACCGCAAGCAGCGCGTAACGGTGGGTGCCAACATCAACCTGACCGAGACTTCGGGCAACAACTCGCCCTATGGCGACTTCTCGGCATTCAGCCAGGCCAACCCCTACTATCGTATGACCAACGACGACGGCACTTACGACCAGATACTCGACAACTTCACGGCAGCCGGAAGTACTACCGTGACCAACCCGCTGTACAACTCCAACATCGGCATCAAGGACCTGCAGCGCAGCCTGAGCATTGCCAGCAGCCTTAACTTCGAGTATATGATTCTCGACAACCTGCGCCTCACCGAGTCGTTGCAGTACACTCGTGGCACCGCACGTACTGAGAAGTTCCTGCCTGCCGACCACACCAGCTTTGCCAACGAGACAGACAAGACGCTGAAGGGTAGTTATAGCAAGAACACGGGTGAGTCTACTTCGTGGTCGAGCAACTTGGGACTGAACTACAACCTCCCAATCAACAAGCACCTCATCAGTATGCTTGCCAACTGGACCGTTAGCGAAGACCGCAACAACTACGTCAACCTCTCAGCCACAGGCTATCCCGACCGCCACATGGACGACTTCATCTTCGGCAACAAGATGTCGACCAATCCGAGCGGATCGGAGTCGCTCTCGCGCTCAATGAGCTTCATCGGACAGGTGTCGTACAGCTACGACAACCGCTATTCGTTCGACTTCAACCTGAGCGAGGAGAACTCGTCGCGCTACGCCAACAACAGTTTCACTCCGTTCTGGTCGACCGGTGTACGCTGGAATGCCTATCGCGAGAAGTGGCTCGAGGGCCGTATCTCCAACCTCGTGTTCCGCGCCACATACGGTATTACGGGCGAACAAAGCTCTAATCCTTACGAGACTCTGGAGTTCTATACCTTCACCAACACCATGAAGCCTTACAATTCGTTCGCTTCACTGGGTGCCGTGCTGCAGGGACTCAACAATCCCGACCTCAAATGGGCTAAGACCGACCAGTTCAGTCTGGGCGTAGACATAGGCTTCTGGAAGAACCGCATCAACGCCACATTCAACTATTACAACAACATCACACGCCAGATGATGACACAGTACGACCTGGCTCCGTCTACAGGTTTCAGTTCGCAGAACATCAACGCCGGCGAGTTGCAGAACCAGGGATTTGACGTGACATTGAACGTGATTGCCTACCAGAACATACGCAAGCAACTCTACTGGACCATCAACGCCAATGCCAATCACAACAAGAACAAGATACGCAAGATATCGGCTTATCTGCAGAAGATCAACGAGCGCCAGCTGGCGTCGAAGGACGCTCCGCTCCCAGTGCTGCAGGAGGGATATTCTACCACCACTCTGTTCACCGTACGCTCGCTGGGCATCGACCCCATCACGGGCAAGGAGGTGTTCCTCACACGCGACGGACAGAAGACATTCGAGTGGAACAGCAACGACAAGGTGCCCGTCGGAGACACCAACCCGAAGCTAAGCGGCACTATCAGCAGCTCGCTCAACTATAAGGACCTCAGCTTCAACGTAGGTTTCACTTATAAGTTCGGTGGCATCGTGTACAACTCTACACTCGTCGACAAGATCGAAAACCGCAACATAGCCTACAACCTCGACCGCCGTGCCATGTCGAGCCGCTGGCAGAAGCCGGGCGACGTGACTTACTTCAAGAAGTTCTCGCTCGATGCCACTGCAAGCCAGACCGAACAGAGCACACGATTCATCATGGACGACGACGAACTGAAGATGTCTACCATGAGCGTCGGCTATCGTATGCGCTACGAGAAGTTCAACTTCCTGCGCAAGCTGAACATCGACGTGCTGGCTCTGAACTTCACTACCAACGACCTGTTCCGTATCTCGCGTGTCAAGATGGAGCGTGGACTCGACTATCCGTTCGCACGTTCGTACACTCTGTCGTTGTCACTCATTTTCAAATAATATATATAAGGTGTACACTATGAAACTGAAATCATTATATACGGGTGCTCTTGCCTTGGCAGTGCTGTGTCTGACTTCGTGCTCAGACTGGTTTGACGTGAGCCCTAAGACCAATATCAAGGCGGAAGAACTCTACGAAACTCCCGAAGGTTTTGAGAGCGCTCTTGCCGGTATCTACATACTCCTGACCGACGACGACTGCTACGGTCACGACATGTCGTTTGGACTTATCGACCAGCTGGCACAACTTTACGACCGCATTCCCGACGGAACCACCGACCGCGAAGCCATCTATCAGTATACGCAGGAGTCGCAAGGCTACGGCACCAAGGCGCGTATGGCTGCCATTTGGGAAAAGTCGTACAACGTGATAGCCAATACCAACAACTTCATGAAGTGGCTCAACAAGAACGGACAGCGCGTGCTCAGAAACGAGCAGACACGCAATATGTATTATGGCGAGGCTTACGCCATGCGTGCTTTCCTCCACTTCGACCTGCTGCGTGCATGGGGTCCGATGGATTATCAGGCTGGTAAGCAGAATCTGAGCATCCCTTATCGTGTGGTGGCCGACAACACCAAGCAGCCACGACTTGCGGCTGAGACCATTGTGGGCAAGATTATCGACGACCTGAAGCAGGCTGAGCAGTATCTCGCTTTTGAGAAGAACATCAACCTTTCGGGCAACGAGCGCCGCTACAGATTGAACTATTACGCCGTGAAGGCCCTTCAGGCACGTGTATATTGCTATGCCGGCGATGCCGAGAATGCAATAAGCTGCGCCAATGAGGTGATAAACCATTGCGGACTTACGCTCCAGACGTCAAATTCCAACGACCCTGCACAGTTCAACGAGGCCCTCTTTGCCATCCACAAGTATAAGATGAGCGACCGTTTCTCTTCTTACTTCGCCGAAGGTCCCGACTTTACCACTCAGTATTGGATCAGTCTGCAGAACTACAAGCGCATTTTTGAGGCTGAAGGCAACGAGCGCGATGCCGACTTCCGTGCCCGTCGTGGTGCAGGTGTGTATGTTTACGATGGCGTAAGCCGCGTTATCACACGCAAGTATCTCAAGAATGACCAGAGCATCATACCCCTCGTGCGTCTGCCGGAGATGTATTACATCCTCTGCGAAATGTCGCCTCTGAGTGATGCTCCGCAGTATATTAATAATGTAAGAAGCCATCGCGGCATCTCACGCTCCAACGCTTACAGCAGTTTCGCTAACGATGCGGCTCGCACCGAGGCTCTGAGCAAGGAGTATCGCAAGGAGTTCTATGCCGAGGGCCAGTACTTCTACTTCCTCAAGCATCATGGCATCAGGACTCTCGACTACTCGCACGAGGCTAATACCGACGCTATAGTCACCATGAACGAGCAGCGTTATGTGTTCCCATTGCCCGACCGTGAGAAGGAATATGGCTGGACTGATGAAGAATCAAACAACACTTCAAATGATTAATTATGAAATTACGTATCAATAAAACATACATATTGGGACTGATGGCAGTAGGTGCGCTCATGGCTTCTTGCAGTCAGGAAGACCCTACATTGTTTGGTGGTGAGTCGGACGGTTACTACTTCAACTACAATTCGGCTGACGACATGACAGCTACTATCAACTTTGCCGACTCTATCGTGACCAATCCGGAGGTGGGATATGTGCCTCTTAAGATCCGATTGCTTGGTCATCTGCCCGAGCAGACTACTTCTATCAAGCTCAAGGCTGAGCCGGTTGAGGGCTATGAAACGCCGCAGGTGACTCTGCCTACGATTGAAGTCAAGGCCGGCGAGTACGACAAGACGGTTGAGGTGGAAGTGGCTCGTCCCACTCAGGAGAATACTACCTATGCCGTGAAGATAACCTTCGAGCAGGCTGACAAGAGCATGAAGGACTTCAACAGCTTCGTAATCTACACCAAGGAGGTATATGAGCGTCCCGACAACTGGACTGACAGTTACTACGGCGAGTGGACTGCTGAGAAGTATAAGTTCATTGCCAAGACTCTGAAGAAGGCTGCTTTCTATAGCGACGACAGCTATACGCAGAGCAATCAGTACAATCCGCGTCTGATTTACGCTGTGCGCGACTGGCACAATGCTCATCCTACAGAGGCGATTCCTTATGATATTCCGTTCCTCGATGGCACACTCTTCTATGATGCCTATGAACAGCCTGAATATTGGGGCGACCTTCAGAACAAGTATTTCGGCAATTACGATGGTTATGGATTCGGTACATTGGCTTCGAGTCTGGGTGTAACCACTCAGAATGAGTATCAGGTGTTTGGTTCAACAGATGAGGCTGAGATGCAGAAATCCAACAAGCACGCTGTGCTGTTGATGCTTCAGAACTACAATAATCAGTTTGAACAAGGCTATAGCTATTGGGGATTGAACTCTGCATTCAGCGTTCCTATGGTTGAAGGAGTGAACTATGATGTTGTGGCTCCTGCATTCTGGACCAACAGTCTTACCGCTCCTATGATTAAGAAGTATTACGGCGAGTACTCAGAGGCTAAGTATAAGAAGATGCTTCAGATTGCCAGCAGCAGTGTCGATGGCTTCAAGCCCTTCCAGTTGTTCCCCGTCAAGCTGCAGTGGGACGATGCCAGCATGACAAATACGCCGATGTGGGACACTGATGCTAACCTCAACTGGACGTACATGGGTGAGCAGGTGATATACGAATTCTACAAGATATTCAAGCAGAAAGCCCCGAGTCTCTTCCCCGACGGCGTTACTGCTCCTGCGGATGAACCCCAAGAAAAGCAATAACTTCAAATAACAAAACAGAAGGATTATGAAAAATATAATATATGTAGCCATGAGTGCCCTGCTCCTCACATCGTGCTATGAGGACAAAGGCAACTACGACTACCGCTTCGACAGCATGAATCAGGTTGACATTAGCAATGTCAGCTACCAGCCTGAGGCTTACGAAGGCATGTCGGGAAAGGTTATCGAGGTGCAATTGCCCCTTACCGAAGACAAAGTGCAGCGTGTGGAGGCAAAGCTCTCGCAGACTTTGTCCGACAACTACGACAATCTCGACTTCACATGGTATACCTCTTATACTGCAAGCAAGACCGACCCGATGACCGGACGTCCAATCGTTGAGGCTGTGAAGGACACTCTTCACACCAAGGGTTATGTCGATCTCGAGTTCCCTGCCAACACCAATCGCGACTATGCGGTAATAATGGAGGTGAAGGACCGCACTACCGACCTCGACTATTATGCCAAACTGAACGTCAAGACACGTCTGCTCTTCAAGAATAGTCTCTTCTTCCTGCATCAGAAGGGCGGCGAGACTTTCCTCGGCAACGTTGAGAAGATTGGTACAACGCTCGAAAGCCGCAGCAATGCTTACAAGACTGCCAAGCCAACCATCACAGACAACCCGTTTGCCGATGCCGTTAAGCTGGGCTATACGTCAACTCCTGACCCTGAAGTGAATGGTCTTATGGTGTTCCGTTCTAACGGACGAGGCAACACCTACAACGTGTTCAAGGCTTTGGATACATACAACGTACCCCTTGTACCTGCGGTTTCATCATCGTTTGTAGCAAGCCGTGTAATCAGTGTGGGCGACATTTCAAGATTTGCAGCATACAAGTGTCTGCTCTCACGTGACGGACAATTCTACATAGGCAAGTGGGCTCCGTTCTATACAGTGCCTGGTGAGAATGCCGAGGAGTCGCTTCACCCCGGCGACTATAAAGTTACTGCCGCTACCGCAACTGAAAGTTACTACGTACTGTGGGATGCCAAGAACAATCGCTTTATCTATCAGTCTAACGGCGATTGGTTCCCGTATCAGTTGAACGAATATGCACAGAATCCGCCGCATAGCTCACAGCCTGTGATGGATGCCAAGGTTGACTTCAGTTCGTTAGGAACTTTATCACCGGTAGGCAAGACTGCTGTGTATGGTTTTATAGCTTCGCACAACGAGTTCTTCCCCGATGCCAAGCCGCAGTTCATCTTCAAGGATGCCGACAACAACTTCTATCTCTACGAACTTACCCCCGTTGACGCTGGAGACAAGAGCCGTGGCGGTGATGCAGGAGCATCGGAGAGCGCGTTTACCATCACAGGTAAGATGCTCCCCGATTTCCATCCGGGCTCTAATCTGGCAAGCATCACCTACAATCCGTGGTTCTCTACCAACTACATCTTCTACGCCAAGGACGACAATGTGATACGTCACAACCTCTCTAACGGCGATGAACAGGTGATATATACAGCTCCTGAGGGCTATACCGTTAGCGTAATCAAGTTCCGCACGGAAGATGCTGCGAGCAACAGTTCGGAATTCTGTAGCTTCGGCGAACTCGGTTTGTATCTCAGCATCGGTATGAACAAGGACGCCAACGGAGCTGTAGCCGAAATCAAACTCAATCCGGCAGCTGATGTCGACGAATCGTACAGCGTATTCTGCGATAAGGATTCAGAGGGCAATGCTTTCGGACGTATCCTTGATGTGCAGTTTGCACACGTTTGGTCATTCATTAAAGACAATCAATAATGTTACGTAATATTTCATTGGCACTGCTCGCTTGGGCGGGCAGTGCCTTCACCGCACAGGCTCAAAGCGACGTTGTCGTTAGTGGAAAGATTGAGGGTGTCAAGCAGGGACAGCTCCTGCTTGTGGCACAAGTAGGCGAAAACCGCATGGACACACTCGGTGTTGCCGACTTCAAGGCGCCTAAGTTCCAGCTCAAGGCGAAAGTAAAGGAGCCTGTTATGGCACAGATTGTAGTGCGAGGCTATAGCGGCGGATTCAACTTCATTGCCGAACCCAACGCCAAGTACGACGCTTTTCTGTGCGACGGAGACGCCGCTTATATTAAAGGTGGAAAACTTCAGGACGAGTGGATGGCTTTCACTAAGCGCTCGGCAGAACTTCATGCCGAGTCGAAAGCTATGCAGGCGCGTTACGACGCATTGCGTGCTGCCAACAAATTCCGCAGCGCCAGCGCCACAAACGACTCCTTGCGCACGCTCAATGACAACATCAACGCCGAAACTCAGGCTTTCCTGAAGCAGCACGACGACGTTATTGCTGCCTATACCTACAACGCCAACGCGCTGATGGCTGAACTCAACCTCGCCGACACGCGTAGATTGTACGACTCTATGGGCGAAGGTGCAAAGAATTCGCCCAGTGGTCGAATCATGCTCGAACGCATTCAGCGCATGGAGAAGGTGACTCAGGGACGCAAAGCACCCGACTTTACTCTGCCAGACCTCAAAGGCAACATGGTGACTCTGAGCAAAGTGAAGGCTAAGGTGAAGATTGTTGACTTCTGGGCTTCATGGTGTGGACCCTGCCGATTGAACAATCCGTCGCTCAAGCGTATGTATGAGCAGTATCACGACAAAGGATTGGAGATTGTAAGCGTGTCGCTCGACAATGTAAAGGAGCGCTGGCTGAAGGCTGTCAAGCAGGATGGTCTGCCCTGGATCAACGTCAGTTCGCTCAAGGGATGGCAGTGTGAGGTGGCTCGTACTTACGATGTCAAGGCTGTACCGGCCATATATATACTCGACGAAGAAAACCATATCATCACCACAAACATTCGTGGTGAGGCGCTCGCGAACTTCCTTAAGGAACGACTCAAGTAATGATGTATATTCTAAAAACCAAATTTAAAACATAAAATGAAAACCAGAATCTTATTATTTGCATTGGCTTGCATGGGCATTATGCCAACTATGGCACAGACAGCACGCCGCTTCACCATCGACGGTGAGCTGACACGCGACTCGTTGCGCTATACTCCGCAGGCGATAAAGAAAGTGTATCTGAAGCATATCGTCAACGGTCAGGAGCTCATGATTGACTCGGCTGTGGTGAAGAACCGCTGCTTCCACTTCGAAGGAACTGCTCCTAAGGATGTTGAGGCTGCTATTATCACAGGCTTCGACAATGGTTCGGCTCAGCTGCTTCTTGAACCTGGCAACATCAAGTTCAAGCCTTTCGACGGCAATTTCCCCGTTGGTGCCAAGGCTTACGGAACCAAGAACAACGACATCTTCGCAGGTTATGCCATGCTGCACAACAAAAATGCCGACGACGCTAAGGTGAATATCGAGAAGCTTCGCGCCTCTTTGCCTGACAGCATCACCAATGACGACCGCAAGTATATGCCTTATCACGGCGCTATATTCAATGCCAACGGTGTGTATTACAAGGCCGATGTGATGGATTATTTCATGAAGCACATCGACAGCGAGGCAAGTCTCTTCATTCTGAAGTACGACCTCTACTATATGTTCAAGCCACAGTATCTGCACGATGTGTTTATGGCTGCTCTGCCAGAGCGCCTGCACAGCCATCCCATCTATAAGGAACTGGAGAACCAGTTGCTCTCAAGCGACATGGTGGAAGGCAGTCCGGCACCCGACTTCACTGCTCTTACAGTCAACGGAAAGTCGCTGTCGTTGTCGCAACTGAAGGGAAAGTACGTCTTCTTAGACGTCTGGGCATCGTGGTGTGCGCCTTGTCGTCGTGAGATACCATTCATCAAGAAGGCTCTGGCTGAGGCTAAAAACAAGGACAACTTCAAAGTGTTGAGCTACTCAATCGACAGCAAACGCAGCGATTGGACCAACTGTATTGCCAAGAATCAGATGTCTGACAAGAACTGGATACACGTGTCTACGCTGAAGGCATGGTCGTCTGACATCATACGTCTGTACAATGTGCGTGGCGTTCCTCATACAGTTCTCATCGATCCGGCTGGAAATGTAGTGAAGTTCAATCTCCGTGGCGAGGAACTTGTTAATACTGTGAAGGACATTCTGAGCAAGCCTTTTAAGCCAGCAAAGTCAAATGCTAAGACTGCAACGGATGCTTCAGCTGTAAAGATGGCTCCTTTCAAGGCTTCGTCGGCTGCCGACCAGAAGCTATACGACGAGTATGAGACCCTCTGCAAGCGTAAGGATCTGTCGAAGATAGCCAAGCTTGAGGCTCAGGTGCGCTTCGTTCTCGACCACAACACTTCGCCCGTGTCTCCGTATATTATGGAACGCGACTTCCTCAACATTCTCGACAAGTCGTACAACCAGCGCTTCTCTAACGCTCTCTCGCCCGTATTGAAGAACAATGCATACGCCAAGTCGTACTGCGACAAGGTTGCTGAGTTGCTGGGTGAGGAAGACGAGGAGTAAAACGGTATTTGAAAATTGAAAGCTTAAAGTTGAAATAACAAAAGCGCCCTGCAAAGGTAAAGCAATAATTAATATGCTTCAGCCTTTGCAGGGCGCTTTGTTATAATTAAGAGTTGAGAGAATTGAGTTTAAAGTTGTGATTACATGTTACAATCTTTTGATTATTGCCTTATGCTGCAAAAGCATATCATAACTCTAAACTCTCAAATTTCAACTCTCAACTAAGTAAAATTATTTCTTGTGTCGGTTTGCACGTTGTTCGCGATATTTCGCCTTTTGACGTGCCGAACCGCTACCATGGGCTCCGGTGATGTATTTCTTCTTCTTAGCCTTGGTCTTCACCTTGCCGTCGTCGTCGTTGTTTCGGTTGGATGCACCGCCACGACCCCAGGAGATTCCGCCCCCGGCAATGATTGCGTCTATATCGTCGCCTTTGCTCATAATCGTCAGTTTATGTTTTAATTAAAATCAATGATGGAACAGGCGGACACCTGTGAATGCCATTGTGATGCCGTACTTGTCGCAAGTATCAATAACATTGTCGTCGCGTACTGAGCCACCTGCCTGTGCAATATACTCCACACCGCTCTTGTGAGCACGCTCAATGTTGTCGCCGAACGGGAAGAATGCGTCTGAGCCGAGGGCTACGCCACGGTTCTGTGCAATCCATTCCTTCTTCTCTTCCATGGTCAATACCTCAGGCTTTTCCTTAAAGAACATCTGCCAGGTGCCGTCGCGCAGAACGTCGTCGTGGTCCTCCGAGATGTAAACATCGATGGTATTGTCGCGGTCGGCACGACGAATGCCGTCTACAAACGGAAGGTTCATAACCTTCGGGTGCTGGCGCAACCACCAGATGTCGGCCTTGTTGCCAGCCAGACGAGTACAGTGGATGCGGCTCTGCTGTCCTGCGCCGATGCCGATAGCTTGTCCGTCCTTTACATAACATACCGAGTTAGACTGAGTATACTTCAGAGTGATGAGCGAGATGATAAGGTCGCGAATAGCCTCTGGTGTGAAGTTCTTTGCCTTTGTAGGAATATTCTCGAAGAGAGCGGGGTCGTCAAGCTTCACCTCATTGCGTCCCTGCTCGAATGTCACGCCATATACCTGCTTGTGCTCGATAGGAGCCGGAGTGTAGTTGGGGTCAATCTTAATCACGTTGTATGTACCCTTGCGCTTTGCCTTGAGTATTTCGAGAGCCTCGGGAGTGAAGTCTGGGGCGATAACGCCGTCGCTCACCTCACGCTTGATGAGAGTTGCTGTGGCTGCGTCGCAAGTGTCGCTCAGTGCAACGAAGTCGCCATAAGAGCTCATACGGTCGGCTCCACGGGCACGAGCATAAGCGCAGGCTATCGGCGAGAGCTCAATCTTAACGTCATCGACAAAGTAAATCTTCTTAAGGGTGTCGCTCAGTGGCAGACCTACGGCTGCTCCGGCAGGCGAAACGTGCTTGAACGAAGCTGCAGCGGGCAGTCCTGTAGCGGATTTCAGCTCCTTCACGAGCTGCCATGAGTTCAGAGCGTCGAGGAAGTTGATGTAACCGGGACGGCCGTTGAGTACTTCGATGGGGAGTTCGCCTTCTTCCATATATATGCGCGAAGGCTTTTGGTTCGGATTGCATCCGTACTTGAGTGCTAATTCTTTCATACAGTGAATATAAGAATGAAAAATATGAATGCAAAATTACGATTTTTCCACTAAAAAGCGGTACATTTCCATTAAAAAGCAGTACATTTGCGTCAAAATATTACATGTTAGGATGTTATGAGCATTAATTACGCACTGAAGAAACTGTTTGACACCGTCGAGCATGAGTTAGAGCGCATTCCTCAGAAGGTGCGCGCCCTCGACAAGTTGCGTCTGTACATCACCGGAAAGGAGAAGCCCTCGCGCGAAACTCTCGACCGTATTTCGCTGCTCGTAGGCTTTCAGGACTGGGATTCGTTCAGAGAAGCCCTCCACGGAAAGACCGACGGGCAGGAGAACTATGAAGATTAGTACACATCGTGTTGCTATGCCAAAAACTATCTTAAATAATTATTTATGAACAAATCGACATTATTGTTAGGCTTATGCCTTGCGCTTGCCCCAATGGCTGGCGCCCAGACACTGAACAAGCAGGGCGGCATCTCGTCGCAGACATTGCAGAAAATCGTTAAAGCTCAGGAATCTGCGCCTGTCAACAAGGCACTTTTCAACGCTTTGGCAGCAAACAAGATTGACGACTTGGCAAAGAACTTCGCCAACCAGGGACTCTTTGACTCGCACTTCAGCGTAGAGACTCCCAAACAGTCGATACACAATCAGAAGAGTTCGGGCCGCTGCTGGATGTTCTCAAGCTTCAATGTGCTGCGTGCCGACTTCGCTCGCCGTCATGCCGATTCGTTGCGTGTGGACTTCTCGCACGACTATCTCTTCTTCTACGATCAGCTTGAGAAGGCCAACCTGATGCTTCAGGGAGTGCTCGACAACGCCAAGAAGCCCATCGACGACCCACGTCTGCAGTTCTTCTTCAGAAGTCCGCTCAACGACGGAGGTACATTCTGCGGTGTAGCCGACCTCGCTCCGAAGTACGGACTTGTACCGATGTCGGCACAGCCTGAGACATATACAGCCGAGAATACATCAAAGCTGCGCTCGCTGCTTTCTTCAAAGCTGCGCGAGTATGGCCTCGAACTGTATCGTATGGCATCCGCCGGCAAGAAGCCGCAGGCCATTGCCGAGCGCAAGACCGAGATGCTCTCGACCATCTATCGCATGCTTTCCATCGCATTGGGCGAACCTGTTAAGGAATTCACATACCAGTTCCGCGACAAAAACGGACGTGCTGTAGGCGCGCCGCGCCGCTTCACACCTAAGTCGTTCTACGACGAGGTGGTGGGCAATCCTATCAAGGGCACATTCATTATGGTGATGAACGACCCGCGCCGTCCTTACCATAAGACATACGAAGTGGAATACGACCGCCACGTTTACGACGGAACCAACTGGAAGTATCTCAACCTTCCGATGGACGAAATTGCCAAGTTGGCAATCGCTTCGCTCAAAGACGGCAAGAAGATGTATTCATCTTACGACGTAGGCAAGCAGTTTGACCGTGAGCGCGGATTCTCCGACACCGAGAACTACGACTATGCGTCGCTCTTCTCTACCACATTCCCTATGAACAAGGCCGACCGTATCGCCACATTCGATTCGGGTTCTACCCACGCCATGACCCTTACTGCTGTCGATCTCGACAACGAGGGCAATCCTATCAAGTGGAAGGTGGAGAACAGTTGGGGCGCTACCAACGGCCACCAGGGTTGTATCATCATGACCAACCGCTGGTTTAACGAGTACATGTTCCGTCTTGTAGTAGATAAGAAGTGCGTGCCTGAGGCATTGCTCAAGGAGTTTGAGCAGAAGCCGTTGATGGTTACGCCTGAGGATCCGCTCTTCAGCGATGATATGTAAGATTCTGTACCTTATTAATATATATAAGAGGCTATGGCAAATGTGCCGTAGCCTCTTTTCTTTTTATGGGCGCATTGGGTGCAAACATATCCCAATATGGCACAAAAAAATGACGAGACATTAGAATCTCGTCATTACTTCAACAACAAACTTGTCTTTCTCTGATGTGTGCGGTATGCCACCGTTCTTATAGAAATACTTCTCATAATTGAATCGGATGTCGCTCACGAATGGCTTCTTGAGGCTCAGCGTAACGCCACCGGTGAGTCGTGAGCGCTGCGAATCGTTGACTATGAGCGTTCCGCCCTTGTCCGCCTTGCCGTTAAGATAGCGTGTGCCGTCGCTGTGGTCGCTCATGTAGTCGTAGCGCAGCAGCGGTGTCACGTAGCGTACGAGTCCCTTGCCCGTGGGGATGTCGTAGCTTACGAACGAGTCGAAGGCATGAACCGGCTTGAAGGCATCGTGGGCGTAGTGCTTGTACAGATACTCCGCCTCTACGTGCCAACCCTTAGCGTGCCAGTAAGCGCCCGCATCGTACATCATAACATTGACGTGGTCGGGCTTTATCTTCTGTGTGCTCAGTGTCAGATTGAATCCGCCCGGCAGGAACATCTGCGCCTTGGCAGAGAAGTTGACGCTCTTGGTCCAGAAGTCTTTCTGGTTGGTAAGTCCCGAGCCGTTGAACATTCCAGCTTCCAATACGATAGGAAATCCTGCGTTGAACGAATATCCCAGAGCTGCACCCACGTCGCGCACATTGCCCACTTGTTTGGCAATGAACGAGCGGTTGGCGAAGTATTGTTGATGGGGCGAGCGGTGGGCGTCGATGGTGAACGGCACCCGCATCTGTCCGATGGTGAACTGCAATCCCCTTATGGGCTTCAGTCGTGTGTAAGCATCGAGCATCTTTATCTTGCCTTCGTCGCAAAGGTCAATCTCAGCCTTATAAGATATGACAGGCGACAGGCTGCCGTCGACGCTGATACGGGCATTGCGCACCTCAAAACGTCCTTCGCCCTCGCTGGTCTGGTATTCGTATTTGGAGCGTATCGTACCATGTATATTTACAGGCGTAGCCTTTTCGGTTTCGCTCTTGTCGGTAGTTGTCGTCAGTTGTGCTGAGGCTGTAGCTGCGGCAAGGCACAGCAGAGCCGATGTCATTACTTTTCTCATCTTATGCTATGTATTGTTTTTACGCCGGCAAAATTACATATAGCTTGTTTTCGAGGCGTGTCGAATGTGTTACGATTGTGTTACAGGCAGAAATAAGGGCCAGACAAAAGGGCTGAAACTTGTGTAATACTATTGTAATACTATCGTAATCTGTGCGTCATTGGTTTTATGTTTATATCCACTAATTTTGCAGCACGATAACATTTATAGCAGTACGCTAACATTTATATATAATGAAAGAGAAGAAGAAGGAATTATTGGGTGCGCTTAAGAAGCGGCTTGATGGTAATGATGTAGTTGAAAATCAGGTCATAAAACTTGCATTGAAGAAACTGGACGGTGCGCGCGACGACGGATGGGGAGTGTTCTACTCTAAGAGTGGCCGCCGTCTTGTAGCCGCCAAGAAGACCATTGAGGGAGTCTATGCCGTCAAGGACGACACGCAAGAGATATGCGACAACGCCTTTTGGGGTTGTGCCTATCTGCGCAGCGTAGCCATGCCAGCCACTGTGACACGCATTGGCGACGAGGCTTTCGCCCGTTGTCTGTCGCTCGAATCGGTATGTCTGCCTTCATCTGTAGAAGAAATGGGCAAGAATCCTTTTGTAGGTCTTGACAGCAAGGTGGTCAACTGTCAGTCGGCAGCATTTGCCGTTGATGCCAAGATACTTTATAATGCCGACCGCACCCGTCTCATCTCGTGCATGACCGATGCTTCGATGATTATCGTTCCGAAGACCGTCACCACCATAGGCAGCCTTGCCTTCACACGCCGCAGCAAGTTGAAGAAGGTGCAACTGCCCGACGGACTCGACCGCATTGGCCGTGATGCCTTCAGCGATTGTGATGCTCTCGAAGAGGTCGTTATCCCTGCTTCGGTCACAACAATCGATCCTTACGCTTTCGCTGGCTGCGACCGCCTGCGCAAGATTACCTTCCTCGGCACTCCGAAGCGTCTGGCACGCACGGCATTCAGCGATTGCGACAATCTGCTTTCGGTTATTGTGCCCGACGGCGAGCAGAAAGCGTTCCGCAAACTGTTGCATGTCACCGAAGATAGTGACATGCTGGTGTTGGGAAAAGAATAAGCCCCACCCCCAGCCCCTCCCCCGTAGGGAGGGGAGCGATATGCTTTACAACTCACAACTTTGTAACAGATATAATAAAACTTTAATTCCCTATTTTCAATCCCCACGTTACATTTCACTCCCCTCCCTGCGGGGGAGGGGCCGGGGGTAGGGCTTTTAGTCTTATATTATAATATGAAAAAGCAAACAACCTACATAGATCGAGACGTGAGTTGGATGTACTTCAACCACCGTATTCTGCAAGAAGCCGAGAAGCAGCAGGTGCCCCTGCTCGAACGTCTTTCGTTTCTTGGCATCTACAGCAACAATCTTGATGAGTTCTTCCGTGTGCGTGTAGCCTCGCTCAATCGCTTGGCTGACAGCGAAAGCCTGCCCGACAAGCGCCGCAAGGAGTTCAAGCGCACGCTCAAGACCATCAACCGGCTCAACGAGGAGTATTCGTCTGAATACACCAAGGTGATAAAGAGTGTGTTCGCCGAACTCGAAGAACACCACATCCGACTGCTCAACGAGACCCAACTCAACGACGAGCAGAAGCAATTTCTCAAGCGTCTGTACTACGACAAGCTCAACGGCTCGACCAATCCCATCTGGCTCTCAGCCATCGACGACCTCAACACGCTTGAGGACAACCGCATATACCTCGTCGTAAAGAAGACCCACACCGACTCGGAACGTAAGGTGAAGTATGCCGTCATCAAGGTTCCCGACCGCGTGTACGGCCGCTTCATACGCCTGCCGCAGAGCGACGGCTACGACAACATCATGTATCTCGACGACGTGATACGCTTCTGTCTGCCTCTGATATTCATCGGCACCAAGCCGTCGACATACGAAGCCTACTCCTTTAAGTTCACCAAGGATGCCGAAATGGAGGTGGACAACGATGCCGACTACGGCGCTATGGAGAAGATAGCGCTCGGAGTGAGCTCGCGAAAGCGTGGCGAACCCATCCGTGTGATATACGACAAGGACATGCCACGCGACATGCAGAAGCGCGTTTTCGACCGTCTTAATGTGCGCGAACTTGACACTTCGCTCGCAGGCGGACGCTATCAGAACCACCGCGACCTCATGTCGTTCCCCGACTGCGGTCACAACGAACTGAAATACGAGAAGTGGCAGCCTGTGATGAAGCCCGAATTCCTCGCCGAGGAGTCGCTCTTCGAACAGATACGCAAGAAAGACCGCTTCATACACGTGCCCTACAACTCGTTCGACGCCTACATCCGACTGCTGCGCGAGGCTGCCCTGCGCCCCAGCGTCAAGGAGATAAAGACCACACTCTATCGTCTTGCCAAGGATTCGAAGGTGGTGAAGGCGCTCATCTGTGCCGCCCGCAACGGCAAGAAGGTCACGGCTGTGGTCGAACTGATGGCGCGATTTGACGAGGAGAGCAACATCAAGTGGAGCAAGCGAATGCAGGAAGAGGGCGTCAATGTAATATTCGGTGTCGAAGGACTCAAGATTCACAGCAAACTGCTGTACATCAACACCACTAAGGGCGACATAGCCTGCGTGGGCACAGGCAACTTCCACGAGGGCAACGCACGCGTATATACCGACTATCTGATGATGACCGCCCGCCAGGGCATCGTGAGCGAGGTGGCCAAGGTGTTCGACTTCATCGACCGTCCCTTCTCGCCGATGCGCTTCCGCGAGTTGCTCGTGTCGCCAAACTCAATGAAATCGCGCATTCTGCGACTCTTCGACAACGAGATAAAGAACGCGCAGGAGGGCCGTCCGGCGTGGGTCAAGATAAAGATAAACCACATAACCGACCCCGATGTAGTCAACAAGATGTACGTCGCATCGCGTGCCGGAGTGCGCATCGACGCCCTTGTACGCGGCAACTGCTCGCTCGTGCCGGGCATAGAGGGTGTGAGCGACAACATACGCGTCGTCGGAATCATCGACCGTTATCTCGAACATTCACGCATACTGATATTCTGCAACAACGACAAGCCACGCTACTTCATAGGCTCAGCCGACTGGATGCCGCGCAATCTCGTCAACCGTATCGAGGTGCTCACACCCGTCTACGACGACGAAATGAAGCGCGACCTCATGCGAACCGTCGACTACGGACTGCGCGACACTACCAACGGACGCATCGTAGACGGCCGTGGCACCAACGAGATACAACCCGTGAAGGAAGGCGTAGAGCCGTTCCGCTCGCAGGAAGAACTGCACATCGAATACAACAAGATATGAACATCGCCGCTATAGACATAGGCTCCAACGGAGCCAGACTGCTCATAAAGAGTTTCGACGACAACGCACCCGAGTCGTCACGTATACGCAAACTGCTCTTCATCCGCATCCCCTTGCGACTGGGCAAGGACGTTTTTGCGCTCGGCAAGATTTCGAAGGAGCGCCAGCGCATGATGATGCACATGATGAAGGGATTCAGCGAGTTTATGCAACTGTACAATGTTGAGCACTTCCGCGCCTGCGCCACGTCGGCAATGCGCGACGCCGAGAACGGCAAGAAGGTGATGCGACGCATCGAGAAGGCCACGGGCATCCGTCTGGAGATAATACCCGGAGCCGAGGAGGCGCAGCTGCTGTGCAACAACCTCGTGGAGAACACCGCCAGTACCGAAGGCAACTATGCCTACGTCGATGTAGGCGGAGGCTCCACCGAAATCTCCTTGCTGCACGACGGCATATTGGCAGAGAGCCACTCGTTCAACGTGGGCACTCTGCGCATGCTTGCCGGAGCCGTGACCCAGGAAGAGCGCAACGCCATGTGCCGCATGCTCGAGAAGTATGCCGAGGAGTTTCCCGACACCAAGATTATCGGTTCGGGCGGCAACATCAACCGTCTCTTCAAGCTGGCGCACGTCAAGGGCGACTCGCGCACGCTGCCCGTGGACACGCTCAAGCAACTCTATGCCGAGCTGGCACCGCTCTCCATCGAGGAGCGCATGCAGCAATACAAGCTCAAGGACGACCGCGCCGACGTGATAATGCCCGCTGCCGAGATATTCCTCCTCGTAGCACGGTCGCTCAAGTGCAACGAAATCCTCGTGCCCAACATCTCGCTCGCCGACTCCATTGTAGACGGCATATACAAGAAGAATAAAGAGTAGAGAATCCAAGTATAAATAATGGCTGTTTCAAAACGAGTCCTTTTGCCTTCCAAAAGGACTCGTTTTGCATTGTAAAAGGACTCCTTTTAGGGAGCAAAAGGATTCGTTTTGGAAGCCAAAAGGACTCCTTTTGGAAAGTGGAATGTTAAGTGTTGAATGTTATCTCACCACAACGCCACCACAACATTTCAACTTTATATGCTTATAATTCGTTCGTTTTGTGTAACTTTGCCACGAGTTATAAACCTAATAGTGCAATTCTTGCAATGAAAGCATTTTTATTCATCATTGTGTCATTGCTCGCATCGGTCAGTACAATTGCGCAGAATGTGAAGTTTGACATCGAAACCGACCTCCAGCGGCTTGACTCCGTCGTGGCAAACAGCGCCAACTACGACCGTCAGAAACAGCAGAACATCAATCTTATAAAGCGCTCTGCCGGGACTTACGTCACACCTACCGAACGTTACAATTTCTACAAGCGTATGTACCGAGTACATGAAGTACGACAGCGATTCGGCAAAACACTATGCGTTGTTGTGCCAGGAAGTGGCAAGCCGAGCTGATATTCCCAACCTTGAAGTGTCGGCAATGCTCGACAGGGCGTATATTATGATTCTATGTGGCGAACTGATTGACGCGCAACGCATACTTAACCATATATCCACACCGGTAGAAAACATGCCGGAGGATGTGCAGATGTGGCGGCACCGAGCGCGCCTTCAACTATGCCATGCTGTGCACCGATTCTGCCTGCCTCCGACCGTCTTACGCCCGAGCTCCGCATCTATGCCCTCGTCAGCATGGGCATCACCGACAGCGTCAGCATAGCCGAGTTTCTGCATTATTTGCCCCAGACCATATACAACTATCGTCTGCGTGTGCGCCATAACGCATGCATACCCGAGAAGAACTTTGCCGACGCCGTCGCACAGATGTATGCCGACGAGTAGGGCTGCTATTTGTTCAGAGTCCAGCGTGTGTCGGGATTGTCGGACAATACACGCATGCTGAGCTTGCCGCCACGGCAGCTTAGCACAGCCACTGTGGCGTCACTCTTGTTATATCCGCCTCCTACATATACGGGATAGCTGCATCCGTCAACGCCCTTAGGATAGAACTTGGCGTTGTGGGTGTGTGCAGCCAGCGCCACATTGAACGGTGCACGGCTGAGCATCGGACCCCACAAATCGGTGCAAGGGCGATAGCTGTCGGTATTGCCGAATACAGGTATGTGGCTTATGAGCACGTGATTGCGTGCCGACTTGAACTCACGGCTTGCCAACTCCTTCTTTATAAACTCCACTTGGTCGCATCTGAGCTGCGTGAAGTCGTTCAGTCCGCCATACACGGGCGTTGAGTCGGGCTTGTCTTCGCCTAAGTCGAGCAGCATGAATCGGGTGTTGCCGCGTGTGAATGCGCTGTAGGTCTTGTCGTTGTAGTAGCCTATCTGATGGTGCATTCCAGCCGAGTAGAAGTTGCGTATCTCATGATTTCCACGCAGGAATATGACTGGTTTCTCTGCACCGTTCACCTCATCAGCCAGACTGTGTATCATGCTTATGGCATGCTCACGGTTGCGCGGTTCGGGCAGACAGTCGCCGTTGAATATCACAAAGTCGTAGTCGATGCCCTTGCAAAGGCTCTTCAGGTGGGCAAGAGTCTCGCCGTGCTCGTGCAGGTCGTTGAAGACGAGGCACGTGAAGTCCTCGTCCTTGAGGGCAGGAGTGCGGAACGAGTAGAACGGAGTGCGCAGCGTGTCGGCTCCGAAGTGGTTGGAGTAGGCTCCCTTGTACAATATTTCCATTGCACACACGCGATAATAGTAGCGTGTGCCGGGCTTCAAGTTGTCAAGCCTGATGTTGTTCTCGATGTCATAGCACACCTCCTGTCCGTCAAGTATGGTACGGGCGCGCTGTGTATGCTGCGTGTCGGTGCCGTATTCTATCCAGCAGTGGCACACGCTGTTGGTCTGGAACATCACGTTCATTGAAGTAGGGGTGGCAAGTTGCAGATAAGGTTGCGTTGTAAGCAGCTTGTCGACAGGTGTGGGCAGCACAATGTCGGCAAAGATAGGGCGGTGGTCGGAGGCGAGAGTGTTCACTACTTCGGAGTGAAGCGTCACGGCAGGCTCGCCGACGTACGGCCTGTACTGTTCCCAACCTTTCTCGGCAGGTCCTGGACGGCGCACATCGCCATAGCTTTTGTACACGGCAATGTAGTCGAGACACTCACGAGGATTGTCGGCAGGCCACGATTTGCCCTTGTTGTTGCATATGTAGAAATTCTTCTCAAGTTGCTTTATGAATGGCGAATCGGGCTGGGCGTTAAGGTCGCCGGCAATGATAAACGGCTTGTAGCATTTCTTTGCAACGTTCTCAATTATGCTTATCGAAGCCATAAGGTCGGCTTCGGTGAGCGAGAGATGGGTTGCTGCAAATACGTAGTCGTCAAATTCTGCCACGAGCAGCGTACGTGCTTCCTCGCGTCCGGGCAACGCATGCTGTTCGGTTCTTACGGGACGCTTGCGCGAGAGAATGCCGATGCCGTACTTGCCGCCGTCGAAACTGATGGCAGGAGCATACGAGGCATAGTAGCGCATGTGGTCGGCTATCTCGCCGAGTGAGTAGGTGTTGTCGGTACGGCGGGTCATGCTGTCAACCTCCTGTATGGCTACTACGTCGGGATTGATGTCCTCCAGCACGTTGGCTATGCGCTTGTAGTCGAGTTTCTGGTCCATACCAACGCCATGCTGTATGTTGTAGGAAGCTATGCGCAGCTGGCGTGGCAACTTGGATGTGCAGGTCTGAGCCTGCAAAGGAATGGCTGTAGTAATTGCAGCGGGCAACAGAAGCGAGAGCAATAATCGCTTCAGTTGAGAGATTGTTTTGTTTTTGGTTATCATTTTTTTTGTCTTAAGTTATGGTTTTCGAATGGCAAAGTTCGTGATAAAAAACGAAAACAGCAAGAAATACACAATGCAATGTTTTAAATTGGAAGTTACAGTAAATAAAAAAGAACAACATTGTCAGGTCTGTTGCTTATGCCTGATAATGTTGTTCTTTTGGCTTTAATTAGTTTGTATGCCTTATTGTCTGCACAGACTTTCCACTTCGTCCGTACTCAAGCCGGTCATTGATGCAATGACATCAATGTCCATGCCTTTTGCGTACATCATTTTTGCCACCATTGCAATGCCTTCAGCGCGTCCTTCTTCTCTTCCTTCAGCACGTCCTTCCTCTCTTCCTTCAGCACGTCCTTCTTCTTTTGCTGTGTCCAACGAGTTCTTTATATCCCTATAAGCTTTGAGGCTGTCTTCATATTCGCGCAATTCCGTAGGTGAGAAACGGGCTATTGCAGCAGCGTCAAACAGTTTTGTGAATATCTTTTTGTTGCTATTTTTATCTGAGATTCTGATATATCGTTCTTCTGATTGTCTCATAACTGATTGTATTATAGCCTATGGCAAAGATACAGCATTAAATCAGAATAATCAAACTTTTGCAAGAAATTATACGAGAATTAAACAAATGTTTACTTCCAGAACAAACCATCCATAATCTCGTATCGCTTCTCCATGTCAGGGTCTTCCTTAACAAATGTGTTGGCATCGATTTGCAGAACAGGAGCGATAGTCTTGCCGTTGGTAGTTGGCCAATCAACGAGTCCGAGTCCGTTAGGGTTGCCTGTCTTCACGAAGTTGACGTAGTAGTTGCTGAAAATGTCAGATATTACGTAGTCTTCAGGCTGCCAGTCGTACACACGATTGGTAGGAAGTGTGCCCATGGCATACTCTATGTCGGCTGAGTGTACAGCGCCGAGAGCACGCGGAGCGGCAGGAGTGTCAGCTGTCTTTTCCTGAACTCCACCTGCAAGACCTGCCACCTTGTCCTTCAATACCATGTCGGGACGTGGATGGCAGTAGCGATAACGATATACTGGCTGACCGCCTGTGAGCTTGTGCATGTTTCCCCACTTCCATGTAGAGTAATCAAGGAAGAGGTCGCCTGCGAGCTCGTTGCCAGGCTGTCCCATCACGTCTGCATCGGTGTTGAGACCATAAAGCTTGAAGAGTTCGTCAGTAGCGTCGCCGAAAGTGGCTTTAACCGCATTCTTCAAGTTCTCCACTGTGGGAGCCTTTCCGTAGAGAACAGCCATAGCGTTCATCTCCTGATTGTTGCCACCTATGAGCAATGGCACCTTGGTCTGCTCGCCATTGGCGAACACATCGTATGGTTGCTTTGTCCAGAAATATCCGTCGACGTTGTATACAGGAACACTCTTGACACCAGCTTTCTTCATAAGTTCCTCTGCAGAGAGCGAACGCAGCTCCTTGATGTTCTTGCATCCGATCTTCTTGGTCATCTCCACGCCCTGGGTTTCAGCCTCCTTGAGTGTGGCAACCTTCTTGGTGCCTATAACCGAACCGCTCGAACCCATAGCCTGAGCGAACAGTCCCTTGCACAAAGGCGATGCCATAAGCGAGCTTACCGACATCGAACCTGCCGACTCGCCTACAATAGTAATGCGGTTATGGTCGCCTCCGAAGGCTGCGATATTATCTTTTATCCATTTGATGGCAGCCACCTGGTCGAGGAAACCGTAGTTGCCCGAGCCTTTGTACGATGTCTCCTTAGAGAGCTGGGGGTGAGCAAAGAATCCGAAAATGCCCTCGCGATAGTTGGCTGTAACAGATATAATGCCCTTGCGAGCCATAGCGTCGCCTGCATAGCGAGGCTCACTTCCGCTGCCGCACATCAGTCCGCCGCCGTTGAAGTATATAAGCACCGGAAGATGTTCGTTCATCTTCTTGGCAGGAGTCCAGATGTTAAGATACAGACAGTCTTCGCTCATCTTCTTCGTGCCGAAGTTCATGTCGCCGAAGATATTCTCCTGCATAGGGTTGGGACCGAACTCCTTGGCTTGGCGCACGCCCTGCCATTTCTCTACAGGTTGAGGTGCTTTCCATCGCAAATCGCCCACGGGAGGTGCTGCAAAAGGTATGCCCTTGAATGTTTTTATGCCCGATTCGTTGAGGCCTTCGAGTGTGCCTTCAGCAACGTTCACCCTTGTCGGTTGTTGTGCAAACAGTACTCCAGTGAGCAATGTAAGCACGAATGTCAGAAATGATTTTCTCATACGTATAATGATTTATAGTTTTTGATGATGTCCTTTTTTTGTTTTCGGTTCAACTTTCAAATGCTGCTTATTCTGTTACAATCTACAAATTTATCCTTTTTCTGTTACAATCTACTTATACCTTTATATATTATGGCTGCCTATAGTGCAATTTTAAACTATTTAAAGATGTTGGGAGGCCGATAGACCTCCGCAGTTATGTTAGAAGTTGATGTGAGCTGCAAACTCTATAGTGAACGGACGGATGTAAGATCCTGCCATGAGGTAGTTCTTGTAAGACGATACGTCCTCGATGAGGTCGGCTGAACCGATGCTGCCCGAGCAACCCTTCTGGTTGAGGATGTTGACAACGTTTACAGAGAAGCCTACGTGCTTGTTCATGTTATAGTCGACATCGCCGAATGTTTCCCAACGTCCGTTGAAGTAGAGGCTGTTGGTCTTGTTGATATACTGCTTGCTCTGATAGCGGAAGCTTGCCCATACGCGGAACTTGTCGAACTGATAGCTCGGGTCAAGCTCGATGATTGTCTTGCTCACGCCGGTAGTGATCTTGTCGTTGAAGTTGTACTTCTTGGATGTGCCGTCGCTGAAGTTGGCTGTGATGTCGAAGTTCTTGTATTTCGGGTTCTGCAATGTCAGCAATCCGTGGAAGGTGAATCCCTTGAACGGAGTGAGCACTACGTCGGTGGTCCAGCCAATTGTCTGCACGTCGTTGGTGATAGGTATTGTCACTACGTCAGACGAGTTGTTGGGGTTGGTGAACTGTGTGCGGCTCTTGTAATTTGACTGCTGGATGAGCGAAACCTGCGAAACGAGCTTCATCCAAGGTGTGTTCCAGAATATGCCGGCACGTCCCAGGTGGATGTTTACGGCATCGAGGATAGGCATGTACGGTCCGGCGAAGTCCTGTGAGTTAGGATGCTGCATGGCGTAAACATATGCATTCTTACCGCCCATAGCGTAGTATTCGCCGCGTACACCTGCCGAGAGCCACCAGCGGTTGGTCACCTGCCAGTCGTCAGAGAGGTAGATTGCCGTCTTTGTCTCGTGTCCGTCGTAGTACTCACCATCCGTGTTGGCTGCAAACTCCTGGCTTCCGTTGTGGTTGAGCCAAGCCGGATTGGCCTCGATAGTGTGGGCATATACACCCGTACTGGCCTGAATGCCCTGGCGGTTCCACCAGAAATTGGCACCGATACGCCACGAGTGAGCGTGGTTTTTGCTCTTGCCCGTGAGTTCGGCTGTGGTCATCCAGTCGCGCTCGTAGCCTATGTCGCGCAGCATATAGCGTGAGTTGTAGTTGCCCTCGAAGGCGTATTCCGCATCAAATTAGCAATAACATAGGAGGCTATGGCGTCATTATAGGAGGCTATGGCATCCTCGCCGTAGCCTGAGCGGTTATTCCTCCCAACCCCATAAAATTCCCGTCGTTTTCGGATGTAAAAACAGTAGTTTCCCAAAAGGACTCCTTTTGCCCTCCAAATGTACCCCTTTTGCCCTCCAAAAGGACTCCTTTTCCACAACAGACACAATCCGTCCCCTCCGCCATTCCCTCCGCCTTATATATAATATAATGTGTAGACACTCTCAAAACATCGCTAATTGCAAACAACTGTTAAAATACTAATAAAATTAAGCATTTTCTCAGTGAAAGTTTTGGAGATTCAAATAAAAGTCATACCT